>CALWZZ010000055.1 GCA_944386145.1 uncultured Clostridia bacterium | reverse complement strand
TGAACATTGTATTGTTGGATAAATTAAAGGTATATCTATGTTATGTAGATATACCCACACAATATAAAAAATAACCACCCGAAGGTCGTAAGTTCGAGTCTTACCCCCGCAACCACAAATTTTATTAGAGTCTCAAGAGATTGTGGACTCTTATTTTTTTATTTTAACAATTAAATCCTCCGAATTTTCATATAAATTATTTAATTCTTTTACCAATATATTTTATAATCCCAGCATAATGAGGTGTTTCTCCACCTAAATCTAAACAATATTCATCAGATATGCAAATAGTTTCAAAATCTTTAAATAAATCTAAAATTTCATCTTTAGCAAAAAAGCTAACATAAGTATCACTTGTTTTATGATGAAAAATATTATTTTCTAAATTATCAAAATCGGCTGAATTAATACATCTTTGTAATTTTGGATCATTTAATGAAAATACATAGATATATACTATACCACCGATTTTTATAGCATTTTTGATATTTTTTATAATCTCATAACTATCATCCTTATAAAAAAATGTAATACAAATCTAGAGTGGATTAGATTATATTTACCTTGTTCTATATTAAATGTTCTAATATCACTATGTATTAAATTTAATTTATTGCAATTATTTTTACAAATTTCTAAACATTTAGTAGAATAATCTACACCAGTTACATTAAAACCTAATTCAGCTAAAGGAATAGAATTTTTACCTTGTCCAATTCCTAAATCTAAAACTTCTTTTCCAGATATTAAATTTAAATATCTTTTTAACTCTGGATCTAACTTTATAGGAAGAGTGGGAATGCAATCTTTAAATTTTTTATCATAGTTAACAGGATTTCCTATCATGAAAATCACCTCCTATAATTTTTCTGCTATTTGGAATTCTATCTGTAATATATTTCTTTCCATTAATTCTTTTGAAACATTATCAATTTTTCTCCTATTCTCGTATAAATATATTATACGAGAAAGAAATTAAGAAATCCATATTGGCCATGTAATATTGCAGACGGAGAAACTGGAATATCAATGATGTTAGCAGGCG
This sequence comes from uncultured Clostridia bacterium, assembly GCA_944386145.1. GTDB lineage: Bacteria > Bacillota > Clostridia > TANB77 > CAG-508 > CAG-269. The sequence goes on along the minus strand of CALWZZ010000055.1, from coordinate 8,597 downwards.
ATAGCTCAAATAGTTCAATATTTTCACAAAGAAGAGACATATATGCAAAGAAATAGATTACTATAAAAATATAACACAAAAAATAAATCACAAATTTTTGAAACAAAATATCACAAAAGTTTGAAATAAAAAAGCAACAATTAACCGAAATAGAAATCAACAAATAACCGAAAAATAATTACACAAACAACCGAAAAACATTGTATAATTTTAAAAGTAATGGTATAATATAATAAAGTAAAGGAGGGATAAGAGTCATGCAAGATTATAAAAACAGAATTGTTGATGAGATTTTAGAAAAAAAATTAAAAGGAAAAGGAGCTGTTTTAATACAAGGACCAAAGTGGTGTGGAAAAACAACAACAGCTGAACAAATTTCTAAAAGTATATTATATATGGCTAAATCTGATGAAAAAGAACAAAATTTAACAATGGCTGAAATCAATCCAAGTTTACTTTTACAAGGAGAAGTACCAAGATTAATTGATGAATGGCAAATTGCACCAAAATTATGGGATGCAATAAGGTATGAAATAGATCATAGAAATGCAGAAGGACAATTTATTTTAACAGGATCTTCTGTTCCAGCGAAAATGGATGATGTAACTCATAGTGGTACAGGACGATTTGCATGGTTATTAATGAGACCAATGAGTTTGTACGAGTCAGGTGAATCAACAGGTCAGGTTGGCTTAATAGATTTATTTGATGGAACAAAAAAGATAGAAGGAATAAATAATATAGACTTAGAAAAGATGGCTTATTTAGTATGTAGAGGTGGATGGCCAAGAGCAATTTTTATGGAAGAAGAAATAGCTCTTGAACAAGCTTATGATTACTATGATGCTGTTGTTAACAGAGATATTTCAGAAGCAGATGGCATTTCTAGAAATCCAGAAAGAGTAAAAAATCTTATGAGGTCATATGCAAGAAATATGGGAACGCAAGCATCAAATGATACATTAAGAAGTGATATGATTGCTAATGATTCTACATCTCTAGATACAGATACCGTATTGTCATATGTAAATGCATTAAAAAAGATATTTGTAGTAGAAGAATCACCAGCTTGGAATCCAAATTTAAGAAGTAAAACTGCAATAAGAACATCTGATACAAGATATTTTATTGATCCATCTATAGCTGTTGCTTCATTAGGAATAGGACCAAAAGATTTAATAAATGATTTGAATACATTTGGCTTATTATTTGAAACATTATGTATAAGAGATTTAAGAGTTTACGCAGAAAGCATAAAAGGAAAAGTTTATCATTATAGAGATGCAAATGATTTGGAATGTGATGCTGTTATTCATTTAAGGGATGGTTCTTATGGTTTAATAGAAATAAAATTAGGTGGAGATAGTTTAATAAATGAAGGAGCAGAGACATTAAAGAAATTAAAATCAAGAATTGATATAACTAAAATGAAAAACCCATCATTTTTACTTGTACTTACAGCAACAGGAAAATATGCATATAGAAGAGAAGATGGGGTATATGTAGTTCCAATTGGATGTTTAAAAAATTAGAGAAATAATTAAAATAAAAATATCAAAAGTCAAATATATTAAAAATTAAAGGCGAGAATAGACTTGCCTTTTCTATTCATTTATGAATAATTTAACAATATCACAAAGACCAGCTTTATAATACTTCTCATTCCAATAAACACAATGATTTAGCAGTTCTTCTCTAAAATCATCAAGAATATCAGAAACATAATCAAAATCTTTATCAGGAATAATATCAAGAATCTTTTAACGAATATATTTTATCCCCCAGCATAATGAGGCGTTTCCCCGCCTAAAACTAAACAATATTCATGTTATTATTGCACAAAACAATTTTTTGTGATAGAATGATGAAAAACATAGAAATAACAGATCACTTAGGAAAAAAGGTTGAAAAAAATATAATTTTGGCTATGCCAAAATTTAATACTTTTCCAGCCAAATTTGTGCCTTGAGAAAGGATTGACTTACTATATGGAAAAAAAATATGATGAAAGAAACAAAGTAAACTATTTAGACGGGAAAAGTTGGATAAGAACAGCAATTAATTTTTGGGAAATAGAAAACATTGAAAATCTAGAAAAAAAGATGATAGAATTTGTATATAAAAAAAGGGTTTCTGGAGAAGTTTTTTCTAATCTAACAAAAGAAAACAAACCAGAAGATATAGAATATGATGCAACAATATTCAAAGTAAATAGTATAGAAGAGATAAAAAATGCAACAAAAAAAATAGTAAATAGTGGATACAATTCTTATCATTACTTCGTATTAAATAATATTATAGAAAACAATATATTATTATCAAAATATATCGTAGATATATGCCATTTAAATGGATTAGAATATAGAGGAAGAATAATTGTATATTTAAAAAATGAAAATACATATGTAACATTACAGTTATTTTTAAATAGACTAGAAGAAAAAAATTTCAAAGATATAAAAAGTATAAAAAAATATGAAATATTGTATAACCAAAAAGAGGAGCATTTTATTTATAGTAAATCCAAAATAGATAAGATTGGTTTAAAACACCCAGCTCCATTTAGTTATAATGATATAGAAGAACTTTGTAATCTCGAGAATATCGAGAATTCAACTATACTAGATCCATTTTTAGGAATTGGTTCTACTATTATAGGGACATACACGAAAAATAATTATACAATAGGAATCGAATTAAATAAAGAATATGTAGATTTAATCCCAGAAAGATTCAAGCTGTTAGAGTTGACTGACAAGACAGAAGGAAGATATGAAATTATCAATGGTGATTCATTAAAAGAAGTAAAAAAGATAAAGCATAAAGTAGAATATGTTATTACTTCGCCACCATATTGTAATATATTAAAAAATGAAAATAAAGGGGTACGCCATGATAATACGCAAACTAGACAAGGCGTAGAATTTTATAGTAATAGTAACGAAGACATTGGAAATATTGATGATTATGACGAATATATAAAAACGATGAAAAAACTATTTAAAGATATAAAAACCAAGATGAGTCCAGGAGGAAAAGTATACATCGTTATTAGCGATTTTACGGTAGATAAAAAAGAAAAAGATGTACATTCAGATGTTATAAAATTCATGTGTGAAGATGGATTTTGCTATAATGGTACTTCTTATTTTATACAAAATCAGAAATCAATTTATCCATTTGGATATCCATATAAAATCGTTTTAAATCATATTTTTCAATATGTTATGTGTTTTGAGGTGTGAAAGTGAAAGAAAAAGAAACAAAAGTATATAAAGAAAGAAAGAAAAAAGCTCAATTTTTTACGCCCACACAGTTAGTTGATAGGATTTTGCAAGAAGCAGAAATTCCTTTTGAAAATAAAACAATTTTGGAACCTTCATGTGGTGATGGTGTTTTCATTGAGCAACTAATAGAAAATAATGAGATTTATGCAATAGATAAAGATAAGAACAAGACAAAAGCAATTAAAGAAAAATATCAAACTGCAAAAGTAATTACGAAAGATTTCTTACAATATAATCCTAAAATAAAATTTGACGTGGTTATTGGGAATCCACCCTTTAATTTGCCGACAGATCAAAAATATGTTGATACAACAGAAGGATTTGTAAGTCATGCAATTGACCTTTTAAAAGATGATGGATATTTAATTTTTATTTTGCCAAATACTGTTTTGAGAAATAAAAAGTATCAAAATTTAAGGAAAAAAATCATTGAGAATACACAAATTTATAAAATAATCGATACTAGAAAAAATGATTTTTTAGGGGCAGATATTGAAACAATCGCATTATTTTTAAAAAAAGGACAAGTAGATGTACAAAGATATCAATATAAAAGTAAAAATATTGATAGAATGGTTACATTAACGCGAAATGCAAGGGATACGATAAAAATAAATAATGACACAATTTCCAATGAAATTGTCAATATGATTGGTACAAGTAGATTGTCAGAAATATTTGATATTTATAGAGGAACTTCTAATTTAGAACAGTCATTAAGAGGAAAAAACATAAATTTTTATAATGATACAATTTTAACTCAAGGGGATAAATATTATATTGGATTGCAAAATATAGCCTATAGATTAGTGGCCAATGTGATAAGGGGTGATGATAAAGAAATTTCAGACACAATTACGATATTAAAGCCAAAAGAAAATATGACGTATGAACAGCTTTGCTATATAGCAAATTTTTTAGATACCCCAATTGCCAATTATATGATACATGTAAATGCATTAAATGATTCAAAATTAACAATTCATATTGACAAATATTATATTGAAGATATATGTATTCCCAACATACAACAAATAAATGAACAGGAAATCAATGCACTAATTGAAAATTTAGAACCGTTAAGGAATGATAGACAATTTGCAGAAGTAAGAAATGAATTTTTTTACGAGAACTATGGTATAAATGGAGAATTGAGAAAAGAAATCGAAACAATGTGGCAATTTCCAAAATATAAGAAAAAAAGGATGGAAATCGTGTATGGAATATAACAATGAAAAAGAAATGTATCCAGATATCATTGAAAGTATTAAATATTATATGGATTTTTACGGATATCCTTGTAAAATTTTTAAAACTTGGCAAGAATTTGAAAATGAATTATATGAAAAGTACCAAAAAGAATTTGATATTTTAGGAAACTTAGGAAAACCAGATATAATGGTTATATATACAGATGATATGCAAAAAGAAAAAACTTTAATTATAGAAGTTAAAAAAGAAGATGTAACACTTTTAAATATCGCACAAGCAAAAATGTATGGTGATATTTTTAATGCAGATAAAGTTTTTTTAGTTGGCCCATATGAACTAAGGAGAAGTATTAGACAATATTTTGATGTCAATCACAATATTTTAAAATATAGTAATGGTAGAATGATGAAATTTGTACAATTTAAAGATAAAAAATTAATGTTACAAAATGCTTTCCCAGAGGGAGGGGAATTATTTTGATAAGAGTTACAGAAAATGAAGCATATTTATTAGGTATTTTGTTTGGAAAGGGTAGTATAGATCCAGTTGAAGATGGTGTCATTTTAAAATTTAGGGTTAAATTTAGAAGACCTACAGATCAAAGTCTTAGAGCAGATAATATACATACGGTTCTTCCTAAAAGGGACTATACAGAATCAGTAAATTCGAGATTTATGAATGATTTTTCATCTATTATAAGACTATTAAAAGATGTTTGGAACATAAATGCAAACATTGATCTTCCAAATTCTAGTTCTTCTAGAAATTGGAAGATGAAAGAGATAACTATAACAACGGAAGTCATATCTAAAGCTTTTTTACGTTTAAGAGAATTATTAAATACAGATGAATTAGATAATACATCATTAGATAAATTCCCATTTCATTTAAACATGGAAAATTCTAGACCGATTTCGCTTGCTTTTATACAAGGGGTTTGTGATTCTTGCTCTTTAGTACCAAATGAAGCTTCTAATAGCCATGGGAGCCGAGGAAAGCCTAGAATTCAGTTAGAACCAAGCCAAAGAAGATGGGAACTTCCTATTGGATTATGCAGGCTATTTCAAATTGGATTAGGAATCCCAGTAAATAATATTAATTGGGGACATCCACAAACTAGAAATAAATGGAGACATCAAAATCATCAATTTAGAGTATACTTAAGAAATATTCCACCACAAATAGAACTCTATAGATTAGAATATAAAAGAGAAGAATATCATAATTTATATGATAGAAGTGGAATCCAATATAAACAAGGAAAATTATGCCCATATTATAAAAAAGTTGCTAAAGGAAGTACTGTAACGTTACATAGAAGTGATAATGCTGACTTAAATAGTGATTTGCTAGATGATAGATTAAAAGGGATAGATGTAGATGTTGATAGAAAAAAATCTGTCTGCATTTGTCAATTGCTAGGTTGTACACAATGTAAGGATTATTTTAAAGTTGAGATTGATTAATTTTAAAAAATTTGTTTCACATGATGAATATAAGGAAGATTGTCTTTTATGAAAATCTCAATAACATCTACACGAACAAAGAGATGATGAAGTTTGTGTTTATATAAATAATATTCGCAAGCCTTAAACAAATGGTTCTGTTTATATGTATTAACAGCATCAATAGGAGAACCATATTTAAGGCTTGTTCTTGTTTTTACCTCAATAAAAACAAGTTCATTTTTTGAAATATCTTTAGCAATAATATCGATTTCACCTTGATAACAAGAAAAATTCCTTTCAATAATGAGATAATTTTGTTTTCGTAAATATTCACAGGCAAAATCTTCGCCCAATTTTCCTGTTATTTGTCTAAAATACATACATAACCACCTGCCACTCTTTTAATATAACCTTCTAACTCTAGAGTAAAAAGACTACTGTATACTTCTGCAACAGATTTAGAGGTTATTTTACAAATTTCATTAATAGAAATAGGTTCTGTCGAAATGAGTGCATAAATATCTTCAAATTTTGTATTATTTAATTTTTTCTTATGCACTAATGTATGTTCTTGGGCAGTATTAGAAGAGATAGAAGAAAGAAGAGGAGAAGTATCATCGAGATTTAAAGGATGGTTAGTATCCATGTTTAATTCAGAAGAATAAGTAGAGGTATTGCTAAAATTTTGAAACAGATTACAACTAGATTCTAATGAAGATAAATCAATAGTTTGAATATCTTTAAGTTTTCTTATATATTTTTTCAAAGATTTTATTTCCTGAAAAATATCTTCCACACAAGTAACGGCAATAGCACCATTTCTCAGCAAAATATTTGTTCCAACACCATGTGAATTCCAAATTTCATGTGGTAGAGCAAACAGTTTTTTATTTTGTAAAATCGCTAATCTTGCTGTAACACTTGTGCCACTTCTAAAAGCAGCTTCTATCACTAAAGTTCCCAAAGATAAACCACTAACAATACGGTTTCTTTCCAAAAAATATTTGGACTGGTGTTTTGTATTTGGAGGATATTCACTAATGATTAATCCATCGTTATCTAAAATTTTTCTAAAGAGTTTTATATTTTCTTCAGGAAAAATATGCTCAAAACCATTTCCAAGAACAGCAATTGTTTTTCCAAGTTGGTTATAAGAATATAAATGTGAAACGGTGTCAATACCGTTTGGCTAAGCCACTAACAATGGTAATGCCACATTGTGATAATTCATAAGAAAATTTTTGCGCTAATAATCTACCATTTTTTGTACAAGAACGAGACCCAATAATGGCAATCATAGGATTGCGTAATAAATTGGTATTACCTTCTAAATATAACACTTGAGGTGGATTGGGGATTACTTTTAATTGTTGGGGATATAATTTATTATCTATCGAAATTGTTTTTATAAAATCAGTCCTTTCTTAATGATATCATTCATCGACACCAATATTTTCGGTCCAAACTTCTATATTGTATAGCTTCTGCTAAATGATGTGTTTGAATATGTGGAGAATTATCTAAATCGGCAATTGTTCTAGCAACTTTTAAGATTCTACTATAAGCTCTAGCACTTAGACCAAGTCTGTTAAAAGCTTCTTCTAAAATGTGTTTACTTTCTTTGGAAAGTTTGCAATATTTTGAAATTAATTTAGGTGTCAATTCTGAGTTTGAAAAAATATGATAATTTTTATAACGTTCTAATTGTAATTGACGTGCTTTATTTACTCTTTTTCTAATTTCACTTGAAGATTCAGAAGGTAAATCATTTCCTAATTTTTGATAATTAACACCTTCTACTTCTATATGAATATCAATTCTATCTAAAAGAGGACCACTAATTTTGTGAATATATTTCTGAATTTGATCTTCACGACAAGTACATTGTTTTTCTTTTGAACCATAATATCCACAAGGACAAGGATTCATACTTGCAACAAACATAAAGTTACAAGGATAAGTGGTTGAAAAATCAACTCTGCTAACCGTTATCATTTTATCCTCTAAAGGACCTCTTAAAACCTCCAAAGTAGACTTATGAAACTCTGTTAATTCATCTAAAAATAGGACACCATAATGGGCAAGACTTACCTCTCCAGGTTTTGGAAACCTACCACCTCCAACCAAAGAGGTTTCAGTGATAGTATGATGAGGACTTCGAAATGGTCTAGTAAAAATAAAAGGGGTATCTTCTGAAAGTAATCCAGAAATACTGTGAATTTTCGTTATTTCCAAAGCTTCATCAAAAGTTAAATCAGGCAAAATAGAAGGGAGCCTACGTGCTAACATCGTTTTCCCAGAGCCAGGACTGCCGAATAAGTAAACAATTATGCCCACCAGCTGCCGAAATTTCCAATGCTCTTTTCACATTTTCCTGTCCTTTTACTTCAGAAAAATCAAATTCATAAGTAGCATGGTTTTCAGAAATAAAATTGGTTGCTGGTTCTGGAGAAATTGCGAAATTTTCATTTAGATAGTCAATAACTTCATTTAGATTAGAAATGGGAATAATCTTTAAATCTTGAATAATAGAAGCTTCTTTGGCATTAGACCTTGGTAAAAGAATTCGTTTAATGCCTAAACGTTTGGCTTCAATACAAATTGGTAAAACACCTTTTACAGAACAAATAGAACCATCTAAAGAAAGTTC
>CALWZZ010000054.1 GCA_944386145.1 uncultured Clostridia bacterium | reverse complement strand
ATTGTCGTATGATAAAATTTATCTATAAACGACAATATTCGACATTTTTGCTACAAAACCCCACCTGGCCCCAATTGTCTCAAAATCTAACCTAGCTAGAATTGTCTCATCATCTTTTCATCATAATTCTGAACACTTCTGCTACGCTCCAAGCTTGTGCTATTGCACCTTTTGGTAATTGTGGTTTTACAGAATCATATAGTTCTGAAATACTACCAATACAACCATTTTCGTTAATTTCTTTTTTAAAGGTCTTTGTTGTTTTTTCTACAAATTTGTCTATTTTGTTTTCTAGTAATTCTCTTTCTTCGTCTTTTGCTTTTTCTTTCATGTTTTTAAGTGCATTATAATATAGTCCTAATAACCATGGCCAAGTAATTCCTTGGTGATAACTACTATCTCTTTTAAATGCGTCGCCTTCGTAGATTTCTACATAGTTTTCTTCTCCTTTGGCTAAGGTTTTTAAGCCATATGCATTTAATAATTTTTTCTCTACGACATTTATGATATTTTTTGCCATTTCTGAGTCTACATCTATTACCGGATAGGTCAAGCTTAATGCAAATAGTTGATTTGGTCGTATTTTGCCATCTCCTAATACATCATATAAGCATTTTGTTTGTGGATTATAAAATTTTTCTTCAAAGGTTTTTTTACATTTTTTTGCTAAGTCTTTGTATTTTTTTATTTGTAGCAAATCTCCAATTTTTAATGTTAAGTTTGCCATAATCATATTGGCATTATACCACATAGCATTTATTTCAACTGCTTTTCCATTTCTAGGGGTTACTGCAACATTGCCTACTTTTGCATCCATCCATGTGTTTTGTGTGTCTTCTGTTCCTGAAACGATTAGTCCATCTGTGTCTAAATAAATATTGTTTCCATCAACATTATTACCTTCTACATAGTTCTTGATGATGTCTTCTAATTTTGGATATATTTTATCTTTTATAAATTTATAGTCTCTGGTATATGCTAAGTATTTTTCAACCTGCTCAAATAGTAATAAGGAAGCGTCTACACTGTTATACAATGGTCTACTATCATATCCTGAGTAACCATTTGGTACTAATCCATATTTAATGTCTTTTACCATTGTTAATAAAACTTCTCTTGCAATATCAAATTTTTTGGTTATCAATAGTAGTCCCTCAAAAGCGATTAAAGAATCTCTTCCCCAATCCAAAAACCATGGATATCCAGCAATAATGGTATGTAGTCTAAAGTTTGGTCTATAAACAATAAAATCGTCAATGGCTTTTATATATGTTTTGATTAATTCTTCTTCATTAAGTTCTTTTCTTGTTTTATTTTCTTTTTCTGAAATCAAACCTGTTTTTTCTATTTCTTCATCAATTCTTGCTCTTTCTTTTTCCATTACTTCTTTAACATCTATTTCTTCAATATTTTCTTGTAATGAACAGACAAAAGAAATTTCTTTTTCTTCATTTGCTTTCATTTCTATTTCATACACACCTGGCACTGCATGATTTTCTTCTGGATAAAATCCTCTTTTTTCTTCTTCTACATAAAACATATGCTCAAAGTTGTCATTTTGGTGTGGAATATATTTTCCTTCTGATACACACATATATACGGGTGTTTGAGATTTATCATCAATAACAATTTTTACTTTTGTATCATTGATTTGTTGTTTGATGTCAAAATAATGACCTGTATTCATTGTGTGAAAGTCCCTAAAATTAACAATTGGTGCCAATGTTAATTTAGATTTATATTTCCCATTTTTTATTTTGTAATATACACCTACCGTATTAGCATTTTGCTCCATACAAATACTTTTTTCAATTTCTATCCCTTGTACTTTATATTGAAAAGTAGGATAATAATCTTTTTCAAATGTTTCTTGATATTGATACCCATGAGAAATATAAGATTGACATATATTGGTATATAAATCATATCGCTTTCCTCTAATTTCAATCGCTTCGTCTAATTTTGATAAAATCACATAGCGATTAGCTGGTGGATTTAATGGTGCCACTAACAATCCATGGTACTTTCTCGTATTTGCTCCTATAATAGTAGATGAGGCAAATCCTCCTATCCCATTTGTGATTAACCATTCTTTTGTAATTCCTGTTTCTAAATCTAAACTTTCCTTTGTAAATTTCATACTCTATCCTCCGTATCTTATTTTTTACTATACTTGCTGTCATTTAATGTTTTTAGCATTTCTTCTCTCAATTCAGTTCTTGTTTTCATTCTTCTGCCTCTTCCTCTAGCACTTTTTGGTTTTGTTGTTGTTTTTGTTCCATCATTGTTGTGATGTGAATAATCTGTATAGTCCGTATTATATGCTCTAGTAGCTTTTCTTTTTGCCATTTCTTTTTCCATTTTTCTTTTTACTTTTTCATCTGCTTCTCTTATAGAAGCGATTCTTTCACTATATTTATTGCTAAATTTACTCTTTCCTCTTTTAATTCGTTTTGGTTCTTTCTTTCCTTTTCTTGCTTTTCTTTCTGTTGCTTTTTTCTTTTTATTAATTCTCTTTTCTTCTTGCAATTTTGTATTTAACATTAAATATTGTGGGTCATTTTGTTTATCTTGATATTTTAAATCATCACAGATTAATTCAATAATAGAACTTGCAACCAAACTTGGATCATGTCTAATAAATTCACCATCTACCATTGATAAGTTTCTTTGTAAAAACTTAATACCTTTTACTTTATCCACATCTTGTTCTACAAGGTCTTGTCCTTCTAAATTATATTTTTTGATGAATTCTGGTATAACTTCTCCTGTATCATAAATACAATAATCAATAATTCCTTGTCCACAGTGTTCAATAATCGCATTGATGTGGTCTGATACACTATAATTATCTGTTTGTCCTGGTTCTGTCATGATATTACTAATATATACTTTTATTGCTGTACTTTCTTTAATGGCTCTATTAACACCATTTACTAAAAGATTTGGAATGACATTGGTATATAAACTTCCTGGTCCAATGATAATACAGTCAGCTGCTTTAATTGCTTCCACAACACCTGGTGCTGGTTTGCAATTTGCTGGACTAATGGTAATTCGATTAATTTTGGTTATTTTTTCAGAAACTACTTCTGCGATTCTTGCTCTTTCCTCTACAATATAGCCATTGGCTAATTCTGCTGAAATTTTCATCTCATCTAATGTCACGGGAATAACTTTTCCAATCATATTGATAACTTCATTACTTTTTATGATAGAATCTTCAAAATTCCCGTTAATTTCTTTCATTGCCAAGAAATAGATATCTGAAAAATCTAATCCTCTTAATTTTCCTGTTTTAAATTCATAATTAAATAATTTTTCTACTTGCTCCTCTTTTTTTGCTAAAGCTACAATACTATCTTTAATATCATTAAGTGGTAAAGTTTGTAATTCTCGTCTAGAATTGCTTTTTTCTTCTCCATAATCTGAAACGGTTACAATAGCAGTTAAATTATTTGTATAATTTTTCAAGCCTGAAAGCACTGTATTTAAGCCTGTTCCTCCACCAATAACTACAATATTCGGTCCTTTGTCATAAACCGTTTTGTTAAAGATTAAAGACTTAATATTGACATTTTTCTTGTTTTCCATTCTTTCATCTGTTGATTCAATTAATACTTCCATTGTTCTTTTATTAATGTATACCAGTCCTACCACTATAGCAACAAAGCCTACAACAAAAATGGCAACAACTTTTCCTACTTCTTGAAAAGAAATTTCTCTCATGACCAATATTTCTGCTATTCCATAACAACATAGTATGATACCAATCAAAATTAAGAATATCCATCTTTTTATTTTTGTACTTGATTTAAACCAATGCATAAAACCACTCATCTTAATTCTCTCCCATAATCTCAATTTCTAGTTCTATTTTCTTATTAAATTTTTCTTCTACTGTTTTCTTCACATATTCTATTAATTCTAATATATCTTTTGCTGTTGCATTTCCTTTGTTTATAATAAATCCTGCATGTTTGGTAGACACCTCTGCACCGCCAATATGATAGCCTTTTAAACCAGCTTCATCAATTAATTTTGCTGTAATGAAATCATCTCCTCTTTTAAAAGTACTACCTGCACTTGGATATTCTATTGGTTGTTTTTCTTTACGATAGGTTGCATATTCCTCCATTTTACTTCTGATTTCTTCTTCATTTCCTTTTTGGAATTGCATTCCAACCTCTAGAACAATATATTTCTTATCTTTTAGCATACTACTTCTATATGCAAATGCCATTTCTGCATTTTCAAATCGCTTGATATTTCCATCATAATCCATACAAGTTACAAAATTGACAATATCTTTAAATTCCTTGCCATGTGCACCTGCATTCATTCTAACTGCTCCACCAATAGTTCCTGGTATTCCAGATAATTCTTCAAATCCTGTTAGTCCATTTTTTAGTAATAAATGTCCAAAAATAGAAATTTTGACGCCTGCACCAATGGTTGCAAAAAACTTTCCATCCAAATTAACCATTTCAATTTTATTTAATCGAATATTAAGAACAATTCCTTTAATTCCTTTGTCTAAAACTAGCACATTACTGCCATTTCCTAATACCGTTATGACTATGTGATTATCTTTAGCAAATTTAAGTACTTTTCTTAATTCCTGAATATCGTATATTTTGATATAACATTCTGCTGGACCACCAACTTTAAATGTTGTATGGCTTGCCATTGGCTCATCAAATAAAATATTGTCTTTGCTAATCCCTAAATTACCAATTTCTTTTTTTAATTCTTCTGTCATAAACTACTTCCTCCCATTCAATTTGCAAATAGTTACACACAAGCATTTGTGGGCTTTTAGATAATATAAATAGCCAAATGTTCAGGAAAACTTACTATTATTCTGTTGCATAAATATATAAAGGTTTTCCTGTTCCTGTTACCAATGTAGTATAATTGATAACTTCCCCTGTTTTATAATTTACAATATATTCATCTTCTGAATTGCTAATTCCTAAATCACTTAATCCATTGTTAGAATCAGATAAATAATAATAATTATCATCATTTGAATCTTTTCTTGTAACAGTTTCTTCTCCAGAAGCTGTGTTAGCATTCATATCTGATATTACATCATCTAAATCAATTCCTGCTGTTGTAATGGTCTCTCCTGGATAGGCCTCATTTGTTAAATCTGCTTTGGTTTTTCTTTGCAAAACTGCATTTTGTACCATTCCCAATTCACTTAGCATTGCATTTTCTTTTGATTCTTTAATTCCATCTTTTCCAATATTAACCGTTATTGCCGTTAGAATTAATAATACGATAATAATGATAGATAATGCCATTAGGGTTACCCCTGTTTCTTGTTTTGCTTTATATATGTCTATTTTCATAATCTTTCTTCTCCTTTGTTAAATTCTTTATTACTATATCATTTTTTCTAATGAATTACAAGGTATCTTAAAACAAATTCTTCAATTCTTATAAAATGATTATGTTATGATTTACATAGAAAATTTGTCTAGCATTCTGAAGTTATATTATACTATTTTATGAAATTAAATGTGCTAATGAAAGAATATTACAAATTCTAGCATTATCAAGTAGGAGAATCTCAGACTTGCTGTGAGAGGTGCCTGCTTTATAATGTTAGAATTTGTATATTCTGTAATGCCAGCCATTTAATGAATAAAATAGTATAATATAACTTCAGAAATTTAGATAAACAACTGTAAATCATAACATAATCATTTTGTAAGAATTGAAGAAATACTTTATATCTTTACTTAACGAATTTTGCCAAAACCCTTTATTTTTTCCATTTTTTATAGTATAATATATATAGTGTGAGTTTTTAAAAAGGAGGATTTCATATGTGGCAATTTTGGTTAATTGCTTCTGGAATATTTTTTATTGCAGAAATTATAACAACTGGATTTTTAGTATTTTGGTTAGGTGTTGCAGGTTTAATAACTATGTGTGTTAGTTTCTTTACTGATAACTTAACCATTCAAGCAACTGTATTTGTTGTTTTGTCTGCTATATTAATTCTAGCAACAAAGCCATTTGTTAAAAAATTTGTCAATAAAAATGAAAATACAGAAGAAAAAACAAATGCTTTTTCTATTATTGGAAAAAAAGCTATTGTTATTAAAGATATTGATTCCATTAATGGTGTAGGTCAAATCAAAGTAGATGGTGAAGTTTGGTCTGCTGAAGGAATCGATGGTTCTAACATCGAAAAAGGAACTAAGGTTGAAATTACAAAGATAGATGGTGTTAAAGCAATTGTGGCACCAATTACACAAAAATAATATGTATTTTTGTTTCTAATTTTTATAATTTAAAATATAATTTAAGGATGTTGAAAAAGGAGGAAGTTTTATGATTTTTTTAATAATATTACTTGTTATCATCTTAGTCATTGCATTTATGTCAATAAAAATCGTTAAACAATCTGAGGTATATATCATTGAAAGGTTAGGTAAATTCTATAAAGTTGCTGACGCTGGTCTTACCATTATTATTCCATTTTTTGACCATGTTAGAAGTGTAGTAAGTTTAAAACAACAAACAATGGATATTCCACCTCAAAGTGTTATTACAAAGGATAATGTTACCATTACTATTGATACAGTTGTGTTCTATCAAATCACAGACCCTGCAAAGGCAGTTTATGAAATTCAAAGCTTGAAAAAAGGTATTGAATATTTAGCAATTACAACGATTCGTGATATCATTGGTAAAATGGATTTGGATGAAACATTTAGTTCAAGAGATGGTATTAATACAAAATTAAGAACAGTTCTTGATGAAGCTACAGACAGATGGGGATGTAAAATTGATAGAGTGGAAATCAAAGATATTGAACCACCTGCTGATGTTAGAGACGCCATGGAGAAAGAAATGAATGCAGAAAGAAATAAAAGAGCGTTGATTTTGGAAGCAGAAGCACAAAGACAATCTGCTATTACTATTGCAGAAGGTAAAAAACAAGCCGCTATCTTAGAGGCTGAAGCTGATAAAGAATCACAAATTAGAAGAGCTGTCGGTGAAGCACAAGCAATTAAAGAAGTTGCTGACGCCAAAGCACAAGAAATTCAAAGAGTATATGACGCAATTAAACAAGCTAACCCTGACGAGAAATTGGTTCAATTGAAATCTTTGGAAGCTTTAGAGAAAGTTGCTGATGGAGAAGCAAATAAAGTGTTTATTCCATTTGAGGCAACAAGTGCTTTAAGTAGTTTAGGTGCCATTAAAGAAGTTATGACTGATGATAAAAAAACAAAAACAACTAAAAAGAGTGAAGAATAAAATTAAAAAACAAAAGCGTATGTTAAACGAAATCAAAAATTTTGTACACCTATATCAAAACTATATACAAAAAAATCCGGGATATCCGGATTTTTTTAATTTGATGACCATCTTAACATTCTAATATCATTATATTTTTTTACAACTTCTTTGTATTTGTCATATTCTTCTTCCCATAATTCATCTGGAACTTTATCAAATGCTTTAAATATTTTTTCTGCTTCTGATAAATAAATAACCTGCTCTTGTGGTGTCATATTTTCGTATTGTTTTGCAAATATATACAATTTATCTAACATTTGATTGGCTTCGATAAACCCCCAGAAATCTTTTACTTTCATTCCAAATAGTTTGATTTGCATTACCGCATATGCTACTAATGCAAATATGGTTAGTATTAGTACATATATTACGATAAGTATTGCTGACATAATTATTACCACCTTTTAATTTGCTTTCGTACTTAACTATTATACCACATATGTCCTATTTTTGTAAATACTTTCTAATAATTCTCGTATCTCCTCTCCTGCCTTGTTTTTATTGCTATTTTGAGTCCACGGAAAGTGTTCTCGATTTTATCGAGAAGCACAACCTTTCCAACTAAGCCCTAAAAAGCGGAGGTTTTCTCTTCTTGAGAATTCCTCCGCTTTTACATTATTATATATCTTTTATTATTTCCTATTTTTCGCAGCTTCCACCAATCCCACAAATAAAGGTCCTGGTCTATTTGGTCTAGATTTTAGTTCAGGATGAAATTGTCCTGCAATAAAATATGGATGTTCTGGCATTTCCACCATTTCTACTAATAAGCCATCTGGAGAAGTTCCAGAAACTTTTAAACCTGCATTTTCTAATCTTTCTCTATAATCATTGTTATATTCGAATCTATGTCTATGTCTTTCTGAAATCTCAGTAGTTCCATAAAGTTTTTCTGCCAAAGTTCCTTCTTTTATAATACATGGATATGCTCCTAATCGCATAGTTCCACCTTTTTTATGTACATTTTTTTGTTCTTCCATGATATGGATAACTTGATTTTTGGTTTCTTTATTAAATTCTTCTGAATCTGCATCTTCTATTCCTAATACATCTCTTGCAAATTCCACAACAGCCATTTGCATACCTAAGCAAATTCCTAAAAATGGAATGTTATTTTCTCTTACATATCTTACTGTTTCAATCATTCCGTCAATTCCTCTATCCCCAAATCCTCCAGGAATAACAATACCGTCCATTCCCTTTAATTGTTCTTTGGCATTTTCTCTTGTGATTTTTTCAGAATCTATTAATTTTACTTTTACCTTTACATTATTTACAAAACCTGCATGGTATAAGCTTTCAATAACTGAAATATAAGAGTCTTCTAGCTTTACATATTTTCCAACCAAACCAATTGTAACAACATTATTTTCATCTATTTTTCTAATATTTCCAATCATTTCTTCCCATTTTGTATTATCTGGAATATATTTTTCTAAATGTAAATGATTGCAAACTTCTCTTGCCAAGCCTTCTTCTTCCAACATTAATGGTACTGCATATAGACAATCTGCTGTTTTATTTTGGATAACACTTGACTTTCTTACATTACAAAATAGAGATAATTTTTCTCTTATGGTATCTGGTATATCTTGTTCTGTTCTACAAACTAAGATATCTGGCTTAATACCTAAACTTTGTAATTCTTTTACAGAATGTTGTGTTGGTTTTGATTTAATTTCATTAGAACCAAAGATATATGGTAATAATGTTACATGAATGTATACAACATCTTCTTTATTTTTCTCTAACCCTACTTGTCTAATCGCTTCAATAATAGAAACTCCTTCGATATCTCCTACAGTTCCACCTACTTCTGTTATTACAATATCTGTGTCTGTATCTTCAAATCCATAAATCTTCTCTTTGATTTCATTTGTAATATGTGGGATTACTTGTACCGTTTTTCCTAAGTAATCTCCTCTTCTTTCCTTCTCTATAACATTTTGATAAATTTTTCCCATTGTAATACTTGAATTATGTGTCAAGTTTTCGTCAATAAATCTTTCATAATGTCCTAAGTCTAAGTCTGTTTCTGCTCCATCATCTGTTACAAAAACCTCTCCATGCTCATATGGATTCATTGTTCCTGGGTCTACATTGATATATGGGTCAAACTTTTGAATTGTTACTTTATACCCTCTGTTTTTTAATAGTCTTCCCAAAGATGCTGCTGTAATGCCTTTTCCTAGTCCTGATACAACGCCACCTGTTACAAAAATATACTTTGTGTTCATTGAATACTCCTTTCAAAATAAAGAACCAAATTGATTTTAATTTATACTTTCTTAAAATTAAAAAAAGATTAAAAAAATCTTCCCTCAAAATCGGTTTTTTTTTAATCTATTACTATTGTAGCACGTATTTTGACAAAATACAAGGTATTTTTCAAATTTTTTAATGATTTTGGTAACTATTCGTTACTACTCAGAGGTTAAGTCGGTTTTGCCTGCTAAGCAATATATAATATAAAAAAATGAAATGATTTTGCGTATCTAAATTTGAAGTTAGAAATAACCAATAAAACCA
>CALWZZ010000053.1 GCA_944386145.1 uncultured Clostridia bacterium | reverse complement strand
AATAAACAAATTATAATCTTATCAAGTGTAAAATCGCTGGCGCACCGCGACTTTTCCACTTGATAAGATAACAATTTGTAATATTCTTCCATTTGCACATTTAATTTCATAAAATATTTATATATTACTGGTTTCTGATTGTTTTAGAAATCGAATGTTAATTGTAACAAATTTTTTTCAAGTTCGTAGGAAAGTGTAGGAAAGGTCTTGTACTTTTTTGTTTTAAATGATATGATATATACGGTTTTTATAGGAAAAAAATTAGGAGGAGAGAGTTATGAAAATATTAATAACTGGAGCAAATGGAATGCTTGCAAGTTCTGTAAGAAAAAGATTAGCAAATGGAAATGAGTTAATTTGTACAGATGTAGCAGATTTAGATATTACAGATTTAGAGGCTGTAAAAAAGAAAGTGGCAGAGATTAAGCCAGAATATATTGTAAATTGTGCAGCTTATACAGCTGTTGATAAAGCAGAAGATAATTATGATATTGCTGATAAAATTAATGGTGATGGACCAAGAAATTTGGCCATTGCTGCTAAAAATGAAAATGCAACTTTAATTCATATTAGTACAGATTATGTATTTAATGGAGAATTAGATGTATCAAAAGCATATAGTGAGGATGATGAAGTAGGACCTGTAACGGTTTATGGAAAAACAAAGTTACATGGAGAAGAAGGTGTAAAGGAAAATACAGATAAGTATTATATCTTTAGAACTGCATGGCTATATGGAGATGGAAACAATTTTGTAAGAACAATGTTAAAATTAGGAAAAACAAAAGATGAATTAAATGTTGTAGCAGACCAACATGGAAGCCCAACATATGCAGAAGATTTAGCGAACATTATTGCAGAGGCTATTGAAAAGAAGATACCATATGGTATTTATCATACAACAAATCAAGAATTTACAACTTGGTATGATTTTACAAAGAAAATATTTGAATTAGCAAATATTTCTTGCAAAGTAAATCCAGTATCAACTGAAAAATATATAGAGATTATGAATATAAAACAAGCGAAAAGGCCTAAGAATTCTCAATTGTCTAAAGAGAAAATTTTAGCACAAGGTATTTCTATTCCAGACTGGGAAGATGGATTAAAAAGATATTTAGAAGTGGAATTAAATAAAGAATAATATGTAAAAAATATAATTTTAACTGTTTCAAAATTTAGTTTTATCATATTTTGGAAATTATATTAAAAAAATAATATTCACTCTAATATATAAGGAAAGGAATGAAAACAATGAAAAATAGAAAAGGAATTATTCTAGCAGGAGGTAGTGGAACAAGATTATATCCATTAACACTTGCTATATCAAAACAAATCATGCCAGTATATGATAAACCAATGATATATTATCCATTATCTGTATTAATGGAAGCAGAAGTAAGAGAAGTACTAATTATATCAACACCTAGAGATATGCCTATATTCAAAGAATTATTAGGCGATGGTTCTCAATGGGGAATGCATTTTGAATATAAAATTCAAGAAAAACCAAATGGATTGGCAGAAGCCTTTATCATTGGAGCTGACTTTATCGGAGAAGATAATGTCGTTATGATTTTAGGAGATAATATGTTTTATGGTTCTCATTTGCCTGAAATTTTAAGAAGAGCTAGCAAAAGAGAAGATGAAGCAACGATTTTTGGATATTATGTAAAAGACCCAAGAGCATATGGTGTAGTAGAGATTGACGAAAACGGAAAAGCAATTTCTATTGAAGAAAAGCCAAAAGAACCAAAATCAAATTATGCAGTTCCAGGATTATACTTCTATACAAACGAAGTTGTAGAAATTGCAAAAGGTATTAAACCTTCTGCAAGAGGAGAATTAGAAATTACAACTGTTAATGATGAATATATGAAAATGAAAAAACTAACAGTTGAAAAATTAGGAAGAGGAATGACATGGTTTGACACAGGTACACATGATGCTTTACTAGAAACAGCAAGCTTTGTTCAAACAATTGAAAAAAGACAAGGAATGCAAGTTTGTTGCCCAGAAGAGATTGCATATAAAAAAGGTTGGATTTCAAGTGAAGAACTATTAGCTTTAGCACAAAAATATATGAAAACAGAATATGGTGTATATTTGAAAGATTTAGCAGAAAATAGATTTGGAAATGAATAAAATGCTTGTATTTGAGGAGGATAAATTTAAAATGGGAAAATTTAAAAAAATTGAAACATCTATAAAAGATGTATATATTATTGAACCAACAGTATTTGGCGATAACAGAGGATATTTTATGGAAACATATAGTGACGCAGAATTTGCAGAAATTGGATTACATTATCACTTTGTACAAGACAATCAATCAAAATCAAGAAAAGGTGTTTTAAGAGGTTTACACTTCCAAAAAGAAAATACACAAGCAAAATTGGTTAGATGTATCAAAGGAGAAGTATTTGATGTTGCAGTAGACTTAAGACCAGGAAGTGAAACATATGGAAAATGGGAAGGGGTTATTCTTTCTGAAGAAAATAAAAAAATGTTCATGATACCAAGAGGATTTGCACATGGATTTTTAGTATTATCAGATGAAGCAGAATTTGCATATAAATGTGATGATATATATAACCATGAAGCAGAAGGTGGCTTGGCTTGGAATGATAAAGATGTCAATATTGATTGGCCTTTAGGAGATATGAAAATTGAAGATTTATTAACATCAGAAAAGGATGCAAAATGGCCTTCTTTAAAAGAATTAAAAGAAACAGATTTATTTAAGAATTTAAAATAATAAACGAAAGGAATGTAGAAAAAGATGAAAAACAATATTTTAGTAACAGGAGCAGCTGGATTTATAGGAGCAAATTTTGCAGAATTTTTCGTAAACAAACATCCAGACTATAATGTCATTGTATTAGACAAATTAACATATGCAGGAAATATGGACAACTTAAAAAAAGTAATAGATAAAATCACTTTTGAAAAAGGAGATATTTGTGATTTTGAATTTGTAACAGAATTATTTAAAAAATATGATATTAATGGTGTTATCCATTTTGCAGCAGAATCTCATGTAGATAATAGTATTAAAACACCATTTATCTTCACACAAACCAATGTATTGGGAACACATACTCTTTTAGAAGCAGCAAAACAAGCATGGGGAGAAGGAAGTAGTAACAAATTTGTTCATATATCAACAGATGAAGTATATGGAACTTTAGGAGAAGAGGGATATTTTACAGAAAAATCTCCAATACAACCAAACAGCCCATATTCAGCGTCAAAAGCAAGTTCAGATTTAATTGCCTTAGCATATCATGAAACATATAAAATGAATGTAACCGTAACCAACTGTTCTAACAATTACGGTCCATATCAACATAATGAAAAATTAATTCCACATATGATTAAACTTGCTTTAAAAGATGAAAAACTACCAGTTTATGGAACAGGAAGAAATATTAGAGATTGGTTATATGTAGAAGACCATTGTGAAGCAATCGATTTAGTATTCCATAATGGAAAAGCTGGAGAAAGATACAATATTGGTGGACATAATGAGAAGAGAAATATTGAAATTGTTAAATTAATTTTAAAGAGATTAGATAAACCAGAATCATTAATTGAATTTGTTGAGGATAGAAAAGGACATGATTATAGATATGCTATTGACCCAACAAAAATCAAAAATGAATTGGGTTGGTATCCAAAAACTAAATTTGAAGATGGAATTGTAAAAACAATTGACTGGTATCTAGAAAATCCAGAATGGTTAAACTAAAAGGAGGAGACATTGAATACAAAGGAAAAATTAGTAAGATACAAAAAGAACAATGTTAGATTATTTCCCTTGTACAAAATGGTATCATGGGACTTGCTGTTCTATTATCCAATCATATTCTTATTTTTAACACAAGTAAAAGGCTTTTCAGCAGCACAAGTATTATTTTCTGATGCTTTTTATACATTATCCAATACCTTGTGGCAAATACCAGTTACAAGATTGGTAGATAGAGTTGGCAAAAAGAATTCATTAATTGTCGGAAATATATTATATGCTCTAAGTATATTTTCAATGATTTTTATGCATGAATATTATGAATTATTAATCATTCAATTTATATATGCGTTAGGATATTCTATAAAAGGCATTTGTGAAGCAAATATTTTATATGATTCTTTACCAGGAAGTAATAAACGAGGAAAGGTATTTTCTACAATTGATGGAAAATCCTCTTCTTACTTCTATATATTTGAAGCTATTGCTTCTGCAATAGCCGGATTTACATTTGTTATTAATGGATATATTCCTATGGTATTATGTTTTATCTGCTGTACAATTGCAACTATTTTATCTTTTAAATTTAGACATACAGCAATTGTACAAAATAAGGTAGAATCAATTAAATTTACAGAATATATGGGGCAATTAAAAACATCCTTTACATATTTCTTAAAATCCAAGAGAATACGTTCTCTAATCATGTTTAATGCATTATTAATGGGAACCATAACAGGAATTGTTAATTTAAGAAGTAGTATGTTAAATGAAATTCAAGTACCAGAGCAATACTTTGGTGTGATATTTGCCATTTTACAATTTGTTGCAGCATTGTCTACAAGAAATACAGAAAGAATACAAGAAAATTTCAAAAATAGAACATTAGCATTTTTAGGAATACCAGTTGTTATTTCTTGTATTGTAGTTGGTTTTATCGGACAAGACCAATTATCAAAATCATCATTAATTCTAATTGTTGCACTATTTGCAATACAATATGCTATAAAAGGACCATATATTGGATTAATTACGAGATACTTGAACAATTTTACTAACAGAAATATACGTCCTAAGATATCTGCATTGCGATATTTAACAGCTAATTTAGCAACAGCTATTATTTCATTAATATGTTCAGGACTGTTGTCAATAACTACAACAGCAAATACATTTATTATTATTGGATGTTTAACAACAATAGGTGTCATCTTATTATTAGATTATATGAAAGATAAGGTAGGATTACAACCAGAAGAATATAGTGAAGAAGATATCAGATATAGTATTAATCGACCAGAAAAACAAAGACAAAATGTTGACGAATAAATGATAAAATGTTAAACTATTTAAAAGTATGTAAAAAAGGAGAATATAAATGCAAGAGATAATGTTATCCATAATGGAACAATTTGGATATTTAGGAGTTTTTTTATTAATAGCGATTGAAAATATTTTTCCACCAATTCCATCAGAAGCTGTTTTATTATTTGGTGGATTTATGACAACACATGCAGAACTAAATATAGTTATTATGATTATAGCAGCAACATTAGGGTCATTGGTAGGAGGAATTGTTCTATATTTTGTCGGTAGAATATTTAACAAAGAAAGATTAAAGAAAATGATTTCTGGAAAAATTGGAAAACTATTAAGATTAAAGGCAGAGGATATTGAAAAAGCAGATAAATGGTTTGATGAGAAAGGAAATAAAACTGTATTTTTTTGTAGATTTATTCCAATTGTTAGAAGCTTAATTTCAATACCAGCAGGAATGAGTGAAATGCCTTTTGGAAAATTTTTGTTATACACAATAGCAGGTTCAGCAATATGGAATACAGTATTATTAACAATTGGAAATCAACTAGGAGAAAATTGGGCAAATATGCTTACTGTATTTGAACAATATTCACATATTACATTAGTTGTATTAGCAATTATCTTTGCATTTGCTGGATTATTATTTTACTGGAAGAAAACGAACAAATTCTTGTTTAAAAGAAAAGGCTATTATATAGAAGATTCATCAACAGATTAAAATGTTAAATTATAGATTGCTAATTTTTGAAGTTATATAAATGGAAGTATTGAAAAAGTAATTCATATATGATAAAATAATTAAGGATTAAAACGAAAGGTTAAATTGGTGAAAAATGATGATTATTAATAAACTAAAAAATTTAAAATAAGATATAATCATATTTTAGAATAGTTTATTAATAATGCAAATTTTAATGTCATGGAATATGACAATCAATTTAATATTGGATTGTAAATTTTATATAGTAAACCTCTTCTTTAATATGATTAAAGGAGGGGTTTTATGGTATTAGAATTAAAACATATCTCAAAATATTATGGAGATAAAAAAATATTAGAAATTGAAAATTTAAAAATATATGAAAACGAAAAAATAGGAATTGTAGGACAAAATGGTTCTGGAAAAACAACATTACTCAATATTATTTCTGGGGCATTAAAACCAGATACAGGAGAGATTGTTAGAAAACAAAAAATACTATATCTGGAACAATTTGAAGAAACAAACAATGAAAATCTAAACTTAAGTGGTGGAGAAAAGAAAAAGAAAGCATTTAATCAAAAAATATTAAAACAAACAGGCATATTACTAATAGATGAGCCATCAAGTAACTTAGATGAAAATGGAATACAGTATATAAAAAAAGAATTAAAAAAATATAATGGTACCATTCTTATCATATCTCATTACAGAAGTTTGTTAGATGAAATTTGTACTGGGATTATTGAAATAAAAGATGGTAAAGTAAAAAAATATGATGGAAATTATGCTAGTTATAAAATGCAAAAAGAAGCAGAAATCAAAAGACAACAATTTGAATATAGGCAATACATCGAAGAGAAAAATAGATTACAAAAAGCAATTATGATTTCTAAAAATACAGCAAAAGAAATTAGAAAAACACCAAAACGAATGGGAAACTCTGAAGCAAGACTTCATAAAAGAGGTGTTGAAAATGTAAGAGAAAAACTAGAAGGACATACAAATGCATTAAAAACATGACTAGAAAAATTAGAATTAAAAGAAAAACCACATACCAATTCTCAAATATATATGCAATATCAAACAGAAACAAGTATAAAAAGTAAAATCGCTATTGATATACAAAACTTAACATTACAATTAGGGAAAAAATCTCTATTTGAGAATGCAAGTTGTGTTATAAAAACCAATCATAAAACAGCATTAATAGGAGAAAATGGGGTAGGAAAAACAACTTTAATTAATGAGATTATCAAAAATACTAACAAATCCATCAAAATAAATCCAGGTATAAGGATAGGATATTTTAGCCAAGACTTTACAAACTTGAATTTTCAAAAATCTGTTATAGAAAATGTCATGCAAAATACCAATAAATCAGAAAAAATGGTAAAAAATGTCTTAGCAAACCTTCTATTTAAAGATAAAGATATTCATAAGAAAATAGAAAATTTAAGTGGAGGAGAACGCGTAAAAGCTTCTATTGCTAAAATATTGGTGTCAGAAAATAATATGTTAATTTTAGATGAACCAACCAATTTTTTAGATATAGAATCTATTGAAAGCTTGGAAAAATTGCTAAAAGAATATAATGGAACGATTTTATTTGTCACACATGATAAAACATTTATTGACAATATAGCAACAGATGTCTTGCTTATAAAAAATCACAAAATCATCGAACATGAAGGAAACTATACAAGCTATTTGCAGTATCAAGAAGAAAAATCAAAGAAAAAGGAAACATATACTGAAAACAATAAATTATTATTAGATTTTAAATTGTCACAAATCAGTTCAGAATTATCTGTTACAAAAGATGAAGAGAGAAAAAAGGAATTGGAAGAAGAATTTAATCGATTAATACAATTACGAAATTTGACGAATTAGATAAAAAACAATATAATGTAGGAAACAAAGGAAAAGGTGATAAAATGATTAGAAAGATAAGAGAAGAGGATTTAACAAATGTAATGACATTATGGGTAAAAGGAAACTTTAAAGCCAATAGTTTCATAGAAAAAGACTATTGGTTAGAAATCTATAATCAAGTAAAAATAGATTTTTTGGAAAATTTTAAAACCTATGTATATGTAGAAAATGAAGAAATTTTAGGATTTATTTCTATTCATGATGATGAAATTAAAGCAATATGTGTCAAAGAAGAAAATAGAAAAAATGGAATTGGAACAAAATTATTAAACTATTGTAGAGATAATCTTAAAGAAAATGAAGAACTCTATATGAAAATTTTTGAAAAAAATATGAATGGTATCTTGTTTTTTTCAAAATTACAATTTAAGAATAGTAAAGTACAATTGAATGAACAATTTAATGAAACAGAATATGTTATGACATGGAAAAAAGAATAATTTAGAAATGCAAAGATAAAGTATAAAATTGCTTTGTCTTTTATTTTATATATTAGAAAGTTATATTTGTTCTTGTGTAGAGAAAAAACATTATTGTTTTATCATCTTAAGAAAATTTTAATAATTCATAAAAAAATACTTAATAAATACCTGATATACTAAAAATGACAAAAATGTAAGACAAAAATATAGTAAAATACATACAATTTAGGAAAAATGTGGTATAATATATATGTTATAGTTTATTTTAACATAAACAGAAAGGACAAAAATGAGCAGAAAAAGTAAGATAAAAATATTGAGAATACTATTAGCAATCATTACTGTTGCAATTATAATAGGGGTTATCATTTATTTGGTACCAGTTATGCAAAATTTAAGTACGGTTGAAGGGCAAAAAGCATTTAGAAATAAAGTAAATGATTCTGGATTTATTGGATTACTTATGTTATTTGGTCTACAAGTAGCACAAATATTTTTAATTATATTACCAGGAGAACCGATAGAAATATTAGCAGGTATGTGTTATGGAGGCTGGGGAGGTTTATTGTTTATAACTGTATCTGTATTTATTCTTACAACAGCTATATTCTTTATGGTCAGAAAACTGGGAAGAAGATTTGTTTATGATATTTGTGATGAAGAAAAAGTAAAGAAAATTGAAAATAGTAAACTATTTAAAAATCCTAAAAAAATTGAATGGATAATGATTATATTATTTATAATACCAGGAACGCCAAAAGATTTATTGGTATATATTGCAGGCTTGTTGCCAATAAAACCATTAAGATTTATCTTAATATCAACATTTGCAAGATTACCATCAGTTGTTTCCTCAACATTTGCAGGAAATACGTTAATGAAAGGCGATTGGCAATCCAGTTTAGTTATATATGTTATCACATTTATATTAGTTGGAATTATCGTATTTATTGCTAACAAATTTGATAAAAGTAAAACAACCGAAGAAGCATTAAAATCCATACAAAAAGATATAAAATAGAAAGGAAATAAGGGGAAATATATGAATGAAGTGTTAACGTCTAAAACTACGAAAGATAAAATAATAGAATATATAATATATTTTTTCATATATTCTTTTATAGGATGGTTGATAGAAACCATTTATGCTTTATTTGTACATGGCTATTTTGTAAAAAGAGGATTTCTATTTGGACCAATTTGTCCAATTTATGGCTTTGGAGCAGTATTACTATTGCTAGCAACAAAAAAACTATACAAAAAGCCATTTTTGAAATTTTTAATTGCAACCATTGCTTTTACCTTATTTGAATATATGGTTTCTTTTATATTAGAAATGTTATTTGGATTAAGATGGTGGGATTACTCAAATGACTTTTTAAATATCCAAGGAAGAGTTAGTTTATTATACTCTATATTTTGGGGTGTTATTGGACTAATTTTATTAGAAAAATTACACCCATACATACAAGACAAAATACAGAAAATAACCAAAGGAAACACAAATAATATTCAGAAAACTGTTTGTTTGGTTCTTATTATTATATTAATAGTAGATACTGTTTTTTCAGTACTAAAATATCTACATTAATTTATGTCCAATTGGGGACGTTTCTCTTTGAGACATTTTTATGTTAATATATCAAGCTACTAACTATAAATAATGTATATCATATTTTATGAAATTAAATGTGCAAATGGAAGAATATTACAAATTGTTATCTTATCAAGTGGAAAAG
>CALWZZ010000052.1 GCA_944386145.1 uncultured Clostridia bacterium | reverse complement strand
AAAATGCCTGAAGGAATGGCAGAAGCAAATTATTATTATAAAAATACATCTATTTATTTTAATGAACATATTCCTGAGGAAGATATGGAAGAATTTGCTATTCATGAATGTATACATTATCTTCAAGAAGTAAAGGATAAAAGAAATTATCTTTTAAAAATGGGATTATGTGATTATACTGAATTTAAAATTTATGGCTTAGGACTAAATGAAGCAGCTGTTCAATTAATGTCTTCAAAAGTAATTGGTATTCCAAAGGACTATGTAAAATACTTTGGGGTTAGTTTTGAAACCACAAGTCCTTCATATTATCCTTTAGAATGTTGTTTGGTTAATCAATTAGCATATATTACGGGAGAAGATGTCCTATTTAAAAGTACTTTGTTTAGCGATGATAATTTTAAATTAAAGTTTTCTGAATTAACTTCTCCAAAAGCTTTTATGGCAATACAAAATGCGATTGATGATATTTTGTTTGCAGAGGAAGATATTATTAAATTAAATAATAAAATTGCTTCAATAGATGACAGAAATAAAAAAGTTGATGATATGGTTAAAAAAATTGATGACTTAAAAGAAAAAATCAAATTAACGTTTTTAAGAACCCAAAACTTAATTGTTTCTAGTTATTTTGATAAAGCTTTTCTAAATATAAAAAATTTAGAAGAATTAGAGAATTATAGAAAAAAACTATATGGTATGAAAGCTTATTTAGGCTTTTCTGAAGGTTATACATTTTTTAATGATTATTATGTTGAAAAAATGGCACAGTTAGAACATAAATATAATGTGTTAGAAAATGGGGGAATTGAAACGGCTATCAATCTAAAAACAAAAAGTGAAGGAAAAATTCTTTCTTTATTTAAAACCATTAAACGATTAATTTTAGGAAAATCTTCTCAAACTGAAAATAATGATATTTAAAATTTTCCTGTGCAATTTTCCTCAATTTGCTTATATAATAAAAGTAGAAAAAATCAAACTCATTTTGAAATTTTTCTACTTTTTATTATATAAAAATTTATAATGTTTTTCATTGTATTTTATAAATCGAGTTTATTCTAGTTTCATTTTTCTATATTCTTAATAATGTTTTTTGCAGCTTCTCTTCCTGATTTTGCTGCCCATGCAACAGTTCCTTTCATTCCTGCCAAATCTCCACCTGCAAAAATCTTAGGATTAGAAGTTTTATATTCTTCGTTTACTTCTATATTGCCCCACTTATTCAATGTTAAGCCTAAATCTTTTACATATTCTTGTGGTTTTGACCCTAATGCCATGACGATGTAGTCAACATCTACCTGATAATTGCTATTTTCGATGTTAACAGGAGATAATCTGCTTTCCCCTTCTTTTTGTACTAATTTTGTTTTGATTAATTCTACTTTTTCTACTTTTTCGTTTCCTAAAATTTTAACAATATTGTTTTGAAAAGCAAACTTCACACCTTCTGCTTTGGCGTCTGCTATTTCTTTTTTTTCTGCTGGCATTTGTTCTTCTGCTCTTCTATAAACAACAGTTACTTCTTTTGCACCTAATTTATTAATTGTTCTGGCACAATCCATTGCAACATTTCCGCCACCTGTTACAATTACTTTTTTATCTTTGTAATCTGGATGTAAATTATATTCAAGTAACTCATTTCCGCCATAAACGCCTTTCAACTCTTCTCCTTCTACACCCATTTTAGAAGAAACATTTGCACCAATGCTTAAAAATATGGCATCATATTCATTTTCTATATCTTTTAAAGTAAAATCTTTTTCAAGTTCTTGATTATATTTTACTTCTATTCCTAAATCTAGAATATCTTTTACAGTATTTTCTACAATTTCTTTTGGTAATCGAAAATCTGGAATTCCAAACATCAATAATCCACCTAAATAATTGTACTTTTCATAAATTGTAACTTGTATACCTTCTTTTGCTAAAAAACCTGCACAGGTTAGTCCTGCTGGTCCTCCTCCAATAACTGCTACTTTCTTATCTTTCTTTTCAACTTTTTCATAGCAATCTGATAAATGATATCCTAATTCATGTGCTTTATCAAATGTATATGCTTCTAACTCACCTATTGAAACAGGCTCTCCTTTAATTCCTCTTACACAAGAACCTTGACATTGTTTCTCATGAGGACAAATTCTTCCACACACACCTGGCAACACCGTTGTTTCTGATAAGATTTTATACGCTTCAAAATATTCCTCTTTTTTTAATGCTTGTATAAAATCTGGTATACGATTATTTAATGGACAACCTTTTAAAGAACATGGTCTTACCTTACAATTTAAGCAATAATTGACTTTTTCTTCTATTTCTTTTATCATTTTTCCGCCTCTTTTCAGTATTAACTTTATCTTTTACTATCAAAATGTAATTTTCTATAATGAAAAACTGATTATTCTCATTTTTTATATTTTACACTGTTTAAATCCCATCGTCAATAAAACTGACTTAATAGATAAGTTTTTCATAAATAATTCATTACAATTCATATCAGAAATTCATCTAATTAACCGAAATTATATTACTATATTTTATGAAATTAAATGTGCTAATGGAGAAATATTACAAATTCTTGCATTATCAAGTAGGAGAATCTCAGACTTGCTGTGAGAGGTGCCTGCTTTATAATGTTAGAATTTGTATATTTCGTAATGCCAGCCATTTAATGAATAAAATATAGTAATATAATTCTGGTTTTAAATAATAATCATAAATTGTAACTACTAACTATGGATTGCAATATTCCTGTTTTATTTGATTTTCATTTCTTCTACCACCTTTTTCAAATCTTTTATAAAATCAATTTTTTTCGTTTCATCTCGCAACAAAGCTGCTGGATGCCAAGTTGGCATATATTTGATACCTTTTTTCTCTACCCATTTTCCTCTAGAAGCTGTGATGCCATATTCTTTTCCCAAAATATTTTTTAAAGCCACACTGCCTAATAAGACAATCACTTCTGGTTGTACAAGGATTACTTGATTCCTTAAATAATCTAAACAAGCTACTGCTTCATCTTCTTCTGGATTTCGATTTGCAGGTGGTCTACATTTTACAACATTTGCAATATATACTTTTTTTCTATCAATACCTAATGTTTCAAAAGCTAAATCCATTAATTTTCCTGCTCTTCCTACAAATGGTTCTCCTAATCTATCCTCGTCTGCCCCTGGTCCTTCTCCAATAAACATCAATCTTGCTTCCTTGTTTCCTGTTCCAAATACGATATGTTGTCTTGTCTTACATAATTTACATTTTTGACAATTTATAATTGATTCTTCTATTTCTTCCCATGTTTTAAACATTTTTATTACATCCTTCTATTTATTTTTTACTTTCTATTTTTAATTGTTACAATTCACAGCTATAATTATCTTACTTAACCCCAAAAGCAGTAATATATAAATATTTTATGAAATTAAATGTGCTAATGAAGAAATATTACAAATTCTTACATTATCAAGTAGGAGAATCTCAGACTTGCTGTGAGAGGTGCCTGCTTTATAATGTTAGAATTTGTATATTTTGTAATGCCAGCCATTTAATGAATAAAATATTTATATATTACTGCTTTGAGATTATTTTATAAATTGGCTGTCAATTGTAACTTTTAATTCAATAACCGCTGTTTCTGTATTATAACTTTTCTTTTCAATTCTATAAGAGTGTATTATGTCTGAATTACAAACACTACAAATTCCTGAATCGATAATATTTTCTGGCTTTAATCCTTCTTTTTGAAGAAGAATTTTATTAATCAAAACCGTATCTATATTCCATTTTGCATTTTCTATTTTTTCCTCTATAAAATCTTTTGGCTGAATTACCTTTTCTTTATTTCCATCTTCTATATCTATGAATTTGGCATTCTCTAAATCATGAAATTCATTTTCAAACATGTCTTTAACATCTTTATCTACTTCAAAATGGCATTTTCTAATACTTGGACAAATGCAACAAATGATATCTTGTGGATTGCTTCCAAATTCTTTTACCATTTTTTGAACCGTTTTAACTGATATTCTTTGCAAAGTTCCTTTCCAACCAGAATGTGTATTACTAATCACATGTTTTACTGGGTCAAAAAATAGTAATAAAATACAATCTGCATTTGTTGTTGCTAGCATTAAATTCTTTTTATTCGTGATTAGTCCATCTTCTATGCCTTCTTCTGTCAAACTAAAGTCTGGTTCATTTCTATTTACTTTCTCTTCAACAATTTTTACAACATCTGTATGGTTTTGGTTTGCTTGCACGATATGGGCATAATCACTCTCTATACAACTACATAACTTTTTATAGGATTGTTTAGCCAATTCTATTCTTTCCATTGGCGCTGATTTTTGGTCTACTGTAGTTGTTTTAAATCCCACATCCAAACCTAATGCATATGCATGACGAATAACATCCTTATATTCTAACAATTTTCTAAATTGTAAATATTCTATGTTTTTGTCTCTTATGTGAAGCACATTTTTATTTGATAAATCTTTCATAATTTCTGATATAGACTATATAATAGTCTTTTCTCCTTTCTTTGAACCGATTTAGCATTTTAAGCTTCATGGATTTCTTTTTTCATTTTCCTTATTATATCATCTTTTGTCAATTTGTTAATATATTGATATGTATTTTCTTTTCTTCTTGGGTCAAAAGTGCATATAGATTTATATTCGCAATATTCGCATGGTGTTTTTCCATTTTTGTAATATGGCTTTAAATCAATATTTCCATTAAAAATTTCTTTTCCAATTTCTTTTATCGTTTGATAAATATATTTTTGTAATATGCTAAATTCTTCTTGTTTTACACCATTTGTCCATTTTTCAATAACCTCACCAGACTTGCTAATAGCTGCTGGGACCATTTTAGAAGTTCCTGTTGTTAGTGAATTATCATTCATTTTAATCACTTTTACATCTGCTATAATTAGTCCTTTCATTTTAAAGTTTTTTCTGATTAATTCTTCTATTTCTTCATCTTCTATTTTTTTATCTGCTTTTATCATTTGCTCTAATAGTGAAAAATAGAATATTCCTGCTGGAATTAGGTCTTCTTCTTTGCATACAGCGTCTGCATAAGTTAATAACTGTATTTGCAATCCTGCATATACCTCATTTAAGTCAATATTTTTACTTGAAGATTTGTAATCAATAATCCTTAAATAATTTCCATCCTCTTCTTTTGCTATGTCAATCCTATCAATTTTACCTGTAATTTCAATTCTTTTTCCATCTTCTAATTCCAACCTAATTGGCTTATATTCTCCTTTTGTATCAAATTCTACCTCTGTTCCTTTGATCGTAAAATCACTATAAATCAGGGTTTGAATAATATATTTTAAAGCTTTGCTAACAATCTTTTTTAATCTTCTTACAAGAATATTGTATTTTACCGTTGCTTTAAAGATATAGTTTTTTGACAATTCCAAATCTTCATCAATAATTTTTGATACCATTTTTTGAATATCTATTTCTTCTAATTCTGCCAAATTTAAACCGTTTTCATGTACATACTTAAAAAATTCGTCAATTGTTTCATGCATAAAAGAACCTGTATTAAAACTTTGAATTTTCAACTCTTCTTTTGGTTTTACTTTTAATCCATATTGTAGATAATATGAAAACGGACATCTTCGATACTGCTCTAATCTTGATACACTCGTATGTAAGGTATTGCCATATAGTTTATCCATGTTTTCTTTTTTTAATTTTTGGGGTACATTGGTATAGGCTAACCCTTCCATATCTTGCTCTAGCCTTGTATTCCATTTCGAATTTTGTTTATACCAAGCATATACTGCATACCATAAATTTTCTATGTTTTCTTTATTTTTTAGTTGATATATTTTTTCTAGCAATTCTTCATATGTAATATCTTGATTAACAACTTCATATTGCTTGGTTATAACATCACTTTGTTCTTCTAATTTTGGAAAAATCTTTTTCATTTTATGAATTAAAATAGATGGTCTTAATGCTTTTCCCTCTCCATCTGATGAGGCATATGATAAATACATTTCTTGTTCCGCAGTTGTAAACACTTTATAAATATTAAAATTTTCCTCATATAGATTTTCTAGTGTACCATTGGCTAATTCTATGCCATCATTTTTTAAGTGTTCTCTATCTGTATCATTTAAAAATCCTTCATCTTTATTCACACTTGGGAAAACACCATCATTTAAGCCAATGACAAACACAACCTCTACCTTATGACTTCTCGTTCTATCGACATCTCCTAAAGTCACTTGGTCCTGTGTTGCTGGAATTTTACCCAATTCACTATTTTTCAATCCAATTTTTAGAATTTTACTATATGTATCTATATTCATTTTGTCTTCTTTAAAGACCAAAACGATTTCATCAAAAACTTCTAAAATGATATGATAACTTTCCACATATTCATTTGCTAAATCGATTAGTCCCATCTCTTCTAAGTCTTTTACTTTTTTAGAAATCTTTTCTTCTATATTTTGTTCTTGCAAAAATCCATAGATTTGTTTGGTAATATTTATTGCTGTTTTTTCTTTATCAATATTCCTTTTTAATGCAATTAATGGCTCTATAATTTGTTTTCGTATCTCATTTAATCTTTCAATTTCTTGTTTCTTATTTTCATCCTCCATTTCATATTTGAAATCTTCTTTCCACTTATTTCTCTTAATGCCCCATTTTGTACAATAATTTTCTAGCTTAAAAATTTCGTCATCTTCTATATCTAAAAAGCCTAATTTGATATAATTAAACATTGCTTCATTTGCATAATTGGTTGTAAAAATGTCTAAAATAGAAAGCACATACTGCACAATCACATTTTGGTTCAAATCTCTTTTTTCATCAATAAATACAGGAATATCATATTTTGCAAAAATACTTCTAACAAGTGAAGAATACATATCTATATTTTTAGTAATCACTGCCATGTCTCTATATCTCAACTTTTTTTCTCTTACCATTTTACAAATGATTTTTGCTACATTTTCAATTTCAGAATACCTGTTTTTAGCTAAAAATAAATGTATATTTTCCACATCTTTTGCATATTTTGTGGATTTTGTACTATACAAATTTTGACTTAACACTTGTAATTCTTCACTTTTTAAACGATATTGTTTCTGTAATTCTACTGGTTCTTCTAGCTGAAAGTGATTTTCATCGACAATTCTAACTAGCTTTTTTAAGGTTTGTTTGTTTGAATAAAATATATCTATATCTGGATTGGTATCTCTTTCTAAATTATCAATACACATCGTTATATTAACTTGTTTTGCATATTTTATAAATTGTTTTATTACTTCATATTCTTGTGCTGTAAATCCTGAAAATTCATCAATGTAAATAATACTGTTTTTAATCCAACTTAAATCCTCTATATTTTTTGCTAAAAAATCTAATAAATCGGTTTCTTCAATATAATTTTGTGAAATTTGTTCTTCATAATTTTGATAAATACATCGGATATCTTCTAACTTTGTTTTTAAATACTTATCCTCAATGGTTTCTATCTCAGTATTTAGTGTTTCTAGAGTAATACCATGTTTTTTGAACTCTGTTATACTTTGAATTCCAATTTCAATATTTTCATCACTTTTTCCTAAAAATTGAAAATCCTTTTGATGTTTTGATAAAATCGAATAAATCAGCATGGCTTTTCCACATTTTGATAGATTGGTTTTATTTCTTCCACCAATTTCATTTAATGCTCTATTTGCCATTCTACTAAATGTTATAACCTCTGCATTCATAACCGCTTTCTCTTTTAAAAACCCCATTAAATTTTTCTCTGCTGTAAATGAAAATTGTTCTGGGGTTATATAATATATATTTTCTTCTTTTTCTATTAACTTTGCTATTTCTGAAAAGCACAAACTGCTTTTTCCTGTTCCTGTTTTTCCATAAATAATTCTCAAGCCCATATCTTTTCTCCTTTTGTCCATTTTCTTAGTAAATTTTATAATACAATAGAAAAAATAGCAAGATATTTTCTTGCTATTTTAATTATTGACAAACTCTTTTAATCTGTTTTCCACTTCTTCTGCCGATGCCATTTGTAATATTTCTTCACTAAGTTTTACACATCTTTCTTTATCTAAGTTATTAATTGTTTTTCTAGCTCTTAATATATTATTTGAATTCATTGAAAATTCATCTAGGCCTAGTCCGACTAGAAGTGGTATAAAAGTTGGATCTCCTGCTGCTTCTCCACACATTCCACAGATGATGTTTGCTGAATGTGCACCATCAATTGCTTTCTTGATTAATTTGATAACTGCTGGATGATATTTCGTATATAACTTAGAAATTTTTTCATTTCCTCTTTCTACTGCAACTGTATATTGAATTAAATCATTTGTTCCTATACTAAAGAAATCACACTCTTTGGCTAATTTGTCCGCTATTAAGGCTGCTGATGGAATTTCAATCATGATTCCTACTTGAATATTTTTGTCATATGAAATGTTTTCATTGTCTAGTTCTTGCTTACATTCTTCTAATACTTGTTTAGCAGATTTCAATTCTTCTATAGAAGATATCATTGGAAACATGATGGCTAATTTTCCAAAAGCACTTGCTCTTAATATGGCTCTTAGCTGTGTTTTAAATATTGTTGGATTATCTAAACACAATCTAATTGCTCTATATCCTAAAAATGGATTTGCTTCTTTTTCTAATTTTAGATATTTTAACTCTTTGTCTCCTCCAATATCTAATGTTCTTATGATGGCTTCTTTACCTTTCATAATTTCTGCTACTTGTTTATATGCTTCAAATTGACTTTCTTCTGATGGCATTGTATCACTATCCATGTATAAAAATTCACTTCTTAATAATCCAACTCCCTCTGCTGTATTATTTACGGCAATCTCCGCATCTTTTGGAAGTCCAATATTAGCATATAGTTTTACTTTTGTTCCATCTTTTGTGACACTTTCTTCGTTTCTATATCTATCTAACTCTGATTTTTCCTGTTCTAACTTTTTTTCCACATCTATTAATTTTTGTTTTTCTTCTTCTGTTGGATTTACATAGATTTCTCCAGAAGTACCATTTATTGCAACACTATCACCATCTTTTAATATTTTAGTAGCTTCTTCCACTTTTGTAATTGCTGGGATTGTATGTGTTCTTGCCATAATAGATGTATGTGAATTTTCTCCCCCAAGCTCTGTGATAATTCCAGATACATTTTTAAAATCTAGTTTTGCAGTTTCAGAAGTAGTTAATTCTGTTGCTACAATAATTGTGTTTGGCTTTAAATTACTTAGATTAATTGTTTCTTCATTCAACAATTTTCCTAATACTCTATTTTTTATATCTAAAATATCTCTAGACCTTGAAGCCATATATGCATCATCCATATTTTCAAAAATTTGTATCACACTATTAAACCCAATTTCTACAGCATATTCTGCATTATAATTGGAATTTTTAATAGCATTTTCTGTTTCTGAAATTAATGAAGGATCTTGCATAATCATGACATATGCTTGCATGATATCTGCCTCTGTACCACTCATATTTTTCATTTGTATTTCTGTCTCATTAATAACTTGATTTAAAGCTTCATGAAGTCTTTGTAATTCATGTTCTACCTGTCCACTTTCTACAATTTTCTTTTCTATTTTTCTTTCAACTTTTTTTAAAACTACTATATTTCCAAAACCTATACCACTTGAAACGCCTTTTCCTTTTAGCATTTGTATCATTCCTTATCTATGTATTTAGGTTTTATGGATAAACCTATAAACCTTACTGTTACATTTTAGCATTTCCTTTCTGAAGGAACATATATATTATATTTTAAGCGGGTTTCGGGGGGGACCGACACGCTACATATTCTTAATAAATCAGCGACAGTCCCGTGGGAGCTGATTTAGTTAGAATATGTAAAGTGTTGGGATAGCGAAAAATATAATATATAT
>CALWZZ010000051.1 GCA_944386145.1 uncultured Clostridia bacterium | reverse complement strand
CCTAGACTTAATAGCCAGTTTTTACAGAATTCTTTCCAATATTTATGCCATTCTAAATCTGTTCCTGGCTTACAGAAGAATTCTAGTTCCATTTGTTCAAATTCTCTTGTTCTAAATGTGAAGTTTCCAGGTGTAATTTCATTTCTAAATGCTTTTCCTATTTGAGCAATTCCCATTGGTAATTTTCTTCTTGTTGTTCTCATTACATTTTTAAAGTTTACAAATATACCTTGTGCTGTTTCTGGTCTTAAATAAATTTCTGCTGTTTTATCTTCTGTTACACCTTGGAATGTTTTAAACATTAAATTAAATTTTCTGATATCTGTAAAATTTGTTTTTCCACAATTTGGACATGGTATTTTATTTTCATTAATAAAGTCTATCAATTCCTTATCAGACATACCATCTGCAATCATATCTTTTCCATTTTCATGTGCCCATTCTTCTATTAATTTATCTGCTCTATGTCTTGTTTTACACTCTTTGCAGTCAATTAATGGATCTGAGAAACCTCCTACATGTCCTGAAGCTACCCATGTTGTTGGATTCATTAAAATGGCTGCATCTAATCCTACATTGTATTTACTTTCTTGTATGAATTTTTTTCTCCATGCCATTTTGACATTGTTTTTTAGTTCATTTCCTAAAGGTCCATAATCCCAAGTATTTGCTAAACCTCCATAAATTTCTGAACCAGGATAAATATATCCCCTATTTTTGCAAAGTGCTACTAAAGTGTCCATTGATTTTAACATAAAATATTCCTCCTCAAAAATTTCTTAATATATGATATTTCATTCTCATTTGCAATATTTGTTTCATATATTGTATTATCTTTATTAAAAAAAGTAAAGAATTTTTTCAAAAAAATATTGATAAAATCCTTTTTTTATGCTAATATATTAATTGTGTTTAATTTATAGGGGTATAGTGTTAATGGTAGCACATCGGTCTCCAAAACCGCCTGTGAGGGTTCGAATCCTTCTACCCCTGCCACAATGGAAACCAGACTGTGCAACAGTTTTTGGTTTCTATTTTTTTATAGAAAGAAGCGTGAGGTGATTTTCATTTTCCAAAACATAAAACATTTTATTTATATACTAATTTTTTTTATTTTATTCATTACCATCTTTTTTACACCTGTTATAAGTTCTAATGGTTTTACTTATGAGAATGGTTTAAGTTCTGAAATTATTTCTATTAATCCTGATGGTTTTGTCTGGCCCCTTCCTGGATATACACGAATTAGTTCTTATTTTGGTAAGCGAACGGCTCCAACTTCTCGGTGCTTCTTCTTCTCATTCTGGTATTGATATCCCTGCTCCAGAAGGTACGCAGTTTATTGCTGTGGCTGATGGCGAAATTACTTTTGCACAGTTTTTGGGTGCTGGTGGGTATACAATTACCCTTTCTTTTGATAATTATAGAGTTACATATTGTCATTGTTCTCCAAATTATATTGTTAAAGTTGGAGATGTCGTAAAACAAGGTCAAGTTATTGGCTATGTTGGTCCTAAATATGTCTATGGCGTAAAAGGTAATCAATATTCTGATTCTACTGGTAAACCAACAAATGGTGCTACTACTGGTACACATTTGCATTTGGGGATTCGTATTGATGGGGTTTACCAAAATCCTTTAGATTTTTTTTAAACACTCTTTTTCAGAAGTCTAACTTATTTACTCATTGCAATGCTATCTTCTGAATGATGAAAAATTGAATTTTCCTATGCTTTAAAAAATAATTTACTTTATTAAGATTTTATGATATTATGTTAATATAGTGAAAATTCACTAAATATAGAAGAAAGGAGGTCAGTAACATGGCTAAACTACCTCTAACTCGGAGATTTCCGAGATTGACACACTTTGCAGATTTTGTCTTTCAAAGTGGTGTTAGA
The DNA here is from genome assembly GCA_944386145.1 of uncultured Clostridia bacterium. GTDB lineage: Bacteria > Bacillota > Clostridia > TANB77 > CAG-508 > CAG-269. The sequence continues at coordinate 8,078 of CALWZZ010000051.1, read as the reverse complement.
GGATATGCCATAACTGCAGTTGTAGTTATGGTATTGGTAGCAATTATTATTTTCAATTTTGCAAACTTTCCCGTTTTCTGGAAAGTTATTGCTACCATATGCAGTTATGTTGTGCTTAGTTTCTTATTACCCTCAGCACTTTTAGTGCTGGCACTCTTTAGAGCGACTGACTGCTAACAAAAGAGACCACTCGCTTAAAAACGGGTGGTCTTTTTCTCTTTCAATTTTTACATATCATCATCATTATTTTCTTGTTCATCTTCTTGCCCAGGTTGTTCTTCTGGTTCTTCCTCGTCTGTTGGAACATCACAGCCATGGCAACTAGAACAACTACCATCACAATCCATGTCGTCTTCTGTATCTCCTGTCCAGTCTAATTCTATAATATTGTTGCAAACAGGACATTCGACTTCTGTTTTGTCTTCGTCAACGTCTATAACAAATTGATTATCACAATATGGACAAATTATTTCAAAGTCAAATCCATCTTCAGCATATATATCTTTTTCAATATTGTCAATGATTGATTGCATTTTACTCATTTTTTCATCGATTTCTTTTTGTTTTTGCTCTAGTTCATTCATTTTTTCTTGTTTATAGTCTAAAATCATATCTATTTCATCGATGACTTTATCAACAAATAATGCAAATTTTTCTTTGATATAGTCTAAATCTTCCTTTTTTTTGAAATTTTTTTCCATATCTTCTATAAATTTATTATATTCATCTCTAAGTTTAATTTTCATTAAAGCTTCACCTTTCTTATACTCTTTCCATATATTCGCCTGTTCTTGTGTCTATTCTTAAAATGTCTCCGATGTTTACGAATAATGGTACTTGGATTTCTAAACCTGTTTCTAATTTTGCTGGTTTTCCTGATGTTGTTGTTGTATTTCCACTAAATCCAGGTTCAGTATATGTAACTTCTAGTTCAACAAATATTGGTGGTTCAACTGCAAATACATTTCCTTTGTATGAAAGAATTGTTACTTCCATATTTTCCTTTAAATATTTTAAGCAATCACCTATTTGTTCTTCGTTTAATGGGATTTGGTCATATGTTTCATTATCCATGAAATAATATAACCCTCCATCATTATATAAATATTGCATGTTTTTCTTTTCGATTTGTGCTGCTGGGAATTTATCTCCTGGGTTAAATGTTTTTTCTAATGTTGCTCCTGTAATTACATTTTTTAATTTTGTTCTTACAAATGCTGAACCTTTTCCTGGTTTTACATGTTGGAATTCTACAATTCTATATACATTTCCCTCCATTTCAAATGTTGTTCCATTTCTAAAATCTCCTGCTGAATATACTGATGCCATATTTCTATCTCCTTTCATTCTTCTAATTATATTACAAAACTTTATATATTTTACTACATTTTTGGGTAAAAATCAAGGGATTTGTAGGTTTTTAAGTGTTTTCACCATTTTTATTGTTACTACTAGCCTTTATTTATATATGAAAGAGGCTCAAATAAATTATGTTACAAATTCTTAAATATCGTATTGAGCCGAGTAATAAATAATTTATGAATATTTACCAATTACACATAAGACTAAGTAGTAACTTTTATTATATTACAATATAATTTTTCTCCGAATTAGTTAAATTTATACAACCAAATTTTGTAATTTGTACTGTATCCTCGATTCTTACACCAAATTTTCCTGGTATATAAATTCCTGGTTCATTCGTAACTACCATATTTTCCTTTAAAATCGTATCTGAACGATAATTAATATATGGTGCTTCATGAACTTCCATTCCGACACCATGACCTAATGCATGTACTAAATCATATCCATTTAATTTAAAATCATTTTCCACCATTTTTGTTAACAATCTAGTACTTACACCATCTTTAAAGTCTTCTGATGTTTGTGTTTGATTTTTCAAAACCAAATCATAGACAGGTTTTATATATTCTGGAACTTCTCCCACAAAAAAGGTTCTTGTCATGTCAGAACAATAGCCATTTACTACACATCCCATATCAATGGTTATAATATCAACATCCTGGATTTTTCTATCTGTTGGAATTGCATGTGGTTTTGAAGTGTTTTCTCCTGAAGCTACAATGGTATCAAAAGATAGTCCTTCTGTTCTTTGCTTATAATATTCTTCAATTTCATTCGCAATTTGCTTTTCTGTCATTCCTGGTTTGATATAGTCTAAAATATAGGAAAAACAATTGTCTGTGATTTCACAAGCTTTTTTGATGTTGCTAATCTCATCTTCATCTTTTATCATTCTTTGTTTTTCAATAATATGTTCTGTTTCTACCAAACTATTGATTTTATATTTTCTAATATATTCTTTATATTGTGCATATGTGACATAGTATTCTTCAAATCCTACATTTTCGCAGAACATAAAGAAATTTTCGTAATCCTCTCTTGATACATCATTTATGTCATACACAATAATTTCATCATATAGAGTTAACGTACTATGCACATGTTCTATGTATCTTGCGTCTGTGATATAAATATTTTCTTTTCTTGTTAATAGAAGGGTTCCTTCTGCTTCAATATTGGTTAGATATTTGATATTGATTGGATTAGATATGATTAGTCCTTGTAAATCTAAACTAGACATTTTATTTCTTAACCATTGTAGTTTTGGATTCATTTCATCATCCCCTATACTTTAATTTTTCTATATCAAAATGTCTCAAAAGGAAACGTCCCCAATTGGACATTTTAGTTATACATTCCCAATGTAAATATTTTCATTAATACAAATCGAATGGTTTCAAATGGTACATACATACTAATAAATGTTGCAATTACAATAAATGGTCCAAACGGTATATATTCATCTGTTTTTTTGATTTTGGTAATTAATAAGCCAACACTTAGAATGGCCCCTATTAAGAATGATACTAATGTGATGACAATAATATTGGATAATCCAAAAAACAAACCTAATGCACCCATTAATTTTACATCGCCAAATCCCATGGCTTCCTTTCCATAGAATAAGCCTCCTACTAATGTGATGACCAAGAATATTCCTGCACCTGCTAACATTCCTAGCAACATGTTTAGTGTTATTGCTACATCTGATATTCCATATGCAAAAGCAAATAATAATCCTATTTCTAGAATCGTTAGATTAAGCCTGTTTGGTATAATTTGCAATTTGTAATCAATTACAAATGCAGATAATAACATTGGTGTTAATATGATATATTTTATTAAGTCTAAATTTGCAATGATGGTATCCTTTATGCCTAATGTATACACTAGCGTAACGTAAATAGCAGATGTTAATAACATCAATATATAGTTTGGTTTAAAATTTCTTTTATATTCTTTAAATATGTCTAATGATAAAACTTTTTTATATTCTGGCAATCGCTTATTTGCCCAATCAACAAATTGTCCGACAAATAAGCCTAATATAGCAACTGCCAAGTAATATCCTATATGTACATCATTATAATACATCGTTTTCTCCTTTGATTTTCATTAAAATTTTCTGGTTTCATAAAATTTTTTTTGATTTTCTATTTATTTTGTTTTTTGCTCTAATTTGATTTTACTCTTTATTTTTTTCTCTATCGGTCTTTTCCACATTGTATACCAAAAATCTTTTTCGTTTATTGGTTCTACCAATATTGTAAACATATGACATCTGTTTCCTCCAATAATGTCTGTAAATATTTGATCTCCTACAATTGCTATATTCTCACTTTTTTCTCCTAACTCTTTTTGTGCTTTTTTAAATCCTCTTTTTAGTGGTTTCATAGCAAAATGTACATATGGTATATCTATGTCTTTTACAATATTTTCAATTTTCGCTTTGTCATTGGTATTTGATAATATATATAGTTTTACACCTTGCCCTTTTAATTCTTTTGCCCATTTTATAACACTTTCTGTCATTTTTTTACTATAGTCTACTAATGTGTTGTCTACATCCAATAACAATGCTTTTATTTTATTTTTGTTTAAAAATTCTATCGTGATTTCTTCTACCTTTTTAAAATATGCATTTGGATATATATTCATGTTTTTATTAATAATATATTTTTATATATTATATGCTCCTTGTTTTCTATTTAGGTTTTTGTTTGGCATTACCTATAAACCACTTATATATTATCAATTCCTTGTTTTTTTGTCAATGGTCAATTGGGTGATGACTTTGGGGACGGAGCAAAAAATCATCATTTTTATAAAGTTTTCTATAAAACTTTTTATAAAATAAATGATGATTTTTTGCTCCGTCCCCAAAGTCATCACCCAATTGACCATCATTCTACTTTTACTAAATTGAAATCTAGTGCATCTGCACTTACTAATTTAAAATCAATTCCAAAATGTTTTCCTTCTACTGCCTCTTTAATTGCTGTACTGTGTAAATGTCCATAATAACATTTTTGAATATGATATTTTTTTAACATTTGTATAAATATGTTCATTTCATTATTTTGCACGTCCTGCTTGATAATTGGTGGATAATGCATAAAAGCAATCATTTCTTTTTCTTCTCCGAATGTTTCTATCCCGCTTTTAATAGATAATTCTAGTCTAGCTACTTCTCTATTTAACATTCTTTTACTTTCAGCATCTTCTCCAAATGCCCATCCTCTTGTGCCTACAAGCACTTTATTTTCAAATTCATATGCATTATTATATAAAAAGTCGATGTCTTTAAAGTTGTTTTCTTTTATGTAATTTCGCATACTATTTACAGTAGACCACCAATAATCATGATTACCCTTTAACAACAACTTTTTTCCTGGCAAAGAATTCAAATATTCAAAATCTTTATACGTATCTTTTAAATACATTGACCAAGAAAAATCGCCTGGTAAAATGACTAAATCATTTTCTGTTACGATGTTTATCCAATTTTCTTTTACCTTTTCCTCATATCCTTCCCAATTCTCTCCAAAAATACTCATTGGTTTGTTTTCATTAAAGGATAAATGAAGGTCTCCAATTGTATATATTGCCATTTATCTTCTCCATTTCAATTTTTTATAACAAATCAAAAATTTATACTTATTTTATCTTTTTCTCTAGTTTTTTATAAATTTATTCTGTTTCAAATTTATGTAATAAATTTGTGTAAGTCATATTCCTATTCTGTCACTATTATTATTTTTTATATAAAGTCAAATTTAAATGTCTTACAATTTCAAGTTTGGTATTGCATTTAATTCTAGTCCATCTCTTTTTCCTGCAAGATAATTATAATAGCCAGCTGATGCGATCATTGCTGCATTATCTGTACACAATTTTAAGTCTGGCATATAAACTTTTATATCCTCTAAATTCAAAAATGCTTCTCTTATAAATTTATTCGCTGATACGCCACCTGCTAAAGCAATGGTTTTTATCCCTGTTAATTTCACTGCCTTTGTTACATTTTCAATTAATATTTCTACGATTGTTTTTTCAAAACTTGCACATAAATCTGCTTTGTTGATTTCTGGATTTTTGTGGTGGACATTGATAACTGCTGTCTTAATTCCACTAAAACTAAAATCCATATTTTCAAAATGCGTTTTCGGTAAATCAATTGTTGGTTTCCCCTCTAATGCTAATTTGTCTACCTTTGGTCCGCCTGGATATCCTAAGCCTACTACTCTTGCCACTTTATCAAAAGCTTCTCCAATAGCGTCGTCTCTCGTCTTTCCTAAAACTTCAAATTCCGTATAACCTTTCACATATATAATTTGCGTATTTCCGCCTGACATCATCATACATAAAAATGGAGGCTCTAATTCTGCGTATGTTATATAATTTGCTGCAATATGTCCCTGTATATGATTAACACCCACTAATGGCTTATTGACTGCAAAACTTAATGCTTTTGCATATGATAGCCCAACTAACAAAGCACCAACCAGTCCTGGACCGTAAGTTGGTGTTATGGCATCTATTTGTTCTAAAGTCATATTTGCTTCTTCTAATGCTTTTTTCGTTACTCTAGAAATCGCTTCAATGTGATTTCTAGAAGCAATTTCTGGAACTACCCCTCCATATTTTTCATGGATGGGTATTTGTGTATCAATAACATTTGATAGTATTTCTCTTCCATTTTTTACGATTGCTACTGATGTTTCGTCACAACTTGATTCAATTCCTAATGTATAAATATCTTTCATTTTTTATCCTGTTCCTTTCATGTGTTTGGAGAATTGGGGATGGAGATGATTTTGGGGACGGAGCAAAAAATCATCATTTCATTACCTAAAAAGTTTTAAATTAAATATTTTTTATTAAACGATGATTTTTTGCTCCGTCCCCAAAATCATCTCCATCTTCAATTCTCCAACCGCTTTCCTACAATCCCCAAATAGCAGCAGCCAAGTTAGATATCCATCCTCCTACTGCTTGAATTCCTGGTGTAATGATATAAGATGTTAAATTCGTTATCCATAATACAACAAATACAATATAAAAGATTTGCTCATTATTAATAAAAAATTCCTTTGCTTTATATGGTAAAAATGGCATAATCACTTTTGAACCGTCTAATGGAGGTAGTGGAATTAAATTAAATAATCCTAAACCGACATTAATAGATACGGTTGCACTAATTAAACCCATAATAATTCCACATGTTGTAGACATCAAAAATGAAATACCTGCAAATTTATAAATTCCATAATATATAATGGCAAAAATAATGGCAAGTATAAAGTTCATAACAGGTCCTGCAATCGATACAAGTGCCTCTCCTTTTTCCATTGACATTTTCCTGGTGTAATTTCTTGGATTTACATGAACTGGTTTTCCCCAACCAAATCCTGCAAATAGTAATAATACAGTTCCTATTGGGTCTAAATGGTCTAATGGATTTAAACTAAGCCTTCCCTCTCTTCTTGCTGTATCATCTCCCAATTTGTCTGCTACAAAAGCATGGGCAAATTCGTGGAATGTTATGGCAATTAATACACCTGGCACACTAATTAATAGTGAAAATAACATTCCTGGATTTGTTGCATATTGTACTACCATGGATAATACCATGATTGCTAAGATAATATAAATAATTCTTTTATCAAATGAAAAATTAAACATAAAAACTCCTATCTTCCCCTTTTGGCAAACTTTTTAATTCTTTTTTTCTTACCTTTATTTAATCAGTTTCTTCTGATACCTGCTTTATAAGAGGCATATAGCTTGACAATTTTTCATCAAGCCTTTTTTGGCATTTCTCAAAAATATTTACCAATGCATCCAAATTGCCTGTTGTTTGAGCTTTATATAATGCCCCTCGATATTCTTTATCATATTCGTCATCTATCGCAATCAAATCAACATCATTTTCTATACATTGTCTTAGTATAATAAATCTTCCAATTCTTCCATTTCCATCTTGGAAAGGGTGGATATGTTCAAATTCTTGATGAAAATTTGCAATTGCATGAATATCTTTTTGGCTTTCTTTCCAATCTTCTAGCAAATTAAACATTCGATTTTCTACTAAATATGGTTCACATAGTTTTAAATCCGTTTTTAAAAGTCGATTTTCATACTTTTTCCATTTTCCAATATTATCAATTTCATCATCTACTGTACCTTTTTTTAATATTCTATGCCATTCCCATAATAGATATTTATCAAAAGGATCTTTTAGTGTATGAATAACCATATCGAATAATTCTAATGAATTTTTAGTTTCTATCACATCATCTAAAAAATGTTCACCGCTTTACCTGTTTTTGTTCTAACAAGTCTATCAAATTTTCTTTGCTAAAAGTACTACCTTCTAGTTTATTTGAATGATATAAAAATTCTATTTTTATTGCATCATATACTGAATTTTTGATTTTTGATAGTTTTTGCATTGTATTAATAGAAATTTTCACATATTTTCCCCCTTTCATTTTTTATACTTTATTCTAGACATTTCAAATTTATCAAACTAATTCAAAGGCTTCATTGTTGGGAAAAACAATACATCTCTTATAGAAGCAGAATCTGTTAATAGCATAATTAATCTATCTAATCCGATTCCCATTCCTCCTGTAGGTGGTAATCCAATTTCTAGAGCATTTACGAAATCTTCGTCCATTCCACCAGCTTCTTCATCACATTTTTCT
>CALWZZ010000050.1 GCA_944386145.1 uncultured Clostridia bacterium | reverse complement strand
GTACCCTGACCCTAAAAAATTAAATTTTTAGGGCTTATGTTTAAAATTTTTTGGGACATTTTCAAAAATGATTGACAGAACAAGCATACCTATATTTCCAGTCCTTTTTCTCTTGCCTTTTTTTCTCTCATAACACCATCATCTTCTATACAATAATGCTTATCAACATATTTTTGTGCAATATCAACTCTATGTGTTACAATAATTCCCATTGCTCCCACGTCCTTAATTGCTTGAATAATCGATTTTATCTGTTCTTCTACCAAAGTATCTTCTACATTTCCAACAGGCTCATCTACTAATATTATAGATGGATTTTCTGTTGTTCTATATAATGCCTGTGCCAAAGACAATCTCTTTTTTTGTCCTGTTGAAAATTGATTATAATCTTTAGTAGACATTTCTTCTAATATTTTTCCACTATCTAATTTTACTTCTTGTAATACCTTTCTTAATTTTTGATTTTCCTCAACTGTCATCTCAGAAATAGATTCTTTACCTGTTATTTCTTCTAATACATTAGAATATGTTCCTAATTTTTTATCCGCTTTCACTGCTATGAATTGCTTTCCTAGTTTATCTACTCTCTCTTTTCCATCTATTTGTATTGCCTCTCGATTATTAATGTCTCCTCTTTTTAATAAACGTATAAATGTACTTTTTCCTATTCCTGACCTTCCTGATAGCAATATGACTTCCCCTTTTTCTATTGAAAACTCTGGAACCACTATTTCATTCCTATAAAGAACTTCTCCTGTATCTCGATTTTTTTCCTGATAAAATTTTCCTCTAAAATCTTTAATTTCCAGCTTTTCAAATGGTTTTTGTACTTCTATTAATGGGTCTTGCTTTTCTTCTATTTGCTCTACAATATTTTCCATTTCTTTTTCATATTCTTCTAATATCTCATTTTCTTTCTGAAACCTATACATAGTATCTATATTATTCATAATACTTCTTACTAAATTGCTATTTTGATTTATCTCTATCAATATTTGTGAAATTGTTTTAGCATCAAATCTTTCTGCTTTTTTTAATTTTTCTATTCCAATTACACCTGTTAAAAGTGACATAGAGATAATATCTATTGCTTTCATTAGATTTACCTTATTCTGAATTTTAGTTTCTTCGTCACTTGCTCTATATACTCTATCTTCTATTTTATTTAATTTTTCTTCTTCCTCAATATTACTTGCTGGCTCATTCACGACTAAATCTTCTTCTAATCTTCTTATATCTCTTCTTTTTTCTCCTACTTTTTCCTTATAATCTTTTGTAATATATCTTCTTCCAAGTAAAGTTCCTACACTAATTATACTACTAATTCCCAATGCTTTTGCGGTACTTTTTGAATTTTTACTTTCACTCTGAATTGCTCCTAAAATACTAACCAAACTCATTCCTAACCCAAGATATGTGGAAAATTTTTTATCTTGTATGTAATGTAATTGTCTTTCATAGTTCTTAACTATATCCGCTATTTCTCCTTCTGACATGGATATATCTATTTCCATTTCTTTTTCTTGTCCATTTTCATCCTTTGTTTTTACTATTCGTTTTCTTGTTATAATTCCATCTCTCGAGTTTTGTACTATTTCATACATATTTTTTAAACTTGCAATTTCTCTTTCCGTATCAAATTTTAAACGCATATTATTCTTATACATACTTAAAAAATCATATAAGGGGCCTTTTCCTATTCTTAATAAAGTCATAAGCTTTACTGTTCTTGGATCTAACTCTTCAGTATTTGAATTCAAATTTCTCAAAACTGCATCTAAACCTACATCTCCTATATTTTGCAAAAATTCTATTCCTTTTATTAAATACTTTAAGTCTGAATTTTTAAATTTACCACATTTAAAATTTTCAATTCTTTGATGCTTTTCTCTTTTTGGTTTATTTCCTATATTTGCTCTTATTTTTGAAGTTATCATCTTCGTTGTTTCCCCAATATTTGGATTATATGTTTTTCCCATTTTTATCTCATTCCTTTCTCAAATCACAAAACTAATTAGAAAATTTTTTTCTTTTACGATACTTATATATTTTTATTTTATACTACATTATTATATCATCGCAATATTTACAATTCAACCATTAAAGAATCATAATGAGTCAGTTAAAAACAAAAAAACAGAGACCTTACATCTCTATTTTAATCCACTTTTCCCCATAAATTTAATGGCCAAATTCTAATAGCAACTGTACTTTCAATCTTTTCTAAAGGAATACAACCAAATTCTCTGCAATCTGTACTATGTGTTCTGTTATCTCCCATAGCAAACACTGTATTTTCAGGTACTACAAAATCTGAAAAACCAACTTCTCCTACATCTGTTACTACACCACTTTGCAAATATGGTTCATCCAATTCTTCTCCATTTATAAATACTTTTCCTTCTTTAATTTCTACATGTTCTCCTGGAAGAGCTATCACCCTTTTTATATAACTATCTTTTCCAATTTCTAATACATATTTGACAAATTTTCCAAATATGTTGCTTGGTTCATTTTCATAAACTGCTATTGGTTCTACAGTATCTATTTCTGCACTTGAAAAAGATTTTTTGGTTGGTGCTTCAAATGTAATAATTTGTCCTCTCTCTGGCATTGTATGTGTTGTTCTTGTCCATCTGTTTAACCATAATCTTTGATTTTCTTCTAATGTTGGTTTCATAGATACTTGTTGCACAATGGTTGGTGTTCCTATATAATATCTAAATAATAATGCTAATACAACTGCGATAATAATGCAATATACCCATTCTAGTATTTCTTTTGTCTTTGGATTCAATTTTCTCTCTCCTTCATTGTTAAAATCTAATATATTATACCCCATATATTTTGTTTTTTCAATCAAAACCTATATTTTTTTCTAATTTTTGGTTGGAATTCGAATAACCACTTCTGTACCTTTTCCTACTGTACTCTTGATATCAATACTTCCACCATTTTTATCTAATATTTCTTTTGCTATGGAAAGTCCTAAACCAGTTCCTCCCATTTCCCTGGTACGTGCCTTGTCCACTCGATAAAATCTTTCAAATATTCTAGATAAGTCTTCTTCTGGAATTCCGATACCATTATCAAAGATTTTAATATAGGCATCATTATACACAAATCCTACATATATTTTGATTTCTCCCCCATCTGGTGTATATTTTATACTGTTTGTTAAAATATTTAATATAACTCTTTCAATATCATCTTTGTCTGCATAAACAGGTGGTACATCAGCTGTTACAAAAGAATTAACTGTATGATTTTTCTTTTTAATTTCTATGGCTAATTTATCTTGACATTTTTTTACCAAATCTCCTAAATCAAAAGATTCTTTTTTGGTTTTATTTTTATTATTATCATATCTTGATAATGTTAGTAAATCTGTAACCAATCTTGCCATTCTTCTTGCTTCAGAAGCAATTACATTTAAGAATTTTTCTTGTGTTTCTTTGTCATATTCTCCTTCTAGCAAAGTATCTGCATATCCCATAATGGAAGTAATTGGCGTTTTTAATTCATGTGATACATCTGCTACAAATTCTTTTTGCATATTATCCAATCTTACATGTTCTGTAATATCTTGAATAACGGCAATGACACCATTTGGCCTATCTGATTCATTTTTAAATGGTGCAAAAAATACATTCATATAATTATCTTCTACTTGAATTCTTTGTTCTGTTGATGTCCAATTTTCTAGGTAAATAATTTTTTCCATATTAATTCCCAATTTGAACTTTCCAAAAATATCATCAAAAGTGATATCTTCTGGTCGAATACTTAAGAATTTTTTAGCTGCTGGATTAATTAAGATAATTTCTCCTTCCATATTAAAAGCAATAATACCATCTGTCATGTGTAACAGAATGGTTTCTATTTGATTTTTTTGTGTAGAAACTTCACTTAACTTTTCTTTTAACTCTGTTGTCATCATGCCTAATACATCTTCTATATTGGTAACTTCTTTTTTATTTTTTGTTTTTTTCAAATCTTCTTTTGAAGTACTATTTTTTTCTTTCTTTTTGTCTTCTTCTGTTATCTTTTCTGCACTTTTAATTAGTCTATTAATTGGATAAATAACAAATCGAGATAATACGATTGCTATAGAAATTCCCCCTAATGCAAATAATATTCCTGCAATAATAAGAGATGTAATATTGGTATTTCTCATTTCTTGGATATATGCTGTAAGTTCTTCAATATTTCCGATTTCTTTATTTTCAAGATTTACTTCTAAGTGATTAATTGATTGAATATATGTCACACCTAATCCTGTAATGACAATAATACCAATTAAAAAAAATACAACTATAATTTTAAACTGAATACTTTTTATCATTTTTTATATGATTCCCTTCTTGTTAATTTTGCCTTATGTGATTTGCAATGTTTTGTAAAATAAGCTTAGTTTAAGAAGATTTGTGCTTTTGCTGTATCGTTTCTATAATTTGTGCATAAATTTTGTTTTCTACATCATCTGCTGCAACCGTTAATGCCTTTTCTCCCATAGATTTACACTTTTCTTTATTTAATACTATACTTTCTATATTACTATTTAGTTTTTCTCCAGTTAATTCATTATCCAATATAATATCTGCCGCACCGACATTTTGCAAAACTTTTGCATTGTATAATTGATGGTCATGACTTACATTTGGTAATGGTACTAATATAGATGGTTTTCCTACTTTTGCAATTTCTGTAATCGTCATAGCACCACTTCTTGCTACAATTAAGTCTACGACATTCATAATCTCTTCCATATTATATATGTAAGGTAAGATTTTCGTATTTTGAATATAATTAATATTTTGGTTATTATCTTCTAATTTTTCCTTTATAATATCATATTGCTTAGGCCCTGTTGCCCAAATCATTTGATAATCTTTATTTTTACCTGTATGTATGATTTCCAATATAGCTTCATTAATTTTTCTTGCTCCTTGACTTCCTCCAAAAATTAATGCAATCGGCTTATCATTTTTTAATCCTGCTTTTTGTATAATTTCCTTTTTTTGTTCTGCCGTATAATTTTGCTTTTTCGTTTTTACTGGTGTCCCTGTATAAACAATTTTCTTTGCATGTTTTATTCTTCCAATAGCATCTTCAAAAGAAACCAAAATGGTATCTGTTTTTTTGGCTAACATTTTTACTGCTTTTCCTGGGAAAGCATTGCTTTCATGTAACAGTGTTGGAATATTCAATTTATGTGCCGCAGAAATTGTTGCTCCACAAATATATCCCCCTGTCCCTATTACGATATCTGGATTGATTTCTTTTAATATTTTTTTAGCTTCACCAAAGCCTTTTAATGTTTTAATCATTTTTTTTATATTATCAATTGAAATCTTTTTACTTAAACCATAAGCATCAATTGTTTTTAATTCATATCCTGCTCTTGGAACCAAGTCATTTTCTAGTCCTCTAGTTGTACCAATAAAAATAATTTTAGAATCTTTTTGTTCTTCTTGTATTTTCTTGGCAATTGCTAAACCTGGATTAATATGACCTGCCGTACCTGCTGCTGCAATAACGACTTTCACTTTATTATCATTCCTTTCTTTTTGTCCAATTGGGGACGTTTCTTTTTGAGACATTTTTATGTAAAGTTCTATTTGCTAATAAAAATAATAGAAACTTTACTTTTATCTTTTTATATCTTTAAAGGCTTTAAAGATATAAAAAGATAAAAGTAAAGTTTCTATTATTTTTATTAGCAACTAGAACTTTACATAAAAATGTCTCAAAAAGAAACGTCCCCAATTGGACACCACTATTCTCTTTTCGCTCCTGCTTTTGAAATATTTAAGAGTACCCCCATTTCACACAATAATATAAACAATGATGTACCACCATAACTAAAGAATGGTAATGGCATTCCTGTTGCCGGCATTGATGAAGTTACAACTGCAATATTAATAATTACTTGTATGGCAACTTGTGCAGTAATTCCTATTGCTATCAAACTGCCAAACATGTCTGGAGACCTCATAGCAATTAAAATTCCTCTCCATATAAATATTCCAAATAAAATAATTACAATCGCACAACCAATAAAACCTAGTTCTTCTCCTAATATAGAAAATATGAAGTCATTATGTGGTTCTGGAATATATAAGTATTTCTGTCTACTTTCTCCTAATCCTACACCAAATAAACCTCCTGAGCCAATAGCATATAAACTCTGTATAACTTGCCATCCATCCCCTGTTGGGTCGCTCCATGGATTTAAGAAAGTGATAACTCTCTGCAATCGATACGGTTCTAAAATAACAAGTGCAATAATTCCTGGTATTCCTACGACTAGTCCTGTTACAAGAAAATGCCAGAACTTACATCCAGCAACAATCATCATAATTGCTACAATTCCTATAACAACCATTGATGCACTAAAATGTGGTTCTATTAGCAATAATGCAATAATAGGAGCTAGTAATACCAAATGTTTTATAAAACCTTTTCCATATTTATTTAATTCATCTCTATTTTTAACCAAGATTGCTGCATAAAATATAATCATTAATAACTTTACAAGTTCAGATGGTTGAAATGAAAGAGATTCTGTTACATATATCCATCTTTTAGCACCATTTACTTCCCTTCCAATAAGTGGTACTGCTAATAGTAATAAAAATGCTACTACATAAGCTAATTTATAATATTTTTGATAAAATCGGTAATCAATATTTGAAATTACCCACATCATAAATAGACCAGCTACAGCAAAAATGGCTTGCCTAAAAAAGTATGAATAACTATTTCCACTTTCAGAAAGTGCTGATGGAGAACTTGCTGAAAGTACCATAATTAACCCTATTGATAACAATAACAAAATTGTTATCAATAATGTAAAATCAATTGGGTTTTTAAGAAAGCTTGAAAAAGTCTTACCTTTCTTTTTTGCCATTTTATTCTCCTTTCCTAAATTATCTTAAGTCCAATAATACACAACAACAATGTTGCTACACTAAACACAACCACTACTTTATTTTCTTTCCAGCCAGACAACTCAAAATGATGATGTAATGGTGCCATTTTGAAAAATCGTTTACCTGTCTTTTTAAAATAAGCCACTTGTATCATAACAGAAATTGTTTCCAATACTGGTACAAGTGCAATCACCAATAACAATAATGGCATTTCTAAATAAAGTGCTAATCCTGAAATTACACCGCCTAGCATAAGAGAACCTGTATCTCCCATAAATACTTTAGCTGGGTGGATATTAAACATCAAAAATCCTAAAACTGCACCTATCACAATACTTGCAAATATAGATACTTCATATATTTGTAAACTAATTCCGATAACTGCTAAACAAGTAATAATAATTGCACACACACTAGATGATAATCCATCAATTCCGTCTGTTAAATTTACTGCATTTGTAGCACCTAATATAACCACAATTGCAAATGGTATATAAATATATACTGGCATTTCTATATATATTTTTGCAATTGGTATATAGGTTTCTGTATCAATGTGTAATCCATACACTAAATAAATTACATAGGCTACTGAAATAATCAGTAAGCCCAACATTTTATAACTAGGTTTTAAACCTTCTGTATTTTTTAATACTAATTTTTTAAAATCATCAATAAATCCAATTAACCCAAATCCAATTGTCAGTAATAAGATTGGTAGGATTTTCCCTGCTAATGCATTTTCGCCATTTGCAGATAAATAGATACAGGTTCCTGTTACAACCAATATCATGGTAATAATAATGATTATCCCACCCATCGTAGGTGTTCCTTGTTTTTTCAAATGTGATTGTGGACCATCATCTCTTTCAATTTGCCCTACTTTTCTTTTTTTCAGTATTGGTATTATGATAAATCCCATGATAATAGAGATGATAAATGAGATTATCAATACTTTTGCCTCAAATATCAATTTCATCCAACCTTTCTTCCGTTTTATTTTTTCTTATTCTTTGTTTCGTTTTCTAATTCATCTATAATATCTCTAACAATAATTCTTTCATCAAATGGATATTTTTCTCCATTAATTTCTTGATATGGCTCATGTCCTTTTCCTGCTAGAATAACAATGTCACGTTTTGTTGCCATTTTGATTGCTTCTTTTATTGCCTCTACTCTATCAACAATTACTTTATATTTTCCATTTGTTTTTTTCATGCCTTCTTCAATTTGTTTCACAATTTTTTCTGGATCTTCCGTTCTTGGATTGTCAGATGTAATAATTGTAAAATCAGCAATTCTTCCTGATATTTCTCCCATAATTGGTCTTTTACCTGCGTCTCTATCTCCACCACAACCAAATACAGATATGACTTTTCCTCTTGTATAACTCTTGGTTGCTTGTAAAATATTTTCTAAGCTTTCTGGAGAATGTGCATAATCTATCATAATTGGTATTTCTCTTTTATTATCTACTAATTCAGACCTTCCTGGAACTCTAACTTCTAATAATGCTTCTTTAACCTTTTCAGGTTCTATTCCAAATTTTTGTGCAACACAAATAGCTGCTAATGAATTATATACACTAAATCTTCCAGGTATTCCTGTTTTTACTCTCTCATTTCTATCTTTTATTTTTACTTTAAAATCTACATAAGAATTGGTAATCGTTATATCTTTTGCCAATACATTTGCATAATTATCAATTCCATATGTTGTAATATTGCTATCAGGGAATAGTCTTGGTATTTTTGCTCCATGTAAATCATCTGCATTAACAATTCCTGTTTTGCACATTTTAAATAATTTTAATTTTGACTCAAAGTAATCTTGCATGTCTGGATGTTCTTTTGGACTGATATGGTCTTCTGAAAAATTGGTAAATAAGACAATATCAAACTGACAGCCTTCTACTCTGTTTAGTTTTAAGCTTTGTGAAGAAACTTCCATTACAACCACTTCTACACCCTCTTTTACCATTTGGGCAAAAGTTTGTTGTAATTCTAGACTCTCCGGTGTTGTTCTATCACTATCTTTTATTTTCTTACCATTAATGTAAGTTGCAATTGTTCCAATTAATCCTACTTTTTTTCCTGCTTTTTCTAAAATTTCTTTAATCATAAAAGTAGTTGTTGTTTTTCCTTTGGTTCCTGTAACACCAATTAATTTGAACTTTCTTGAAGGATGGTCATAAAAATTATCTGACATAATAGCTAATCCTTCTCTTGTATCTTTTGCCATAACAACTGTTACATTGTCTGGTATATTCATTCCTTTTAAGTTGCAACCTTCTTGTATCATGATTGCTGTTGCACCATTTTCTATGGCATTTTCCACATATTGATGACCATCTGTTGAAAATCCTTTAATAGCAACAAATACATATCCTGGTTTTACATTTTTTGAATTGTTTTCAATTCCAGATATTTCAATATCTAAATCTCCTTTTACTTTTAGGTTTTCTAATCCTACTAATAATTCTTTTAGTTTCATTTTCTTCAATCCTTTCGATTATTAATACTTAATTATATGCAAATTATTGCATTTAATCCCTCATATTATATAACTAAAATACTTTTTTGTATAGTTTTTTTTCAGATTTGTTAAAAATATTGTAATTATTCAGAGGTCAAGTCGGTTTTGCCAGCTAAGCAATATATAATATAAAGTCATTCATGATTTTGTATAAGCTAAATCATTTCATTTTTTTATATTATAGATTGCTTAGCTAGCAAAACCGACTTGTTCACTGACTTATAACAAATATTTAATATTCAATAATCACTTTACTTTTTTCATTTACCGTTATTCCACCACTAGGAATTTGATTTTTTACATAGGTATTTTCTTTGTCAATTTCTTCATTATCAATAGACATCTCTAAATTGTTTTCTTTTAATATTTGTTCAGCTTCCTTCAAACTTTTTCCCATAACATCTGGCACTTGGACTTGGCTAACTACATCTTCACTTTCCTCTTCTAAAACTTCTTTATTGACTTCTAAATATGGTAATATTTCACTAAAAATCTTTCCTCCAACTGGTGCTGCTACGCCACCTCCTTGGTGTCCTCCCTCTCCAGTTGGATTATATAAGGTAACTAACACAACCACCTGCGGATTATCAATTGGTG
>CALWZZ010000049.1 GCA_944386145.1 uncultured Clostridia bacterium | reverse complement strand
GGGTTTTGTAGCATTTTTGTCGAATATTGTCGTTTAAAATTATTTTATCTTTAAACGACAATATTCGACAAAAATGCTACAAAACCCAACCTGTCCCGAATTGTCTCAAAATTTAACCGAGCTAGAATTGTTTCTTCTATTGATTTTTTCTTACGATTAGTATAGAATTCATAGTAAGAATATATAATTCAAAAACATGTTTTTATACAAAAGTAAGAAAAATAATGAACAGGAGAAAATAGTAATGGAAAAACTGATTGTTATTGAAGGAAAGAATACATACAAATATAATGACATAGAAAGTTTAGTGAAAAACTTTATACATCCAAATTATTATGAGATGACAAAAGAGCAAAGAGAAGAAGAATTAGAAAAAAGGGCAGTAGCAAATACAACACTAGATAATATTCCTATTATAAAATGTAAAGATAAAAATGTAATAAAAGATATGTCAAATGCCATGATTTTATATGATGAATATACATATATACTTTCTATGTTACAACTTCAGAAATTTTATTTATTAGAAGCAAAAGAAGCGAATATATTTGGAAAATATATTGACAAAAATGCAATAAAAGACAATTATATTATTGTCAATACATTTGCAAATGAAATTTTGAAAACTTATTTAAAAGATAGATAAAAGGAATTAGAGATACGATGAATGAAATAGAAGAAAAAATAATTAATTTAACAGAAGATCAAAAGTTGGAAAGGTTAAAAGAAGAAACCAATTATGCTTATATAAAAGCATTAGTAATGCATTTACAAAAAGATGAAAATAAACTAAAAATGCTGCATTTACTTCATGAAAATGATGTAGTTGAATTGATATGCAGTTTGCAATCAGATGATTTAAAGTTGGACTATATAAGAAAATTACCACAAGATACTATAAGGGCTGTAGAGGTTGCCCAAAGTATTGAATCAGATGAGAAAAAATCAGATGCCTTACCAATGTTTCAAGATGAATATGCAAGAACTGATATTATTAAGACAATGCAATTAGATAAAAATAAAATGAATGCTATGTTTTATTACATAACAAATATGTGCAATCGTAGAGAGATTATTACTACATTTATAAATACACAAAACAAAATTGATGGTTTGTACTATATTATTGATGACGATTATGAAAGAAAAAAGGTAATAGAAAGCATTGCATTTGAAAATGATGAACAACTATTGCAAGCAGTAACAGTACTACACACAGACTATGAAAAAATGTCATTAATAGAACAAATGAATGACATAAAAAATAAAGAAAAGGCAATTGTAAATTTAAAATTAGATAGAAATAAATTAAAGATTATTATAACATTACCAGAAGAAGATAGATTAAAATATATACCTGTTATAGAAGAAAAATATAAAGATGAAATTATTAATTCATTGAAAGAAGATAAATTAAAAAAGCAATCGTTATCTTATGCTAAAACTGAAGAAGATATTACACAAATATTAATGAGTATAGAGGATGAGGATTTTAAATTACAGTATGCACAAACAAAACTAAAAGATGAAACTAATCAATCAATGGTTTTTGCTAGGCTTCAAAATGATGAACAAAAATTATCATTAGCTAAAACGATGAAAGAAAAAGCAAATCAAGTACTTATTCAAATGTCTTTAAAAGATAGAGAAACACTGAAAAAACTTTTCTTAAAACAAAATAGGAAATACCGAGAAATCGGATTAGATCCAAAGATAACTAATGGTATAGAAATAGAAACAGAAGGGACAAAAGGAAGAAAGTTATGCCAACTAGAAAAAATTATCGAAAGAAGAGATGACTTTTTTGAAATAAAAAGACATTGGAAAATAGAATATGATGGTAGTTTAGAACCAAAAAAAGGTGCAGAAACAATTTCTCCAATCTTACGAGATACACCAGATAATGTAGAAGAAATTTACATGGTTTGCGAAATGTTAGAACAAATAGGGCAAGAAGCAACAGACAATTGTGGTGGACATGTTCACATAGGTGCAGATTATTTAACTAGTAAAGAAGCTTATATAAATTTATTTGAAATCTGGGCAAATACAGAAAAAATCATGTATTTAATGAGTAATGAGCCAGGAAATATACCTAGAAGCGAAATTGATCAGAATGCAGGAGCATTTTCATCAATAATTGAGGAAGCAATTGAAAAAGGTAGTATTCAAATTGATGGAGAAGAAGATTTAGAAGAATTTGTTTCAGGAATACAATCTGTACAAGATGGAGATAAATTCTATGGAATGAATTTACTAAATGTTAATAATGGAAAAAATACAATTGAATTTAGAGTAGCAAATGGAACGATCAATCCAGACACATGGATTGAAAATATACGACTATTTGGAAGAATTGTACAAGTATCGCAGGAATTAGCAGAAATCGAAAAGAAAGAACAAATAACAGAAGAGGAAAAGACAAACTTAGAATTAAAAGAAAAATTGAAAGAAGATTTACCAGAAAAAGAAAAAATGGAATCATTATTAGATTTACTATTTTTTGAAGATGAAAAAGAAGTTTATAGAAAAAGATACATAGAAAATGTAAAAATATTAGAAAATATGCGTGAAGAAGATAATCCATTAAGAGAAATAAATTTTGTAGGAAAATTAGGATTGAAAAAATCTCATAAACTAGAAGAATTTGTCGAAGTAGCAAATCAAGAACGTTATGAAAATGTTGGTAAGATTGAGCAAGAAACAATAAGAGGAATAAATGAAATACGAAACCAACAACAAGAAGGAATTCGAGAATAGGAGGGTACAAATGCTAAGTGTGGAATATAGAGAAGCAATGGTAGAAATACTAGATATATTAGACCATACAGATGAGGAATTAAAAAATAAAATTCCTCAGAAGTTAATAGCGTTTTGGAGAGAAAATCAATCCATGTCCTATAAACCAAATTTAGACCATGATAAGTCGCTTAACGAAATGAATTTAAAAGATAAAACAAAAGCAATTATTGCTATGATATCTGTAAAATATTTGTGTAATGAAAAACAAAAACAAGAAATCCAAAGCAATTTAAGAAAGAATGAGGAAAATTATCAAAATAAATTAAGAGAAAAATATAATCCAGATTTCCTTGTTAAAAAGAAAACATATCAAACAAATGAAAAAACTACAGAAGAACAAAACAGTATGATAGAAGTAAAAGAAACATTTTTTAGAAAAATTATCAATAAAATTAGAAAGTTTTTTCAAAAATAGGACAATTTGGGACAGGTTGGGTTTTGTCTCACTTTTGTCGAAAAAAGACGAATAACCATATTCGCCTTTTTTCGACAAAAGTGAGACAAAACCCAACCTGTCCCAAATTGTCCTATTTCATATTTTTGTTAAGAAAGGTAAATCTTGAGAATGAATAAACAAGAATTCCAATACCTACTACAAATAAAGCTATCATAATTGGTCTACCAGCTGCTGGCAATACAACAGGTGGTTCTGTAAGTTTTAATTTAGGTGTAACATCAGAGGTATCTTCAACAGTTTCTCCATTAAGATTTGTATACGTAATATCTACTCTTTCGTTTGTATCTAAGATAGGACCAACAATACTTTCATCAAAATCTTCTTTTAAACTTAAAGTATATTGTACAGTTGCTGTTTCTCCTGGTTGTAGTTCAGATATTGTCCATGTAATAGAATTATTTTCTGTATTGACTTCAGCAGATACTGTTCCGATATTTGGCTCAGACACATAAGCAAATTCAAAATTATCAATAATTTCTTGTGGGAAATAATCTGTAATTGTGATATCTGTTAATACTTGTTCAATTGGTAATAGGTCATTGTAAATATTATTGGTAATGGTTTGTTCAATTTCACTATCTTGTATATTATAGAATTTTCCAACTGTTGGATTTTCTTCTGTACCAAAGATTTCTTCAATGATATCTCCATAAGTTTTGTCATCTTGTCTAGTTGCAGGAACACTATCTGTTTCTGTAATTCCTGTAAGCATTGTGATAACATCATATCCAGCAGTATCTAGAGATTGTAATTGTGCTTTTGTCTTATTAATTACATCATCAGAATAATACATACCATCATAATTCAAGGCAACATTTGGTATACCATCTGTTAAAACAATGATATATTTGTTGTTATCTTCTTCTGTAAAGTATTGGCTAGCTAAATTTAATCCTGCTTCTAAGTCTGTTCTAGGTCCAGTGTATTGAATATTAGAAATTGCAGATACTAAAGCTTGAGGGTCAGAAGATAAATCAGAAACTAAACTAGCGTCATTAATGGTTCCTTCTAAAGAAACATCTTCATTTGTTGAGAAACTAACAACACCAACTTGTAAATTATCATTTCCCTCTAAAATCGTATTGACTAATGTGTTAGCAGAATTAATAACCAATTCTTCTCGAGTAGTTGTTCCATCATCAACTGTTTCCTCCATACTCAAAGAGTTGTCAATAACTAACATAATTTCTCCAGTTGGTTGAATTGAGGTTTCTTCATTGGTTACTTGTAATTGAAGTGTAACTTCTTTATTATTTAAATTTTTTTCAATTAATTTTTTCTCAAAACTAGAATTTTCTCCAATTTCGATTGTACATACAGGTTCTTCAACAACCGTCATAGTAACAGTTTCATAAGAAGCAAAAGATAAGTTTGCTACTAAAATTAAAATTAAAAATAATGTTATAAAAACACGTTTTTTCATAAGTAATTCCTCCCATAATTTTATTCACTATTATTTTAACACAAGAAATAAAAATTACAACAAATTTGTAGAAAAAAATACAAAAACGTGATACAATTGAAATAATTCATAAATTTATAATGTATTGAATGTTATAGTAAACAAAATTAAATTTAAGACACCTCTGAGTAAGGCGAGAAAGGAATGAATTTTAATATGTTAGAAAATATAAACTCTCCAAAAGATTTGAAGAAATTAAGTATTTTGGAAAAGCAAAAATTAGCAGAGGAAATCCGAAAATATATCTTAGAAATTGTATCAGAAAATGGAGGACATCTAGCTTCAAATTTAGGAGTAGTAGAATTAACATTAGCACTACATACCGTATTTGATTTTGAAAAAGACAAAATTGTATGGGATGTAGGGCATCAAACCTATGTACATAAAATTTTAACAGGAAGAAGAGAAGCCTTAAAAACATTAAGAAAATTGAATGGAATAGCAGGCTTCCCAAAAACAAATGAATCAAAATATGATTTTTTTAACACAGGACATAGTAGCACATCTATATCAGCAGCTTTGGGAATGGCAAGAGCAAGAGACTTAAAAAAAGAGAATTATTCTGTTTTAGCAGTTATAGGAGATGGTGCTATGACAGGAGGAATGGCATTAGAAGCCTTAAATGATGTGGGATATAGTAAAACCAAAATGACAATTATTCTTAATGACAATGAAATGAGTATATCGCCTAATATCGGTGGACTCAATATGTTACTTAGCAAGTTGAGAACAAAAAGAATGTATACTAGAACAAATGTCATTATGAAAAAAAGAATTAGTGAAATACCTGTGATTGGTAAACCCATTGTTAAAATCGTACAAACCATTAAACGAAGCATTAAACAATTAATTATTCCAAAAATGTTTTTTGAAGATATTGGCTTTACATATTTAGGACCAGTAGATGGGCATAATATAGAAGAATTGCAAAGTATATTGACATTAAGTAAACAAATTGACAATCCTGTATTAATCCATGTATTAACCAAAAAGGGGAAAGGTTATGAAATCGCAGAAAAGAATCCAGACAAATTTCATGCAACAGGTCCATTTGACATACAAACAGGAAATGCCAAGAAAGCAAAAGGAAAAGATTATTCTAAAGTATTTGGAGACAAATTAATCGAACTTGCAGAAAAAAATGATAAGATTGTTGCAATTACTGCTTCGATGAAAGATGGAACAGGACTTACAGAATTTAGTAAAAAGTTTCCTGAGAGATTTTTTGACATTGGAATTGCAGAACAACATGCTTTAGGATTAGCAGCAGGTATGGCGATAGATGGAATGATACCTGTTGTACCTATTTATTCTTCATTTTATCAAAGGGGATATGACCAAGTGATACACGACATTGCTCTTCAAAATTTACCAGTAGTCATGTGTGTAGACAGAGCAGGTATAGTTGGAGCAGATGGGGAAACTCATCAAGGAACTTTAGATATGGCATTTTTTAGATTGGTACCTAATTTAACCATCTTAGCACCAAAAGACTTTCGAGAATTAGAAGATATGTTAGCATTTGCAGTGAATTTGAAAAAGCCTGTGGTTATTCGTTATCCAAGAGGCGGAGAAGATAAAGAACCATTTGAAAAACATGAAACAATAGAAGAAGGAAAAGCAGAAATACTAAAAGAAGGAAATGACCTATCTATTGTGACAATTGGAAAAATGGTTGCAAAAGGCATGAAAATTGCTAAAAAACTGCAAGACAAGGGAATAAATGCAGAAGTAATTAATGCCAGATTTTTGAAACCATTAGATGAGCAAACGATAAAAAAATCGATAGAAAAAAACAAAAAAGTGATTACGATAGAAGATGGAACAATTATTAATGGACTAGGAACAGCTATCAAAGAATTAATAGTGGATAATCATATGGAAGATATAGAGATAAAAGCCTATGCCTATCCAGATATGTTTATTCAACATGGAAGTGTAGAAGAATTAGAAAAGATATATCATTTAGATGAAGAGGATATTGTAGAAGATGTACAACAATATTTTCAGATAAACAAAAATGAAGAGAAAGATTTTAAAGAAGCAAAAGATAATGAAATAGATGAAATAAAGAAAAAACAAAAAATAAAAATAGGAGAGATGTAACATACATGAATAAGCAAGAATTATTAAAAGACTATAAAAAACAAGAAGATAAATTGTGTTTATCACAAGTATTAGACAAAATGGAAATATCATCAAAAAGAGAAAAAATCGAATTTACAGACTTTTTAGATATGTATCAAGTATCTTTGGTAGAAAATTTTTTAAGGAAAAATCAGTTTCAAAATTTTAAATTATATGGTGGATATGAAGAGGCAGAAAGAAAAGTATTGATAACATTTCCAGAAAAATTTAATGACGCCATGTTAGAAAAAAATTATGACAAAATCTTAAAAGTAGTACGTATTCAATTACCAGAAGAAGAAAAAGGAAAATATTCGCATAGAAACTATTTAGGCGGAATTGTAAAATTAGGACTAAAAAGGGAAAAAGTAGGTGATATTCTTGTAGGAGAAGAAGGAGCAGACATTATCACTGTCAGTGATTTTGCAGAAGTATTAAAAACTCAATTGCCATCTCTTACAAGATTTGAAAATGCGAAAATAGAAATAGAAGCCATACAAAATGTAAGAAAACCCGAGATAAAAGTAGAAGAAATTAGTATCATTGTTCCTTCATTACGACTAGACAATATTGTATCAGATTTAGCCAGAACCTCTAGAAGTAAAGCATCAGAAATCATTGCACAAGAAAGAGTATTTGTAAATGGGCAAAATGAAACAAAAAACTCAAAAACAGTAAAATGTGGAGATATCATAACCATTAGAGGAAAAGGTCGATTTGTGATTAAAGAATTTGCAGGAACCACAAGAAGTGGAAGGACAGTTGTTCTAGTAGAAAAATATGTGTAAAAATTGGGACGGAGAGATGATTTGAGGACGGAGAAAAAATCATCTCTCTGTCCTTTTAGGTTTTATTTTGAAATAAATTGGCACGTTCCTATTAATTCATCATATTTTTCACCATAAGAAGTGATATTTAAAATTCTAGTATTTTCATCAACATCATTTCTTTCAAATTGGATAAGGATATAATCTTTAGGAAGAGCGTCTTGAATGATTTCACCCCATTCAATAATGCAAATTCCATTTTCAAAATATTCGTCTCCACCAATTGCATAAAACTCAGAAGAATCTTCTAAACGATACACATCAAAATGGAAAATTTTTGTATCATCTTTTACATATTCATTTACAATCGTAAAGGTAGGACTAGAAATTTCGTTTTCTAATCCAAAAAACGTTAAAATACCTTCAGTTAATTTTGTCTTACCAGATCCTAATTCTCCTGATAAAACAATGGTATCCCCATTGTTTAAAAAACTAGCTAATTTTTTTCCAAAATCTAAAGTCTCTTTTTCATTATGGGATATAAATTTTACATGTTTCATAATATACCTCGTATAATTTATATTTTCAAGCAATACATTCTCTATACTTTTTGTGTGAAGAGAATAGCGTCATATTTGTTATCATAATATTGTTTTCTTCTGCCACATTCTTTAAAACCAAATTTTTGATATAAAGAAATGGCAGAAAAATTTTCTTCATTCACTTCAAGATTAATGGCTTTCAAGTTTTTTTGTTTACAAAGACTAAGGATATGGTTTAGTAATAAAGTAGCAATTCCTTGTCTTCTATAATCTTCTTTTACGGCAATATTCATAATATCAGCTTCATCTACTATAATTTTAATTCCAGCAAAACCAACTATCGTATTTTCCAATTTTGCACAAATAAAATGAGAAGTTTCACTTGCTAATTCCTCTTTTAAAATATGAATATTCCAAAAATTATCGAATTTAGAAATATCTAAATTTTCCAAATCAGAAAGTTTCATATCTTCAATTATTAGATTTTTTCCTTCTAATTGCCTCTGTGCTTGAGGCTTTTTTAAATAAAGAGGAAGTAAAGCTTTATCTTCGCCAGATTTTATATAGTTTTCTAATCCGGCAAGTCCCAAAGAATAGACATCAATAGTATTTATATCACTTTCAGGAATATGATGATTTAGACAAATAGAGGAATCCTCATTTGCTAAACAGAATTGAGGAGAAAAAAACTTTATTAAATCTTTATAGCTTAAACAAGTATCTCCTATAAAAGTAATGGTTGAATCACCATATTTATAAATCAGAAAATTTAAACAATTTTCAACACTGTCAGCTTTAGGACTTTCTAGCAAAGAATAATGTCCATTTTCTAATTGGTATACAGCATAATAGCAATTATCATTTTTACAATCAATCATGCTACAAATGATACCATCTTTTGGGATTGCATATGCCAACCCTTCAAGAGAAGAAATACCAACGGCAGGAATTTGTAAGCTATCTGAAAATGCTTTAACAGTTGCAACACCGATACGAATACCAGTAAAAGAACCTGGGCCAATATCACAAACAAATAAATCCATTTGAGATAAAGTTAAATTGGTTTCTTCTAATATTCTCTTTATAAGTGGCATTAAGCTTTCAGAATGTGTTAATCCATTATTCAATTCTATTTTTTTTACTAAATTTTTATCTTCTAATATAGCTACACTACATATTTTACTAGAAGTTTCAATACTTAATACTTTCAATCTAGTTCTCCTTTTTTTGATATATTTGTTTTTTTAAATAATCCATATATATTCATAATTTTAATCAATAGTATACTATATATTAGCAAAAATGTCCAATTTTTGGGGAGAACAAAAAAATTTTCCTAGAGTCTAGTACTCTAGGAAAGATTTTTCAATTAAATTTTAGCAATAAAATATAACAATGTCAATAAAAATACTTAAAGATTTTTTAAAAAATATATGTAAAATTTTATAAACATTTAATGAATTTCTAAATGATAAAAAATCTAAAAATCTAGTAATACCAATAATTTGAAACAATATTCCGATTTTCCTAGAGTACTAGAATCTAAGAAAAAACGAGAAATAAAATACGATAACATATTGACTTAATTCAATAAAATATATAAAATAAAATTGCTAACGAAAGTATTTCTGTAAATAATGTGTACATTGAAAAAACACATCGGAGGATTGGTATAAAAAGTAAAAAAAAAGTAAATACTATTTACAAAAATAAATATACAATAGGATAGTTAAAAATTTTTATATAGAGTTAAGTTAAGTAAAAATTTCCAATGCAAAATACGAAAAGATGAGCACAAATGAATATTACATAAAAAATCAAAAGAAACAAAAGAAAGGAGAATTTAGAAAAAATGAAAAAACAAAAAATGAAAAACAAAGAAAATAGAAAGAATAGAGGTATAACATTAATTGCCTTGGTCATCACAATTTTGTTCTCTTATGACGAAAAAATAAAATGTAGTAATAGCAAAGGTTTCCTCCTAACAACAATTTTATAATT
>CALWZZ010000048.1 GCA_944386145.1 uncultured Clostridia bacterium | reverse complement strand
TTATGATAGATGGCTTTGTGGATTTACACCATATTATGCAGCAGCAACTTGGTATGGATATGATAATAGTGAAACCGTATATTTTAGTGGAAATCCAGCAGGACAAATCTGGGATGCTGTAATGACAGATATACATAAAGATTTGCCAAGTGCGACATTTACAAGACCAGAAGGAATTGTAGAAAGAACTGTATGTAGAACAACAGGTTGTTTGGCTTCAAAAAATTGTACAAATACATATACAGAAATTTTTACAGAAGATAATTTACCAGAAGAATGTACAAATCACAAAAAAGTACCAAAAGAAACATTAGGTTTATGGACACCATTAACAAAAAGTACTAATAGAACAAATCGGAAAGCCTTAAAGTTTGCACAATTTTTAGCTTTTCTCTTTGGCTTTCCGTAAATTTGTTCTGTGCCAAATTTATGTAATAAATTTGTGTGCAATGTGTTGCTTTTATATTAGGAAAGTCAGTATGACTTTTCTAATATAAAACAAATAATTAAGGGATTTTGAGACACCTCAATTTCCCTTTTATAATATTTAATTAGTTATAATTCACAGCCAATTTATAAAATAACCGAAAAGCAGTATATATAAATATTTTATTTATTAAATGGCTGGCATTACGAAATATACAAATTCTAACATTATAAAGCAGGCACCTCTCACAGCAAGTCTGAGATTCTCCTACTTGATAATGCAAGAATTTGTAATATTTCTTCATTAGCACATTTAATTTCATAAAATATTTATATATACTGCTTTTCGGTTTGAGTAAGATAATTAGAACTATGCATTGTAACTAATTAAAAAATATTATAAAAATATAAAAAAAAGTATTGACTTAAAGTTAACTCTAAGTGATATATAATAAGTGTGTAAAAATAGATGGGGCATGTACGATAAAGTAAAGGTAGGAGATGAGGAAAATATGCAAATATCTGAAGTAGCCCAAAAGTTTGGTTTAACACCAGATACTTTAAGGTATTATGAACGAGAAGGATTAATTGGTCCGATTGCAAAAGGAGAAAATGGCATTAGAAATTATACAGAAAGTGATTTACAAAGAATTCAATTTGTAAAATGTATGAGAGCGGCAGGACTAGAAATCAGTTTCTTGAAAAAATATATTCAGCTTTTTGATAAAGGAGACGAAACAATAAAAGAAAGAAGAGAAATCCTAGTAGAACAAAGAAAAATTCTTAAGAAAAAGTTAGATGATATGCAAGAGGCCTATGACAGATTAAACATGAAAATTGACTTATATGACAAAAACATATTAGATAAAAGCTTAATGTAACAAGCTTAACAATGGTACATATGGGAAAAATCTATATAGCCAAGATAAAAGCTTATTCAAGAACAAATCTAGCTTCGCTAGACCTTTTCTCTACTTTTTATATTTGCTATATTAATTTAAGGTCTAGCAAGAAGCGTATAAGATTTGTTGCGCGAAAAATTGTAAAACAATTTTTCTGTGCAATTTGTTTTTTTTACATTATAGGAAATGCAATTTCCTATAATGTAAAAAAAGTTTTGGGATTGCTTTAAACCCTAAATAAAAATTTAAAGGAGGAATTGTTATGAAAAAACAAACAGCAGGGAGAGATAGTTTAGGAGAATTTGCACCTAAATTTGCAGAATTAAATGATGATGTACTTTTTGGAGAAATATGGTCAAGGGAGGACAAATTGTCTTTAAGAGATAGGTCTTTAGTTACTATTTGCGTATTTATGGGAAAAGGAATGGTAGATAGTTCATTAAAATATCATTTGATAAATGCAAAAAATAATGGAATTACAAAACAAGAAATGGCAGAAATTATTACACATGCAGCATTTTATGCTGGATGGCCAAATGCTTGGGCAGTATTTAATATGGCAAAAGAAGTATATGCAGATGATGATACCAAGGAAGAACATGGAGGCATGTTTGGTATGGGAGAACCTAATACAGCATATGCACAATATTTTATTGGAAATTCATATCTAAAACCATTAACAAAACCAGGAGAATCAGTAGTATCTATTGCAAATGTTACATTTGAACCAGCATGTAGAAACAACTGGCATGTTCATCATGCAAGTAAAGGTGGGGGACAAATCCTTATTTGTGTTGATGGAGAAGGTTGGTATCAAGAAGAAGGAAAAGAAGCAAGAAGTTTAAAACCAGGAGATGTAGTAGTTATTCCAGCAAATGTAAAACATTGGCATGGAGCTAAAAAAGATTGTTGGTTTAGTCATTTAGCTTTAGAAGTACCAGGAGAAAACACATCAAATGAATGGTGTGAACCTGTGAATGATGAAGAATACAATAAGTTAGTTTAATAAAGATACATTTTTATAAGAAATTATTTTACATTTAACATTTTTATTTAAGTTCTTAATATAAAACCATATTGCACACAATTTTGCTAACGTAAAATTAGAAATAGTAATGTAGAAAAATAGAAATAATTAAGGAGGAACTACATCCAGAAATGGAATTTGTACAGCTACAAATCAATTATGCCGATTGGGAAAATCCAGCAATTAAATCTAGAGAATGTTATGAAGTAGCAAGAAAATATGGAAAACCAGTTATCATCATGGAGCCAGTAAAAGGTGGTATGCTTGCAAATCCACCAGAACAAGTAGCAGAAGTATTCAAAAAAGCAAACCCAGACGCTTCACTTGCTTCTTGGGCAATCAAATTTGCAGCAAGCTTAGATGGAATCATCACAGTATTATCAGGAATGAGCAGTATCGAGCAAATGGATGACAATATTTCATATATGAAAGACTTTACAAAATTATCAGATAAAGAAGAAGAAACTATAAAAGAGGCACAAAAGGTTTTAAATACAATTCCGCTAATTCCTTGTACGACTTGCAACTATTGTGCAAAAGTATGTCCAATGCATATTGGTATATCAGGTTCTTTCACAGCAATGAATTATTTAACTTTATACAAAGATATGGCGGCTGCAAAACATCAAGAAGAATGGCTAGTTGGCGGACATGGATTAAAGAAAGCAAGCGAATGTATCAAATGTGGTCAATGTGAAAAAGCTTGTCCACAACATATAGAGATTAGAAAAGAACTTGAAAGAGTGGCACAAGCATTAGGAGATTAAGGACAATCCTTATAATAATTTCATAATATGATAAAGAAAGGAATGATTTTTATGGAAAAATCAAAAGTATATTTTACAAAGGAAATTACACCAGAAAGCTTAATCAAAATGTATGAAACATTAGGTGTAGAATTGAAAGGAAAAGTAGCAGTAAAGCTATCAACAGGAGAAGCAGGAGGACATTATTTCTTAAATCCAAATTTAATTAAAGATTTAGTTCACAAAGTAAATGGAACTATTGTAGAATGTAATACAGCATATGCAGGAAAAAGAAACACAACAAAAGATCACTGGGAGACAATCAAAGACCATGGATTTACAGATATTGCAACTGTTGATATTATGGATGAAGAAGGCGATATGCCAATACCAGTAAAAAACGGATTTCATTTGAAAGAAGATTATGTAGGAGCACATTTAAAAAATTATGATTCTATGTTAGTATTATCACACTTTAAAGGTCATGCTATGGGAGGATTTGGAGGAGCCTTAAAAAATATCTCTATTGGTATTGGTTCTTCAAATGGAAAAGCATGGATTCATACAGCAGGAAAAACAAAAAATCCAGCAGAATTATGGGGAAATTTACCAGAACAAGACCATTTTCTAGAATCAATGGCAGATGCTTCAGAAGCCGTTATCAACTATATGGGAAAAGAAAATATGGTATATATTAGCGTTGCAAACAATCTATCAGTTGACTGTGACTGTGATTCAAATCCACATGCACCAGAAATGGCTGATTTAGGAATTTTTGCTTCTCTAGACCCAGTTGCTTTAGACCAAGCATGCTATGACGCAGTTGTAAATGCAGAGGACCCAGGAAAAGCAGCATTAATTGAGAGAATGGACTCAAGACATGGTATTCACACAGTAGAAGCTGCCAATAAATTAGGACTTGGAAATAGAGAATATGAGATTGTGAATATTGACTAAAATATATATTTGTAACATAATTTAAAAGAAAATGATAAAAAAGAGAGGAAAAACATGAAAACATTATATTTTGACTGTTCAAGTGGAATTAGTGGCAATATGACATTAGCAGCACTAACAGAAATTATTGGAGATGAAAATTATCTAATAGAAGAACTAAAAAAATTAAATATAGATGGATACAAAATAGAAATATCTAAAAAAGTAAAAAATGGAATTACAGGTACTCATGTTGATGTGATTTTAGAACATCAACATGAGCATTCTCACGTTCATGAAGAGGAACATCATCACCATGTGCACGAACACATAGAAGAAATTCACCATCATGAGCAAGAAGCACATCATCATGAACATCATCACGAACACAGAAATTTGCAGGATGTATGTGAAATTATTGATAATAGTTCAATTGATGAAGAAAGTAAAGACTTAGCAAAAAGAATTTTTATGAGGGTAGCCAAAGCAGAAAGCAAAGTTCACAATAAACCATTAGAAGAAGTACACTTTCACGAAGTAGGTGCGATAGACTCTATTGTGGACATTGTAGGAACAGCTATTTTAATCAATAAAATTCATCCAGACAAAATCATTTCAAGTGTTGTAAATGATGGACATGGATTTATTGAATGTGCCCATGGCACAATGGCAGTTCCTGTCCCAGCAACAAGTGAAATTTTTGCAAATTCAAATGTAGAATTTAGACAAATTGATATTGATACAGAATTGGTAACACCAACAGGTGCAGCCATTATTGCAGAACTAAGCTCTGAATTTACAACATTACCAGCCATGAAAATCAAAAAAATCGGATGGGGAGCAGGAACAAAAGACTTAAAAATTCCAAATGTATTAAAAGTATATTATGGCGAAATGCAAGAAGAAAATCAAAAAATCGTAGTTATGGAAACCAATATAGACGATTGTTCAGGAGAAATATTAGGATATACAGAAGAACAATTATTTCAAAATGGAGCCTTAGACGTATTTTATACACCAATCTTTATGAAAAAGAATAGACCAGCATATCGTTTAACAGTTGTATGTAAAGAACCAGACATTCAAAAATTACAAAACATCATATTTAAAGAAACAACAACCATTGGAATTCGTTATCGCTATGAATATCGAACAGAATTAGAAAGAGAATTGACTACAATTGATACAAAATATGGCAAATTAAAAGCAAAAAAAGTTGTCAATAACGGAGAAACCTACATTTATCCAGAATATGAAAGTATGAAAGAATTAGCACAAAAAAATGATATACCTTTAAAGGAATTGTATTGATGGAGGAAGCAGAAAATAATGGAGATTAAAGAAATACTAGAAAAAATACAAAATCATGAAATTAGTATAGAGGAAGCAGAAAAAGAAATTAAAAATAACCAATATGAAGATTTAGGCTATGCCAAGATTGACCATAATCGAAAAGAGAGAATTGGCACAGGAGAGGTCATATTTTGCCAAAGTAAACCAGATGAATTTCTATCTAATATTTATAAAACGATTTATAAAGAAAATGGAGAAGTATTAGGAACAAGGGCAAGCAAAGAACAATTCAATTTGGTTAAAAAGGATATTCCAGAAGTACAATATAATCCGATTTCTAGAATTTTAAAAATTGAAAAGGAAAAAGAGAAAATTGGAAATATTGCTATTTGCACAGGTGGAACAGCAGATATTCCAGTAGCAGAAGAAGCAGCAGAAACAGCAGAATTTTTTGGAAGTCATGTAGAAAGAATTTATGATGTTGGTGTAGCAGGGATTCATAGAATTTTGTCACAAAGAGAAAAATTAGAAAAGGCAAATTGTATTATTGCGATTGCGGGAATGGAAGGTGCGTTAGCTTCTGTAATTGCAGGATTAGCAAAAGTGCCAGTCATTGCTGTACCAACTTCAGTGGGATATGGTGCGAATTTAGGTGGTATTACAGCCCTTTTAGGAATGATTAATTCTTGTAGTAATGGCATTGCTACAGTCAATATTGATAATGGATATGGTGCAGGATATATAGCAAATCAAATTAATCATTTAGCTGTGTAAACTTTTAAAGTTTATAATTTTTTAAGAAAAGGAGAATTTGTTTTTAATATTCTATTGACATGGCAAAACACGTGTTCTATAATATACACAACCAATAAAAGGATGTGAAAATTATGGATGAAAAAAATCAGATTGTAACAATAGATAATCAAGTAGATATAGCCAATTATTCAATAGAGGATATAAAAAATCTAATATATACAATTAAAGGAAAACAAGTTATGTTAGATAGTGATGTGGCAAATTTATATCATTATGAGACAAAGAAAATAAATCAAGCAGTTAAAAGAAATATGGGACGATTTCCAGAAAGATATTGCTTTCAATTGACTGAAGAAGAAGTAAAAGAGTTGAAGTCACAAATTGTGACTTCAAGTTTAGAATCTTTAAGGTCACAATTTGTGACCTTAAACAGTATGGGAAGAGGTCAACATCGAAAATATTTGCCGTACGTATTTACAGAACAAGGAATAACCATGCTTTCAGGAATATTAAGAAATGATATAGCTATTCAAGTGAGTATAAATATTATGGATGCTTTTGTGGAAATGAGAAGATTTCTAACATCAAATGGACATGTTTTTGAAAGATTAACAAAAGTAGAATATCAATTACTAGAACAAGGTAAAGAATTGACAAAACACGAAAAACAATTTGAGAAAGTTTTTGATGAATTACAAAGAAATAAAAAAGAAGAGTTTAACCAGAAAATATTTTTTGAAGGACAGATTTATGATGCTTATAGTTTAATAGTTGATATAATAAAAACTGCTAAAAATAAAATATTAATTATAGACAATTATATAGATGATAGTATTTTAAAAATGATATCAAAGAAAAATAAAAATGTAGAAGTTATTATAGTAACTGCTCAAAACAATAATTTGATAAAATTAGATATTCATAAATTTAATAAGCAATATCCGACATTAAAAGTAATCAGAACAAACAAATTTCATGACAGATTTATTGTAATTGATAATCAAACATTATACCATATAGGGGCATCCTTAAAGGATTTAGGAAAGAAATGTTTTGCAATTTCTCAAATAAAAGATGAAAAATATGTAGAAGAAATCAATCAATTTTGTTAAATTTATATAAAAGTTAAGTAAAACAATGAATTTAAGGCTTATTCAATTTGGGTAAGCTTTCAAAACTTATAATTTTTAAGAAAAGGAGAAAATGTTAGCTTAAAAAGGCTAACATTTATTAGGAAAAATGGAAAAACAAAGACAATTAGAAGAATATTTAAGAACACTTGGAAAAGTAGTAATTGCCTACTCAGGAGGAATTGACTCAAGTTATTTATTATATGTAGCAAATCAAGTATTGCCAAAACAAAACGTAATAGCGATTATTGCCAATGGTATTATGGTACCAAGAAAAGATTATAAAGAAGCAATAGATTTTTTGAAAGAAAATAACTTTCAATACATAGAAGTACCATATAAGCCATTAGAAATTACAGCATTTAGAGAAAATCATAAAGATAGATGTTATCATTGTAAAAAAGCATTGATGACAACACTAAAAAATGTAGCCAAAGAAAATGGATATGAAAATCTGTTAGATGGAAAAAATGCAGATGATTTAACAGTATATAGACCAGGAAATAAAGCAACAGAAGAAGTGGGCGTTCTTAGTCCGCTTGCTAAATTTGATATTCATAAAGAAGAAATAAGGCAATATAGCAAAAATTTGGGAATTTCATTTTGGAACAAACCATCAAATTCTTGTTTAGCAACTAGATTTCCATATAATACAACTTTAACAGAAGAAGGACTAAAAAAAGTAGAACAAAGTGAAGAAATCATTAAACAGCTAGAAATAAAAAAAGCAAGAGTAAGAGTTCATAATGATATTGCGAGAATTGAAGTGAACCCAGAGGACTTTGAAACAATTTTGAACAACATAAAAAATAAGAATAGAAAAACAAATAAAAATAACGCAAATATAAATAATAAAATTGAAAACGATATAAACCTAGTAGAAGAAATTAAAAATTTAGGTTTTTCCTATGTTACATTAGATTTATCAGGATTAAAAAGCGGAAGCTTTGACTGATTATAATAAAATCTCCTAAAATTTAGAAAAATCTTTTTTAGAGTTCAGTACTTTAAGAAAGATTTTTGCGTTTTACTTTGGAAGAAAAAACTTTCAATCTTTTTAATACCCTATTGACACAATAAAACATATGTTCTATAATGTTCACAAATATTAAAAGGATGTGAAAATTATGGATGAAAAAAATCAGATAGTAACAATAGATAATCAAGTAAATAGCATCAATTATTCAATAGAAGATATTAAAAAAATGATATATACAATTAGAGGAAAACAAGTCATGTTAGATAGTGAGGTTGCCATGTTATATCATTATCCAACAAAAAGAATAAATGAAACTGTGAAGAGAAACAAAGAACGTTTTCCAGAAAATTTTTGCTTTTTATTGACAGAAGAAGAAGTAGAAAACTTGAGGTCACAATTTGTGACCTCAAGTTTGGAATCTTTAAGGTCGCAATTTGCGACCTTAAAGATTAAAGGAAGAGGACAACATAGAAAATATTTGCCATATGCATTTACAGAACAAGGAATAGCAATGCTTTCTGGTTTACTAAGAAATAGCATAGCTATTCAAGTAAGTATAAACATTATGAATGCTTTTGTAGAAATGAGAAAATTTTTATCAACGAATGGGCATGTTTTTGAAAGACTAACAAATGTAGAATATCAATTACTAGAACATGGTAAAGAATTATCAAAACATGAAAAGCAATTTGAAAGAGTTTTTGATGAATTACAAAGAAATAAAAAAGAAGAGTTTAATCAGAAAATATTTTTTGAAGGACAGATTTATGATGCTTATAGTTTAATAGTTGATATTATTAAAACTGCTGAAAATAAAATATTAATTATAGACAATTATATAGATGATAGTATTTTAAAAATGATATCAAAGAAAAATAAAAATGTAGACGTTATTATAGTAACCTCTCAAAACAATAATTTGATAAAATTAGATATTCATAAATTTAATAAGCAATATCCGACATTAAAAGTAATTAGAACAAACAAATTTCATGACAGGTTTATTGTAATCGATAATCAAAAATTATATCATATAGGGGCATCATTAAAGGATTTAGGAAAGAAATGTTTTGCAATTTCTCAAATAAAAGATGAAGAATATGTAAAAGAAATTAGCCAATCATGTTAAATCTATATAAGAATTAACTTAAAATAATATTATTTAAGTAGAGAAGAAAAATAAGATGAAAGAGATTTATGAGTTTTTATAGGACTAAAAAGTGGAAGCCTTGACT
Organism: uncultured Clostridia bacterium; assembly: GCA_944386145.1. Taxonomy (GTDB): domain Bacteria; phylum Bacillota; class Clostridia; order TANB77; family CAG-508; genus CAG-269. The sequence goes on along the minus strand of CALWZZ010000048.1, from coordinate 803 downwards.
GATTATAAAAAAATCTCCTAAAATTTAGTAAAATCTTTCCCAGAGTTTAATACTCTAAGAAAGATTTTTCTATTTAAATTGTAACAATAAAATATAGTAAAGTCAATGAAAATATCTAAAAAATTTTTTTCAAAAATAATAGTAAAAATTTTAAATTTTCAATAATTTTTTATAATCTGAATTTTTATAAAATCGAGTAATACCAATATTTTAAAAAAATAAGACTCTTTCTTAGAGTATTAAACTCAAAGTAAGAAAAAATATAAAAAAGCAAACAAAAGAAGGAGGAATTAAAACATGCAAAGAACAAAAATGAAAAGCACAGAGGAAAAGTGTAGAATCCATAGAGACAATATGAAAAACAAAAAGAATAATGGTATTACTTTAATTGCATTAGTTATCACAATTATTGTATTATTAATTTTAGCAGGAATTACGATAAGTGCGATAACATCAGATAATGGAATCATTCAAAATGCAATTAGTGCAAAAGAAAGAGCAGAAATTGACAGTGAAAGAGAAGTCGTAGAACTAGCAACGGTACAAGCAATGGGTAAAAATAAAAGAGGAAATATTGTAAGAAATGAATTACAAGATGAACTAGATAAAATAACAGGAACAGGAAAAACGACCGTAATAGCAGATACAGAAGAACAAGGGTATTTTGTGAAATTCGTAGATAGTGGAAGGATATATAAAGTAAGCATAGATGGAGATGTAACTTATCTAGGAATAGAAGATGAATTAATTACACAAGCAGAAATTGTTGCAAATCCAGAAAGTAATACAACACCAGAATTATT
>CALWZZ010000047.1 GCA_944386145.1 uncultured Clostridia bacterium | reverse complement strand
AAAGTAAATTAATCTTTATTAAAATTCATTAATAAATCAATCATATTATCGACAAAATTCAATTTTTCTTCTGATAATTGATTTAATTTTTCAGAAATATTGATTTGCTTTTGAATATTTTCATTTGTTATAAGTTCTTTAAAAATTGTATTCGGAGTAATACCTAAAATATTCATGTAATTGATTAAAGTCCTGGTTTTAATTCCGCTATATCCGTTTTCAATTCTAGAAATATATTTTAGAGATATTCCAAGCTTTTCTGCCATAACTTCTTGCGTAAAGCCGTTTTTCACTCTAAAGTCTTTTAAAATTTTTCCAAAGGTTTTATCAATATCACTTTTTGAAATAGAATTCATTTTATTCCTCCATAATTTTAAAGTATTATCCTAAGTATAACAAGCTGAAAGCTAATCTAAAACACATTAATAATATAATCAAAGCTAACAAAAAATATTCTTAAAATACTATCAAAAAACTTGAAAAATAAAACAATAAGTGATAACATGAGATTAAACACTGTGTATAACTTTTAGTTATACACAGCAAGAGAATAGGTGGAGAAATAATTAGAAATGATAAAAAATGAAGAATATATGGATTATTTAAGTAAAGTGATATCTTGTGTTAGTCAAGGAGATTATTATTCTGTGAAGGAATTGTCTGTTTTAAAATTGGACAATTTAAAAAAAGAAACTAAAATGATGGAACAAAAAATGGAAAAATTTATTAAGACAAATAAGTGTAAAAAGGAGCTAAAAAAGTTAAAAGAACAGGAAATTATTTATTTTGTCAATACATATGTGGATTATTTGTATAATGAGTTAAAGAAAAGCAAGAAACTGAATGAAATTGCTTCTATTGAAGAATTTATTCAAGAAATTAAATAGTAAAATTATTTAAAGAAGAGGAAAATATCCTCTTTTTTTATAATTTAAATGTAAGGAAAATGTAATATTTTGTCGTTTTATCTTTGATTTTGTGTAAATATGCAATAAAATTATCTTTGATTTTGTGCAAAAATGTACTTGAATTATTCTTGATTTTGTGATAAACTATCATTAGTTTTTTATAGAGGAGAAAATTGATGAAAAGAAAAGTTTATAATAACATTTTAAAATGGAAGGAAGAAAGTCAAGGAAAAACAGCTTTATTAGTTGAGGGAGCTAGACGTGTAGGTAAAAGTTATATAGTGGAAGAATTTGCAAAAGAAAATTATAAAAGCTATATACTAATAGATTTTTCTAAAGTGTCAAATGAAGTAAAAGAATTGTTTGATAACTATTTAGATAATTTAGATTATTTATTCACATATATTTCAAATTATTATGGTGTGAAATTATATGAACGTGATACAGTATTTATATTTGATGAAATACAGTTTTGCCCAAGAGCAAGAGGGGCAATAAAGCATTTAGTAGCTGACGGTAGATATGATTATATAGAAACAGGATCTTTAATTTCAATTAAGAAAAATGTTAAAGATATTTTAATTCCATCAGAAGAAGAGATGATTAAGATGAATCCAATGGATTTTGAAGAATTTCTATGGGCTATGGGAAATGATACTTTAATGGATTTCATAAAAGAATGTTATAAAAATAAAAAACAAATGGGGCAAGCATTACATAGAAAGGCGATGGACTATTTTAAAGAATACTTAATTGTTGGAGGTATGCCACAAGCAGTTTTAGAATATAGGACATCAAGAGATTTTGAAAAAACAGACAAGATAAAAAGAAATATTTTAAATTTATACAGAGAAGATATAAGAAAATATTCTGATGAGTTAAATTTAAAGGTTGAGCAAATATTTGATACAATTCCATCTCAACTTCAAAAACACGAAAAAAAATTTAACATATCAGTTTTAGATGAAAATGCTAGATATAGAAATTTTGAAGGAGCTTTTTATTGGTTATCAGATGCCTGCTTAATTAATATTGCACATAATACAACAGAGCCTAATATTGGATTAGGACAAAGAATAGATAGTAATAGTTTTAAATGTTACTTATTTGATACAGGCTTATTATTATCTATGACATTTAATGAAAAAGCTATAATAAATGAGGAAATATACAAAAAAATACTGTTTGACAAATTATCTTTCAATGAAGGTATGATTTTAGAGAATGTTGTATCTCAAATGTTAGTAACAGGAGGCAGAAAATTGTATTTCTTTTCAAGAAATGATAGAAATGATTCATCAGAAACGATGGAAATAGATTTTTTAATATCTTCAGATAAAGTAACCTCTAAACACAATATAATACCAATAGAGGTTAAATCAGGAAAAAGATATACTTTTTCTTCACTTACAAAATTAAATAATAAATATAAAGAGTATTTGGGAGAGTCAATTGTAATACATACAAAAGATTTAAGAGAAGAAAATGGAATATTATACATTCCTGTATATATGACTGGACTATTATAACTATAAGAAATAACTATATTAGAAAGGGAATATTGATAGTAAATATGAAACTGATAAAACCGAAAATAAATGAGGTAGAGGAAATAGAAGATTTTAAGAAAGAGATTTCAGAAAATATAGATACTTATGAAATAAAAGAAAGAAGATTAAAAAATTTAATGGACGACGCAATACAAGCAGAAAAATATGAATTTAGAAACTGTATATTTGAATCTTGCCAATATATACAGTCTAACTTCGAAAATGCATATTTTGCAGATGTCATTTTTCAAAATTGTGACTTTTCAAATTCTAATTTCAGCAAAGCAGGATTTAATCGAGTCGAATTTATAAATTGTAAACTAACAGGCTGTGATTTTATTGAAACAGATATAGCAAATATGTATATAAGAGAAAGCAATTTAGGATATGTTAATTTTTCAGATAGTCATTTTAAAGATATAAAAATAGAAAGTAGCAATTTGCAAAACGGTAGTATTAGTGAAGCAAAAATAAAAGATTTAGAATTATCAGATTGTAACTTAAATAGAACGCAATGGGTTAGAACAAAGTTAAAAGGAATTGATTTTACTACTTGTGAATTAAGTGGAATAACGGTAGACATTGCAGATTTGAATGGAGCAATTGTAAATGAGTTTCAAGCATTGGAATTGTCAAAATTATTAGGACTACAAATAAAATAAGTGGCAGATTTTGGTAGTAATTTATTGTATTTTGTGGTATAATATAATTGTGTGAAAAATAAAGAAATCTAAGGAGGACAAAATGAATCGAGAAGAAAAATTTGAATTTGATATTGCAAATTTAAAACAAGATTTAGCCATTGAGGACATGCATGTTACAGATGAAGATGTCGCACTTTTAAGAAGATATTTTGACAATGAAATCACAATGCCAGAAATGATTGATATAATAAAAAGAACGACCATGTAAGGGGAGAATGTCTTATGAGTGATTTATATGAAGCTAGAAATTCTATATATTGCTATAAAGATAGTGATGTATTGGTAAATAAATTTGATATACATGATAATCAAAAATTAGAAGAGATCGAAAGAAAGATTGTTTTAGCAAAATTATATGAATTAAGACAAAATCATCAAATAGGAAATTTTGATATTAATCACTTTGTTGGAATTCATAAATTTCTTTTCGAGGATATCTATCCATTTGCAGGACTTTTTAGAAATGAAAATATTGCAAAGGGAAATTTTAGCTTTGCAGAATGGGAATATATAGAAGAACAATTGAAAAAATTGTTAGATGAGTTAAAAGAAGAAAATTATCTACAAAATTTAGATAGAGAAACATTTATAAAAAGGTTGTCCTATTACATGGCAGAATTAAATGTATTACATCCTTTTAGAGAAGGAAATGGAAGAACGATTAGAGAATTTATAAGGCAGTTGGCATATAAAAATGGATATGTTTTAAATCTAAAAAACATCAATCCAAAAGAAATGTTGCATGCTTGTATTCGTTCTGTCATAGATACAAAGCCATTAGAAAATATTATAGCTGAATGTTTGGAAAAGAATATATAAAAACTAAAAAAAGTCATACAAAAATTGATATTTCAATAATTGTATGACTTTTTTATATAGTGAACCAAAACTTACCAAAACAAACTACTTTTTGCTAATGGATTTGTTATAAAATATAAGATAAAGTAATTTAAAATATAATTGCATATTGAAAAGAAAATAGGCGGAAGATTAGAAACATTGTATATAACGAGCTAATTGCAAGAGGGTATGAGGTATATATAGGAAAGACAGAAAAAGAAGAGATAGACTTTGTAGTAGATAAATTCGGAGAAAGAGAATATATACAAGTAGCAGATTACTTATTAAGCGATGAAGTTATTAAAATAGAGTTTGGAGCATTATAATTTTCCAAAATATGTTATAACAATAGATAAGATTAATTATAGTCAAAATGGAATAACACATTTAAACCTAGAAGATTTTTTATTAGGAAAAATAATTTATGTAAAATTGAAAACATTGCTATTAATTCTAATAGCAATGCTTCTGGTATTTTAAATTTTATTTACGACATATTCGTCTTTGGCAATAGCTGTTATCAAACCTTTAGCTTTAGCAAGTCTAATAACATTATTAATTATTACCACAGGAATATCTGGGAAGTGAGATGTTACTTGCTTAACACTAAAATTTTCTAGTGTAAGTATATATTCCTTTATTCTCTTACTTTGGCTTGGATGTCTTGTTGTGTTAATTTGCTCAATGTTTGTATTCTTTTTATGTGCATCAGTATCTAACTCAAGAGTATCTTCTACCTGTATGCCTACTTCACTTTTTACAACTTCACTTGTATCAGAAATTTTCATAATCACACTAGTTTCTTTTTTTTGCATAATGTCATCTTTATCTGTACCATCTGATTTAACCTTTTGCAGAACATCATTATTTACATGTAATATATTTTTATCAGATACAAATTCCATACTAAAATCATCAATTTCTTGAATAATTTGACCAATGAAAGAAAAAGACTCTGGATGTGCAGGTATTTGAATTATAATCCGTTCTTTGTTGCAGTTAATTTTAAAGTCAGGTAAAGTTGCAACAGATGTTAGATTTTGCAAAAGTGTTGCAAAAATTTTGTTAAAATTATTAACCGCTTTAGAAGCAAAAGTAATTTTATAAGTGTCCCCTATTATGTTCATAGAAAATACCTCCTTATAATGTATTTGCTGGATAATGGCTTCTCGGACTTTGATGGTAGCTTTTTGCACAATTCTTGATACATAACTTCTAGAAATATTCAATAACTCAGCAATATCAGCTTGAGATATATTTCCTATACGGTAAAGCATAACAAGTCTTTGCTTTGATTCTAGATAGTTTAAGATAATGCTAATTAATTGGACAAAAGCTTCTTCATTTATGATTTTTTCGATAAAATTGGATTCTGAATATTCAATTTTGTCTCTTAAAGTTATCTCATTACCCTCTCCATCATTTCCTATAGGGGCATCAAGCGAAACATTACTTGCATATTTGTTAGCTTTCCGAAAATGCATAAAAATTTCATTATTTATACATCTTGAAGCATAGGTAGCAAAAGTATTATTTTTTGATGTATCAAAAGTAATGACAGCCTTTATTAGACCGATTGTACCTATAGAAACAATATCTTCGTACTCTATGTAATTAGGAGCTACCCCTAATTTCTGTACTAGATAATGAACTAATCTCTGATTGTCTAAAACCATTTGTTGTTGATTGGTGTTTAACTTCATATTCATAGAATAACTCCTTTCCATACTGATATTGGTTAAAACTGAAAATAAAAAATAAAATACCTCCTCATATAATAATGTAAGTCAATCTGACTATGCAACCATTATATCACAGGTTTACGATAAATGCAAAAAATTATGTAAATTTTGAAGATATTGCATTTTAACCTGTTTAGTGATATAATATTTACATAATTTTGTTTAATTCAAAAATGATAGTTTATTTGCGAATTGAATAAAATGTAAAATCAAAGGAGGTTGATATTGATAAATTATTTTGTATGCAGTGCAAAAAAATAAAATAATAAGGAGGAAGGACATTTGTTACAACTATTTGCAGACAAGGTAAATATGTGTCGGATAAGTAAGCTTTTAGTTAAATATAATATAAAAGCTACTATCAAAGACTCAACAATCACAATCTATGGAACGGTTCCAGAAGATTTGGCCACTCAGTTATATAGCAATATACAAATTATTGCTTTTAACAATTATGATAATGGTCAGGATTACAAAGCAACAGCAGTTATTGCTAAAACAGAAAATGCAACTCAGGCTGAAAAAGTTGAAACATTTTCGGAAACAAAGTTAGATACAAGTGAAACAGGAGTTGATGAAGTTGATACATATAACACTTCTAATACAACTCAAGAACCAAAGCTTGTATTACGGTATCCAAAAGTAAAAAGAGCAGAAGTTTATTTGTGTGATTTCGGTGAACCTGTTGAACATGAGCTAGGTGGAATACGATATGCCATTATTATTCAAAATGATGATGGTAACAAGTATTCTCCTAATACTATTGTTTTGCCATGTACCACACAGTGTAAACCTAATTTACCAGTTCATTACATTTTTAGGTATTCTTCTGAAAATATGGTGGATTACTCAAGTGCAAAAGTAAGTGAAAAAAACAATGTTGCATTAGGCGAAGCTATTACAACAGTTAGTAAGTCTAGGCTCATTAAATATTTAGGAACCATGACAGAAGATTTTATGGATGAAAAGATTCAGCCAATCATTGATTGTTCATTAGCATTAAAGAGAAAAAACAATGTTTCAAAACCAGAAGTGAAAACAGTTACTCAAACGAAAACTGAAAAAGATAAAGCAACTTATCGAGACCTAAATTTTACGCAAATTCAATTATTATCTTTTGTAGATATCAATGAGTTAATTTCTATATCAAAAAGCAGAGCTAAAGATGCTGAAAAAGCTCATAAAATTTTGCAGTTGTTTGGTTTCGATTTTAGCAAAAAGGGTGTTCAGTATCTCTTTGAGGCAATCTGTATTTCTCCAAAGTCCGAATATTTTAATTTGCAAACACTATCTCAAAAATTATCGGAAGATGAAAAAAATACAGATGAGGCATCAGAAATTCAAAGAGTCATCGTTGCTAGAGTAAAAGAAAGATTTAAGTTGAAAACATCTCCAACTATTGATTTTATCAGATTAGTAAACCGTTTCTTAACTAAAAAGGAGGAAAAACAAGATGATGAAAATAGAATTTAATATTAGTTCACCTGTAGATGGAGCTATTCCAAAGCTTATTGCAGAGGTAAGTTCTTTCAAATGCCGGGTACAAGTTGACTTAAACAATGGAACAGTTGTAACTTCTGATGTAGATCCTTTAAAGATTGAACAGGTTATTGACGCAGTAAATAGTTGCTTTGAAATTACAGGTGTTGATATTGACACAACAGATATGGTTTTTGAAGTTGAAAAAACGGAAGAGGTTAAAGAAACAGAAACCATAAGTACGGCTGAGAAATCTAATATAGTAGCAAATCCAGCTGATGAGTTATCTTTTAAAAAGATTGAATTCGAGAATGCTGATGTAGAGGAGCAGATTAATAGATTACTTAAAATTATTTACTGGATAATGTATAAGAAAAATGTTCCGGCAGATGAAATTGTAAAACATTTAATTACCACTGGAACAGAAATTGCAATGAGATTCAATCCAAAGGCTCCTGCGAATATAAATGTTGGCGATATTGTAGATTGTCAGTATGGAACACACCTTAATAGTGAAATCTCTGGCAGTCATGTGCATGCTTTAGTATGCAACGTTATAAGTAACACTGTTTTTGTAATTCCTATTACTAAACAGATTATTGAGGGACAGTTTTATTTGCCATTCAGTAATAAAAAAGATGTTATGTATACTGAACCTGATAAGTACAGAGAAGGCACATTGCTGTTAGACAGAGGATGTTATATAGGCATTGAACGCTTACAAAAGGTAATTGGTACAGCACTTCCAGACTTTTTTGATGAAGTTATAGAAGTTTTGCCAGAGGCATATTGCTTTGAAAGTATGAATTCTGCTAATACATCTTCTAATGAAAAAAGTATTGAAACTCTTAAAAATGAAAGTACAGATTATGAGGATAATCTGTACGAAGACAATACTAAACTTGAAACTTGTAATGAAGATACTACAATGTCCGAACTTAAAGAAGCTAAAAATGTTTCTGACAATGATACAACTAAAGATTTTTCCAAATTTGAAAATGTTGAAGAGGCTTTGACAGAATTAATCGGAGATAGTTTCAAATTATTAGACAAAAATTCGGATTTGTTTTCACAGTTAGATAGCTTCTTGACATCAATTGGAATGTCTAATAAAAACTTGATTAAACAAGCCTTTGTTTCTGCGTGCAAAGTAAAAAAGGTTAAATATGAAAGTATCATTATTGAACTTAAAAATCAGAATCCTAACATGAAAGAGGATGAGATTAAAAAAGCGTTGAAAATTGCTTTCAAAACCTGGATCAGTGCAAACCATCCAACAATAGTAGAACAATTCCCAAAGATTTCTATTATGTCTATGCTTAAGCTTTTTGCAAAGTGTTATAAGTAATTTATACCTACTTATACTAAATTTTGAGATTGTTATGTGATTTTATATTTTATGGTGTGGAAGATATATATCTTCCACACCATTTTCTAAAATTTATATTTTTATTATTTTATAATATCTTCAAAATTGGGACATATTGCAGTATGTTTTTTGTTATGTTAGGTATAGAGTAAGTAAAAAAGTATATAGGATATAAATATAGAGCGGTGCATGCCTCTTCTTTGTGTAAAAAACGCCTTAAATAGATTTACAAAAGCAAGAAAAAGAACAAAATAACAATTTAACTCGAGAGGAAGCTGAGAGAAAGTACAATTTTCCACTATAAAAAAGAAACTAGATTTTTTCTAGCCCTTTTTTAATTATTTTACCGTTTCTTTATCTTCTTTCTTTAATGGAACAACTCTTATAGTATATCCCATTGGATATAATAGCTTAATTAAAGTCGTTGCTTGAGGAGAACGAGAACGGCTTTCAATTCTTGCTATTGCTGGTTGTTTAATTCCTGTCTTTTTGCTTAAATCTCTTTGCGAAAGATTACTTTTTTTTCTTGCCTCGATAGTTGCTTCTATTAAATCCATTTCTAATTGTATTTCGGCTTCTTGTTCAGGTGTGATGTTTAATTCTTTTTCAAAATCTTCCCATTTTCTAAATTTTTTACCCATTTTACTCAATCCTATTTTTATAATTTTTTAATAATCGTTTGGCTTTTTTCTTTTATATTATATTTATATGATAACATTTTGGTTATCAATTGCCAATAATTTTTGCAATATTTTTATAACAATAAAAAAGTCATACAAAAATTGATATTTCAATAATTTTGTATGACTTTTTTGCTTATGGTGAGCCAGGAGGGATTCGAACCCCCGACACCAGGCTTAGAAGGATTTTACCCTGTTTACCTATTAGTCTCCATTAAGATTTAATAAGACACATATATCACAAGAGACTGTAAGGATTTGCAAGGTGAAAATATAAAAATACCGAAAAATAAGGAAACAAAAAAATACAAAACATTTTGCAATTTGTTAGAGTTTTGTTAGAGAAATTTAAAAAAGCAAGTATCTAATCACTATATATAAATTTATAAAATGGAGATGTTAAAATGATATATTTTATTATTGGTTTAATTGTTGGGGCTAATATTAGCCTCTTTTTATATGCTTTGATTTTATCAGGATCAAGAGCAGATAAAATAATAGAAGATAAGGAGGTCAATCGTGAATGAAGAAAAAAGTAATTATTATGCTATCATACCTGCTACTATAAGATATTCAAGAGATTTAAAACCTAATGAAAAACTATTATATGGAGAAATTACAGCACTTGCTAATAGATATGGATATTGTTATGCTCAAAATAGATATTTTGCTGAACTTTATAATGTAAGTATTGAAACAGTAAGTAGATGGCTCTCGCATTTACAAAAACTTGGATTTATAAAGATAGAAATAAGAAGAAATGAAAACAAAGAAATTATTGCAAGATATATTTATATTGTTGACACCCCCTATTGTCAAAAAAATCAATACCCCTATTGTCAAAATAGTCAATACCCTATTGACGAAAAGGTCAAAGAGAATATTATAAATATAAATATAGATGATTTATTTTTATTTATTATAAATAATAGTGATGAAATTTCAAATGAATTTTACTTGATTATAAATAAATTAGAATTTAATTATACAACAGATATATTATCAATTATGCAAGAAAATAAAATACAAATGAT
>CALWZZ010000046.1 GCA_944386145.1 uncultured Clostridia bacterium | reverse complement strand
GGAGCATCATCAGGAATAGGAAAAGACATGGCAAGAGTTTTAGCAAAGCAAGCAGATGAATTAGTTTTACTTGCAAGAGATGTAACCAAATTAGAAGAAGTCAAAAAAGAATTAGAAAATGATGTAAAAATAGAAATTATATCAAAAGATTTAAGTATAGAAGAAAATTGCAAAGAAATCCACAATCAGGTACAAAATGTGGATATCTTAATCAATAATGCAGGATTTGGAGATTGTGGAAACTTTACAAAAACAAGTTTAGAAAAAGATATTCGTATGATAAAAACCAACATAATTGCTTATCATATATTAACAAAGCTATATTTAACAGACATGAAAGAAAAAAATAGTGGGAAAATCTTAAATGTAGCATCTATTGCAGGATTTATGCCAGGACCATTAATGGCAACATATTATGCAACCAAAAATTACGTGGTCAGATTATCAGAAGCCATTCGAGAAGAATTGAAAAAAGAACATTCTAAAGTACAAATTAGTATATTATGTCCAGGACCAGTTGAAACCAATTTTAATAAAGTGGCAAATGTGGATTTTCACTTAAGAGAGGCAAATAGTATGGATGTAGCAAAATATGCAATTAAAAAACTACAAAAAGGTAAGTTTTATATCGTACCAGGAATTGATGTAAAAATTGCAAGATTTGGAGCAAAAATATTACCAGCCAATATAATTAGTAAATTTGCCTATATGGCACAAAAAAGAAAACTAGGTGGAGAATAAAATTCTACCTAGTTCTTTTTAAATTTTAGAAAATTACATTTTTTAGAATTAAAAAACGAAATTGCACAGAAAGACTGCTATGCAATTTTTCGCATAATAAATTTTATATGCTATAAATTTCCAATAGCTGTTTTAATTACCTGTATAGAGTTTTCTAATCTTAATATTTCGCTGTTTTCTAAATCAAGTGTATTGGATTTTTCAATGCCATCTTTTCCAATAATAGAAGGTGTACTTATAAAAACACCATAATTTTCAAGGTAAGAACACACCGGTAAACAAACTTTTTCATCAAAAATAATGGCTCTTGTAATTCTACTTAAAGCAGAAGCAATTCCATAACAAGTAAAACCTTGTGATTTTGAAACATCAAAGCCAGCTTTTTTTACTGCATTTTCAATAGCAAGCATTTCAGATTCAGGTAATTTTTCTACATTAACAGTAGACCATGGAATAAATTGACTATCCCCATGTTCGCCAAGAACAAGTCCAGTAACTTCTGTTATTGGTTTATGATATTTTTCAGATAGAATATAGCGTAATCTAGCCGTATCTAAAAGTGTTCCAGAACCAATTACTTTTAAAGGATTACAATTTGCATATTTCCATGTTACATAAGTCATAACATCTAGTGGATTTGTTGCAAGTAAATAAATTCCTGAAAAGTTTGTCTTATTTATTTCAGAAATAATATTTTTTAACATGGCGTTGGCTTTATGCAAGTCTTCCATTCTAGAACTTTTTAACGCAGATTGACTAGGACCAGCAGTAATACAAATAATATCAGCATCATCACAATCAGAATAGTTGCCAAGAATAACTTTGGTAGATGTATTCAAATTATAACTACTATGATTTAAATCAGCAACCTTACCATACAATGTTTGTTTATCTATATCAATTAAAACCAATTCCTTAATATCTAAACATTGATTTAATAAAGAATAAGCATATGCCATTCCAACATTCCCACAACCAACAATAACAAGTTTATTCAAAATAATTACCTCCTATCGATTTACTATATTTTTTGAAAATAAAAACAATTTTATAATTTAAAATTTTAAAATTTCATATTATTTTTCATAGATGAAATTTATTACTTTGCCTCAAATATTATATACCGAAAATTGTGAAAATAAAAGTAAAATTATATAAAAATAAAAAACATTGACAAAACCAAACGTTTATTCTATAATGTAGCTGGTGATAATATGGAGCGTCAAATATTACATGTAGATGTCAATAATGCTTTTTTAAGTTGGACAGCCTTAGACATGTTAAAAAATGGTAGTGAAATAGATATTAGAGAAATACCAGCTGTTATTGGAGGAGATGAATCTAAAAGGTCTGGAATTGTTTTAGCCAAAAGTATGAAAGCAAAAGAATGTGGTGTAAAAACAGCAGAGACCATTTATCAAGCAAGAATGAAATGTCCGGGATTAAAAGTCTTTCCTTCCAATTTTAAAATTTATAGAGAGTATTCTAATCAACTATATCAATTATTACTAGAATATACTGATAAAATCGAAAGATTTAGTATTGACGAATGTTTTTTAGACATGACACAATATTTAATGAATGCTACCTTATTACAAAAAGGAAAAGAAATTAATAGAAGAGTAAAAGAAGAATTAGGATTTACAGTAAATGTAGGTGTAGCACATAATAAATTATTAGCAAAAATGGCTTCTGACTTTACAAAACCAGACAGAGTACATACCCTTTTTGAAGAAGAGATACCAGATAAAATGTGGACATTACCAGTTTCAGAACTATTTATGTTAGGAAAACGTACAGTTCCCAAATTATATAATATGCAAATAAGAACCATTGGAGATTTAGCAAAATCCAATAAAAAGATATTACAAGATAAATTTGGAAAGCATGGTGTGATGATGTGGGAATATGCCAATGGAATTGACAATTCAGAAGTAAAATATCTTAAAGAAAAACCAAAAGGTATTGGAAATTCTATTACATTGCCAGAAGATATTACAGAAATTGAAAAATTGGATGAGATTTTGTTGGCTTTAGCAGAACATGTGGCTTATCGATTAAGAAAAGAGAAGATGTTAGCAAAAGTAGTAAATGTACAATTACGTAACAATAATTTTGTAGATACGTCACATCAAAAAAAATTAGGAAATGCGACAGATAGTACAAAAGAAATTTTTGAAACAGCAAAAGAATTGTTAGAGCAGATGTACAGAAAAGGTACACCAATTAGATTGGTAGGACTTCGAGTGGATGACTTAACAGATGAAGAAGAAATGCAAATTTCTTTATTTCAACCCCAAAAAGACGAAAAACAAGAAAAATTGGATAAAACAATTGACAAACTAAAAGAGAAATATGGCTATCACTTTATTACTAGAGCAGGAAATATGCAGACAGAAGATTTTGTGAAATTTAAAAAAGAAGAAACATGAGAAAATTTGTGATTAAGGTCAAAAGCATAAAATGTCGCTTAGGTTTGATGTTTGCATACAAATTTTAACTTGTAATGGTACACTAACAATAAACAAGTATTGTTCATTAATCAAAATTGTGATATAGTATCAATGACAGACAGAAAACGACGTATATAATAAAAATAGTGGGAGGTAAAATATGGTAGAAGTATTATGTCATAGTAGTATAAGAATAGAAGAAGGGAATGTTATATATATTGATCCATTCAAAATTAATAAAGATTATCATGACGCAGATTATATCTTTTTTACACATTCTCATTATGACCATTTTTCTCCAGAAGATATAGGAAAAGTAAAAAAAGAAAATACGATATTTGTGGTAACACAAGATTTAAAAGAAAAAGCAGAAACGTTATTTGGTAAAGAAAATATATTTATTGTTAAACCAGGAGAAAACTATCAAATTCAAGGGTTAGAAGTCGAAACCACTTATGCGTATAATGAAAATAAAGCATTTCATCCTAAGCAAAATGAATGGGTAGGATATATAATTAATGCAAATGGTAAGAAATATTATATAGCAGGAGATACAGATAATATTGAAGAAATTCAAAATATAGAGTGTGATGTAGCATTGATTCCAATTGGTGGAACGTATACAATGGATTACCAAGAAGCAGCACAATTGGCAAATCATATAAAAGCAACCACTATAATTCCAACACATTATGGTAGTATTGTTGGAAATAAAGAAGATGCTATAAAATTTAAAGCATTAATAGAGGAGAAAGAAGTAAAGATTTTTATTTAAAAGAAGATATCTTTTTTACATTATAAAAAATTACATTTTCTATAATGTAAAAACAAAGTAGAAATATAAATATTTGTACTACTCAAAATAATACAACAATTGAGACAAGAAAGGGATGAAACAAAGATGGTTGATGAAACAGAAAAAAAACTATATGAAATGCTTGATCAAATTCCTATAACAAGAAATAATAGGGAAAAAATTGAAGATATAAAAATAGCAATACAACATGGAGATTATAAAGAAGCATTGTCCAGATTACAAGAATTAGATGATGAGATTGAAGAAAAAAGAATAAAACAAAAAAAAGTCGAAGAAGAAAAGGAAGATAATGAAGAAACATTTCCTGTGAAATTACGCAATACAGAAATAGAATATATTTATATGGGATTATTATTAGAAAATCCAAAATCTATTTCTAGGTACTATTTTTTATATAGTGAGTGCTATTTTCAAGATGATAAAATCTTAAATGTATATAAAAGTGTATTGTTTACTGAAGGAGGAAAATATACACCAGAGATTGCTAAAGAAGGTTTCAACTTTTCTAAAGATTCAGAAGAAGTATATCGATTTAAAAATGAATTAATAAAAAATGTAAAAGACAAAAATTATGACATGGAAAAAATTTATACAGAATTAAGAAAGTTATTCATTTTAAGAAAAGCATATATGGGAAATCCTATAAAAAATATACAAGACAAAATTATAGAAATCATAGATTATACATTATATGATCAAATGTCTATAGAAGAAGTAGAATCAGCCATTAATCAAGTAACAGTAACAGATAAATTTAAACAAGCGATCTTGAATAAAAATTTAACCAAATTTCTAGAAGAAGGTTCTACGAATTTATCGAACGGATTGCCATTACCATTTCCAATATTAACACAAATATTTAAAGGAATAAGAAAAGGAGAAACCATGGCATATGCAATGCCATCAAACTCTGGAAAGAGTAGGCTAGCCATAAATTTAGCTGCACATACAGCATTTGTAAATAAAAAGAAAGTATTATTAATCTCAAATGAAATGTCTGAAGAAAAAATGAAATTATGCTTAATTACTACCATTGTAAATAATCCAGAAATTCAAAAAATTCATGGACAACAGCTACACATAACAGAAAATGAGATTTTAGCATTACAATTTAAAGCAGATGACCCTAAAAAGGTCAAAGTAGATGAGCAAGGACATATTTTGAGAGAGAAAGATGAAAAACAAAAAGATTTCATAAAACGACTAGAAAAAGAATCATCAGAATTTAACAAAGTGATTACTGTCACAGATTGGATCAACAAACAAATTAATAATTCTATTTATTTTATGAATATAACAGACCATACAAATGATGAATTAAAAAAGGTAATCATGAATTATTATTATAAAGAAAAAATAGAATATGTATTTTATGATACATTAAAAACAGATACAGCTAATATTGGAAATGTAGAAGAAATAAAAAAGACAGCTACAATTTTATCTAATATAGCACAAAACTTTGGAATATTTATTTGTTCTTCTTTACAATTAGCAGAGAGTTCTACATTACCAATCAACTTGGATGTAAATGATTTAGCAGTAAGTAGAACAGTAAAGGAAGTTCTAGATACGTTATATTTAATGAAACAAATTAATAGAGACAATTTACAAGATTATGAATATTCATTAAAAGAAATTGATAATACGTTTTATGACTTAGAAAAATCTGAAGACCCAGATGTTCGATATTATGCATGTGTGGTAGATAAAAACAGAGCTGGTCCAAAACCAAAATTGGTATTTCGACTAAATCTGGCATATAATTATTGGGAAGAATTAGGATATTTGCGATTAAAACAATCAACTACTGAAGAAAATGCGTAAAATTGACGCACGAACATTTCTTAGCTGTGCGAAACGAAGTGAGCTACAGATAAGTTATATAATCGAATAACGCTGGCTTTAAAATGTTATAAACAGATAAAATTTTCAAAAAAGCCCACTATTGTTCATGAAACATGCATTTCTTAAAATATAAAAATGGTATAATGAAAAAAAGAAATAGTAGTAATGAAAACAAAAATACTTTACTACTATTTTTAAATAGGAAAATAGAAAAATGGGTTTTTAAAATCCAAATTATAAATTCTAAAATTAGTATACAACAAATCAAATGTCAAAATCCATCGAATATTGTAAAAAGAAAAAATAAAAAATAATCAATAAGAACGATATGGTCGAAAAAAATAAAAGCATAGAAAAAACAGTAGAAATATGTAAAAAAATGCGATGAAAAGTTCTTGCAAAGTGAGTCTCTTCATAGTATTATGGAAAAGTACGAATGAAAAAGGGGAAAGGAATGATAGTAAAGATGAGAACTTTTTTTGGTGGAAAATTTATAGAAAGGGAAAAATTATTAGAGGCAGGAATCTCTTATCCGATTAAATTAGAATATTATAAAAAGATAAATGAAGATCAATTTGTTAAAAAAGAAAATGCAAAATTTGGCATTGCAGTTGTCAAAACAGAATATATACCAAACAATACTAAGATTGAAAATAAAGAAATTACCTATTTGTCAAATGATGAGCAAAAGGTAGATAAGATTTTAAAGCTTTTTAAGGAAAATGAAGTAACGCCAATAGGTGTAGAAGATATATTAGCAGATTTAAGTAAGGAATTATTTTAAAAAACTTGCAAAATGTCTTGTTTTAAGCTAGAATACTATATATGGAATAAGAAAATAATTGAAAAAATAAATGGAGGAACTCTAGATGGCTGATAAATTAATCATTGTGGAGTCACCAGCAAAAGCAAATACAATAAAAAAGTTTTTAGGTGGCAGTACAAAAGTTGTAGCGTCAATGGGACATATTCGAGATTTACCAAAATCAAAAATGGGAATTGATATAGAACATGATTTTGAACCAGAATATATAAATATTAGAGGTAAAGGCGATTTAATAAAATCTCTAAAAAAAGAGGCAAAGCAAGCAAAAAAAATATATATTGCAACTGACCCTGACCGTGAAGGAGAAGCAATTGCATGGCATTTGGCCAAAATTTTAGAAGATGAAAAAGATAAAATTGTAAGGGTAACTTTTAATGAGATTACAAAAACAGCTGTACAAAAAGCAATTAAAGAGCCTAGAGATATTGATATAAATTTAGTAGATGCACAACAAGCAAGAAGAGTATTAGATAGGATTGTGGGATATAAAATTAGTCCTGTTTTATGGAAAAAAGTAAGAAGAGGATTATCTGCTGGAAGAGTGCAATCTGTTGCTGTAAAATTAATTGTTGACAGAGAAAATGAAATCGAAAAATTCATTCCAGAAGAATATTGGAATATCTATGCAAACTTAGAAGATATGAAAACGAAAAAAGAATTTGAGGCACATTTTTATGGTAAAGATGGAAAGAAATTAGAAATTCATTCAAATGATGAAGTTCAAGAAATTTTAGACAATATAAAAAATGCAAAATATATTGTAACAGACGTAAAAAAGGGAGAAAAGAAAAGAACACCAGCACCACCATTTACAACAAGTACAATGCAACAAGAAGCTTCAAGAAAACTAGGATTTACATTAAAGAAAACCATGTCTATTGCACAAGGTTTGTATGAGGGGGTAAAGATACCCGAAAAAGGAACAGTCGGATTAATTACCTATATGAGAACAGACTCAACAAGAATATCTGAAGAAGCAAGAGCAGTGGCAAAAACACAAATTACCAAGCTATATGGTGAGAACTATTATGAAAATCGATATTACAAAACCAAAAAAGACGCACAGGACGCACATGAAGCGATTAGACCAACCTATATTGATATAGAACCAGACAGTATTAAAGACAGTTTAACAAATGACCAATATAAATTATATAAATTGGTATATAATCGATTTTTAGCAAGCCAAATGGCACAAGCAATTTTCGATACCATGAATGTTAATATAAAAGCAAATGCATATGACTTTAAAGCAAATGGACAAACACTAAAGTTTAAAGGATTTATGACATTATATGTAGAAGGAACAGATAAAGAAGAAAATGAAGAAGAAGGAATGCTTCCTGAACTTACAGAAAATCAAGAAGTGAAATTGAAAAAATTAAATCCAAAGCAGAGCTTTACAGAGCCACCACCAAGATATACAGAAGCAAGTTTAGTAAAGGCTCTAGAAGAAAAAGGAATAGGCAGACCAAGTACTTATTCTCCAACAATTACAACTATTCTAGAAAGAAGATATGTTGAAAAAGAAAAGAAACAACTATATCCAACAGAACTAGGAAAAGTTGTCAATAAATTATTAACAGAAAATTTTACAGATGTTATCAATGTAGAATTTACAGCAAAAATAGAAAATGAATTTGATGAAATTGCAGAAGGACATGAAAAATGGAAAAAAATGATAAGAGAATTTTATGGACCATTTGAAGAAGAAGTTGAAAAGGTAGAAAAAGAACTAGAACATGTAGAGATGGTTGATGAAGTTTCAGATGTCAAATGTGAAAAATGTGGAAGAATGATGGTATACAAATACGGAAAATATGGGAAATTCTTGGCATGTCCAGGATATCCAGAATGTAAAAATGCAAAACCAATTATAGAAACTATTGATGTGCCATGTCCAAAATGTGGAGCCAAAGTTCAAATTAGAAAGACAAAAAGAGGAAGACCTTATTATATCTGTGAAAACAATCCAAAATCATGTGACTATATTTCATGGAATAAACCAAAAGTGGGGGAAGAATGGAATCCAGAAGAAAAACAAGAATTTGAAAAAGCAGAAAATTCTACTAAAAAGAAAAAAACTACTAAAACATCAAAAAGCAAAGAAGCCAAAACTACCAAAAAAGCAACAACTAAAAAAACAAAATAAGTAACTTGAAAAATTAAATATTTTGCAAAAATGAATACTCTTTATTATAATTTAGTAATTGAGGTTCATCAAAACAATCAAAACCAATTTTTCTATTTAAAAAATAATTATATTAAAGAAGGAAAAAAATATGAACAAATATAAACTAGAAATAACCGTATTTTTTAGTGGTGCCTTAACAATGATGTTAGAATTAATAGCAGCGAGAATTTTATCGCCATATGTAGGAAGTTCTAATCTAATATGGACCACAATTATAGGAATTATGCTAATTAGCATGAGCATAGGCTATTGGTTTGGTGGAAAGATAGCAGACAAAAATAAAGAAAATGATAGTAGAATATTATCCAATTATTTATTAATTTCTGCAATAGCTACAAGTTTGATACCAATCCTAGAAATAGAATTTATAGATGTCTTATCACAAATTTCAAATAACCTAGTTTTTGTTGCCATTATTTGTGCAGCAGTTACCTTTGGAATACCAAGCTTTTTATTAGCTACCGTATCTCCAATTGCTGTAAAAATAAAAAATAATAGTATAGACAGTGTCGGAACAACATCAGGAAAAATCTCTTCTTTATCAACGATAGGAAGTATATTTGGAACATTTTTTGCAGGATTTATCCTAATACCAAATTTAGGTGTAAGAAATATCATATTGGGTGCTTCTATTTTGCTATGGATATTATCTGTATACCTATTTGATAAAAAAGATAAAAAATATTTCTTACTTGTCATAGTAGAACTAATTGTAATTATTGGATTAAACCTAATAGGTGGATTTCTTTTCCAAAAAAATCATCCAGAAATATTACAAGATATTGACTCAGAATATAGTAGAATATGGGTAAGAGAAGCACAAGCAGGAGAAACCACTTACAAAACGTTACAAGTGGATACAGGATTAGAATCATATATAGACCAAGAAACAGGCGAAATGGGTGCAAGATATCTATATTATTATGATTTATTTGAATATTATAACCAAGACGCAAAAGATGCATTGATGATAGGTGGAGCAGCATACACTTATCCAATGCATTATTTACAAAAATATGACGATAAAACCATTGATGTTGTAGAGATAGATGAAACCATGACACAAATAGCAGAAGAGCAATTTGGACTAGATAAAAATAATCCGCATTTAGGTTTAATCACACAAGATGGAAGAAGTTATTTAAACTATAACGAAAAAAAATATGATACCATTTTCATAGATGCATTTAAAGGTTTAAATGCACCATTTGAATTGACAACATATGAAGCTATGCAAAAAGCATACGATAGTTTAAATAAAAATGGAATGGTAATAACTAATATTATTTCATCACTTGAAGGAGAAGGCACAGACTTTATAGAATATGAATATACTACTTACAAAGCTATATTTGATGATGTAAAAGTATTTAAAGTAAATCCAGACCGTGCAAATGATGAAGAACAAAATGTGATATTAATCGGCATTAAGGGAAATGAAAATATCAATACGGAAAAGGAAGAAGAATATAAGAATTTACTAAATAATGAAGTAAAGGATTTTACAAGTGATAAACCAATTGTTACAGATGATTATGCACCAATAGGAGATTAAAAGAACAACAGGTTACAGTTTAGCGGCAAAAGTCAATACAATATAAATAAAAAGTCTTGACTTTTGCCAATATATTTGGTATTATATTACTTGCAAATGCGGGAATAGCTCAGTTGATAGAGCGCTGCCTTGCCAAGGCAGAGGTCGCGGGTTTGAGCCCCGTTTCCCGCT
>CALWZZ010000045.1 GCA_944386145.1 uncultured Clostridia bacterium | reverse complement strand
TCTGTATCCAAATCTACCTTGTAAGTCCATTCTCTGTGTGAACCAAATTCTGCAACCCACCATTTTAATTCATCTATTACAGCATTACCTGTAAATACTTTATTTGAACAGTTAGATAAAATGGTATTTTTTAAATTTTCTTTTGCTTTTGAAGTTCCTAATTGTGCTAAGTTTTGAGCAGAAATGATTGTACCAACACGATATTTACGATACATTGTAAATATAGATTCTGTTGCTTTACAGATAAAATCAGGAAATTCATCAACATATAAGAAATTAGGTACTCTTGAGCTTTCACTACCAGGTCTTCTTAAAACTGCATTTTGCATTGATATTAAGAAGAATAATCCAAAAGCTTGATGTGTTGATGAGCCTAAATCTCCACGTCTAGTACATACAAAAGTGATATCGCCATTTGCAAGCATATCATCAAAATTGATATTATTAAATCTATTACATAAGATAGATTTCACACCAGGTAATCTTAAAAGATTATCTAATTGCGTAACGGCTGCATAGATATCTTTTTCGGTTTGTCCTCTAGCAGGACCGTCCTTATAGAAACACTTTTTAAAGTATGAAAGTTGTATACTGTACTTTTCTTTTAACTCTTCATCATGTGCTAAAATTTCACACATTTTTTCAATTAATTCAAAATTGGTAAACATTTTAAGCATATCTTCCATATTAGGAAGTGCACCATCATTCATCTTAGGATACATTTCTTTTAGCAATATAGCTAAATTTTCAATTGCTTGAATGATGAAATCTTCTCTATAAGCATCTTCTACTTCTTCATGTACATTATTATACATTGCTTTTAAAGCAGAAGAGATAGTAACAGCGATCTTTGTAGGATTATCATAGACAAAAGGATTTAATCCTACTGAATTTGGATTAGAAGGGTCAATTATGTTATACTTAAATCCGTAATTATCACAAACTTGTGTCATGTGGTCAATTAATTCATAATCTGGAGACATGATTTCCAATCCTAGATTTCTATATACATTTTCTCCATTTAATGTTCCTAAAATCATTTTTTTCATGTAACCGTTGAAAACAGCTTCTTTACCATCATTAGGAGCTAACATTTCTAATTTAAAGTTTTCGTTTAAGTAATCATTATCATAAGGTCTCTTTAAATGTGCAATACCTGTCTTTAAAGCAGTAAATCCCATTTCCTTAGAAACTTCTCTTAAGAAGTACTTTTTCTCAATATCTCTAGCAATCATTGGCTCAAATATTAAAGAAGTTTTTCCTGTTCCAGAACCTCCACATACAAATAAAGATAAATATCTAGAAACTTCTGGAATAATAATGGTTTTACCATAATCATCATCAGTACATAGAAATACTTCACAGGTATAAACCCCTCTGTCTTTTGTCTTGTCTGATAAATCAATACCTTTATAATCCCAAATAGAACGAATTTGGTCTAGGTTATCATTAATTCCCATATACAACCATTTGAACAATGGGAATATAGTAACCAATGGTAAATATAATGAAATACTGATAAAAGCAGGTTTTACAATATCAGAAAAATCTGTAATCAGTTCAACATAGTTTGGAACAGATAATAGTAATAACCATGCTCCCATATTTAGCCATTGGGTAAACATCGAGATGGCAATAATATATAGCCCAATAATATAGATATAGAATATATAGACTTTTTTCATATTGGAGGTTGCAAATTCAGAATGTCCAGAAAACAAAAATGCAAATATTGGACAAGCTAAAGCCAATGTATAT
This sequence comes from uncultured Clostridia bacterium, assembly GCA_944386145.1. Lineage (GTDB taxonomy): Bacteria > Bacillota > Clostridia > TANB77 > CAG-508 > CAG-269. The sequence continues at coordinate 9,298 of CALWZZ010000045.1, read as the reverse complement.
TGTATAGGTCCCCAATAAGAATAAGATACACCTGTAAATATCATAAGAAGCATTTCAACAATTCTATCTACGGCTAAATATACAGTTAATAATGTTAAAACATAGGTAGCAAATGTGTTTCTACTTACATTTAATTTCTTTAAAAATTTATCGATTAGCTTCATCTAAATTATCCTTTCAAAATGTAAACTCATACATATATATTATCCTACAAAATAGCTAAAAAAACAAGACTTTTAGGTAAAAAAAGTATAAAAAACAAGATAATTGAATATACTATTATGGCAAAGGAGGAAAATTATGTTAGATGGATACATGCAAGAGAGTGCGTTGGAAAATTTAGATGAAAGAGAAAAAGAAATAGAGTTAATCAAAAATATTATTCATACAAGAAAAGAATTGAAAAATGTGGATAAAAATTTTGAGTATGCACAAGATGATTTGGTAGATTATTATATTTATCAAATGAAGGCCAATCAAGCAAAGTTAAACTATTTAATTAAGTTGGCAAAAATGAAGGGAATTACAGTAGACATGATTAATGATATAAAATTTACACTTTCGACTGATGAAGAAGTCGGATAGGTCTATTTGTCCAATTTTTAGCATAGTAATTAGTAAGAAATATTTATGTGTTAAAAATTGGAGGGAAAAATGGATTTAAATATCATTACATATTTGGCTTGCATTTGTTTTATATTTATCATTGGTAGAATTTTTATTGTTCCAATTAAAAAAATTTTAAAGTTAATTATCAATTCCATATTTGGTGGGATTGTCATCTATGTTATTAATTTGATAGGGGCGAATTTTGGATTTCATATAGGATTAAATATTGTGAATAGCATTATCATAGGATTACTGGGATTGCCTGGAGCGGTTTGTTTAATCATAGTCAAGTTATTAGTTGGATAATAGTATAGTTAAAAAAATATTGAATTTTCCTACAAATAAATTTCTATTTTGTTTGTGAAAACTTTATAAACCGTAGAGCAAGGCGTACTTTGCTTGCAATTATAGGCATTTTGTGGTAAAATAATAATGTAGGAGATGATGTATTTATGGGATTATTTGATAAATTTAGAAAAAAACAACCTCAGCAAAATGAAATACAAATGGATTCAAAAGAAAATCATAATAACAATTTAGCTTCTGACTTTTGTGTTAACTTTAGTATACCAAAAGAGGGGTTCTTACAAGTAGATTTTTATGATAAACAAGCAGATTTTAAACAATTTTATGATACAACTAGATTAGTGGCAAAAATTGATGCATTTAATTTGGCTGGCAAGCCTGTACATGATTGTGCAGTGTCTTGGTATGGAGAAAGTGATGCTATTATGTTTGATAAGAATGGTATGGATTGTGGAAGACGTTCAAATTATAGAGGGATTCTGGCAGAAATAGATTTAGATTTGTTAAGAACAGATTCAGACTATTGTTATATGGTTATGAAAGGATTATTAAATCAAAAAAGGGTTGAAAAATATTTAGATAGAGGTCTACAAGAAAATCCCGATAAACCTTGTGGAAAATATATTGGAGGGGTAAAGGAAATCGATAATCGATATCGAAAATTTTTTAATCCAGAAGTTGGAAAAGCAAGCCATAATTCGGAATTTATGATAGATAGAAGAAAACAAGTGAGAGAAATGGAAGAAAGACGTAAACAAAAGTTAAGAGAAGATAAAAAAGCTCAAATTCAAAAGCTAGAAGAAGAGTTAAGGGAACTAAGATAAAAAGAAAGCGAATTTCGCTTTCTTTTTATTCAACTGTAACAGATTTTGCAAGATTTCTTGGTTTATCAACATCCAATCCTTTTTCCTTTGAAATATAGTAAGCTAATAGTTGCAAAGGAACGATTGACAAGACTGGAGAGATATATGGATTTGTTTCTGGAATTTCTAATACAATATCAAACATAGACTTATCAATTTTTTGGTTTGTAACAATAAATGTTTTAGCACCACGTGTAATAACTTCTTGAATATTGCTAACAGTTTTCTCTACTAGTGTTGGTTCTGTCATAATTCCTACAACTGTTACATCTTTTTCAATTAGTGCGATAGCACCATGTTTTAATTCACCTGCAGCATAACTTTCTGAATGAATATATGAAATTTCTTTTAATTTTAAAGAACCTTCTTTTGCAACAGTTTCATCAACACCTCTACCAATGAAGAAGATGTCTTTTTCTTGATAAACTTTTTTGGCAAAATCTTTAATTTGATCTTCTAGTTTTAAACATTCTTCGATTTGTCTAGGTAATTCTAGAATTTCTTTTTTTAATTCATATAATTCTTCAGAATTTTTTTCTAAAATTTCTGCAAAATAGATAGCTAAAATAATTATTAAAACAACTTGTGACGTATAGGCTTTTGTTGAAGCAACAGCAATTTCTGGTCCTGCATGGGTATAAATTGAATAATCTGCTTCTCTTGTAATAGAACTTCCTATAACATTTGATATAGCAAGTGTTTTGGCACCTTTTTGTTTAGACAATTTTAATGCGGCAATTGTATCTGCAGTTTCTCCAGATTGAGAAATAAAGATACATAAAGTTTTGTCATCAATTAATGGGTCCCTATATCGAAATTCAGAAGCAATATCTACTTCAGTTGGAATTCTACAAAGTTTTTCGATTACATTTTTACCAACTAAACCAGCATGCATAGCTGTACCACAAGCGACAATATAAATTTTGTTTAAACCTGATAAATAGTCTTTTGTAAAGTTTAATTCATCAAATTCACATTTTGAATCTTCACTAAATTTAGCACCAATCGTTTCACGAATAGCAGTTGGTTGTTCATGAATTTCTTTTAACATGAAATCTTCATAACCATTTTTTTCACTACTAGCAGCGTCCCATTCAATGCTTTGTGTTTTTTTATCAATTTTATTTAAATCCTTATCATAAAATTCTGCAGAACCTCTTGATAAGAAAGCATATTCAAAATCATTTAAAAGATAGAAGTTTCTTGTAAATGAAAGGATAGCTGGAATATCTGAAGAAATATAATTTTCATCAATTCCTTTTCCGATAACTAATGGACTATCTTTTCTAACAACAATCATATTATCTGGGAAGTCTTTACAAATGATTTCTAAAGCAAAACTTCCTTTTAAATCAGAACAAGCTTTTTTGACAGCTGTTAAAAATTTCATTTTTCCCGTTTCACTGTTGTCTTTTGTATAATAGTAATGGATTAAATTTGGTACAATTTCTGTATCTGTATCAGAATAAAATGTATATCCATTATCTATTAAAAATTTTCTTAATTCATTATAATTTTCAACAATACCATTATGAACAACACTAAAGAATTTTGCATTATCTTGATGAGGGTGTGCATTTTCTTTAGATGGTTTTCCATGTGTTGCCCATCTAGTATGTGCAATACCAATTGTTCCTTTTAAATCATCAATTCCTTTTATATTATATAAATTTTTAACTCTTCCTTTATCTTTCATAACTACTAAGCCTTCTGGCTCAATTGTTGAGATACCAGCAGAGTCATATCCTCTATATTCTAATCTTAAAAGCCCATTGATTAAAATAGGGCTTGCTTTTTGGTTTCCTATATAACCTACAATTCCACACATAATAAATCCTCCATTCTGACAATTTAATATATTCAAATGAATATATTAAATTTCTTTTGCTAAATTTTAATAATATCTCTAGAAAATTAGAGATTGTTGGAATTAAAGGTATGCAAATAAAACTTATATGTATTAACCTTTGTTACAGTATCACTACTGCTCTTTCATTAATACTTATGACCATAAGTGAAAGCCATCAGAGCATCCGCCGAATCTTTCGATAACTCTGAACCTCGTCAACACCCCAAAAAAAGTGTCCAGGCGCTAACTATAAACTTCAAATTTCCTCCTTTCTCTAAAAACTTTTTTGCATACTTCTAATTTACTGCTATTATATTATACTAAAAGCAAAAAATAAGCAAGTCCTAATAAAAAAATTTGAAAAATAGGAAATAAAGTGCTATAATATACGTATGCAACAAAAGTTGCAGTACATTGAAAAACAGGTGCATGGGGCACCTCATATATAAACTGAGGCGTGTTTCAGCCTTGTTTTTCTTTGTACAAAAAATAAAAGAATGCCCGGCCTTGAGAGTTAGGCAAGAATATATCATTTTAGCCAATGATATATTTGGGAACGAACGCCATCATAGAAATGATGGGTAGTAGGGAAAGAAAATATGGCTGAAAAAAGGAAAAAAGATGTCTGCAAAGACATCAAAAAAGAAACTACTAATCCGATGCCTAAGACATTGGGCATCGATTCCTATGGCCATGAGCCGATAGTAAAACCAGAGGCTCATGAACATGAATGGACAGGAATGGACTCTTGTGAATAATAAAAGCCATTCCTGAACGGAAATTGGAAGAAAGATTTTTTAATCTTTCTTCCAAGCCACTTGCAAATAAGCAAGTGGGCTTCGGTTTATGTATGTATGAAACAAAAGCAAATTGCTCTCATTTGAGTAATTTGCTTTTGTTTTTTCTAAAAAAGATATAGGAGAAATTTTCAATTTAGATAGATGCAGGATAAATATATTTTATATAAATAGAAAAAATGATAAAAAGATTGAAAATATAAGTAAAATCATATATAATATAGGTGTTCAAAATAAAACATACATAAAAGGGGATAAGTAACCAGAAAGCCTAAATAAAAAATAAGGGGAATGCGGTTGAAAATATAATTTTTTTTCAACCAAGATTTAAGCCTTAAGAAAGGATTGAATGAAACATGAATGTACTAATTAATGAAACAAGAATTGAAAAAAGATTAGAAGAAATGGCAAAAGAAATAGACAAAGATTACGAAGGAAAAGAAATTATCTTAATCGGAATTTTAAAAGGTTCAGTTGTATTTATGGTAGAACTAGCCAAAAAGTTAAAAACAAAAGTACAATTTGAATTTATAGAAGTATCTAGTTATGAAGGAACAGAAAGCACAGGAAAAGTAAAAATTGTAAAAGATATCAAAAATAGTATTGAAGGAAAAGATGTATTAATTATAGAAGACATAATTGATACGGGAACAACATTGGCATTTTTAAAAGATTATTTAATGCTTAAAAAGCCAAACAGTTTAAAGATTGCAACGTTGCTTAGTAAACCATCTAGAAGAATAAAAGAATTAGATGTAGAATATATCGGATTTAGAATAGAAGATAAGTTTGTTGTGGGATATGGTTTGGACTATAACCAAAACTATAGAAATTTACCATATATCGGTTATGTAGAAAGTGAACAAGATTTTTAAGAAATAGGGGAGCTTAAAAAATAGGCTTCCTTTTATTATATGGAAACGACACGATTGACTTTATGTAAATTTAAATGCTATAATATAGTAGTGAGATAAAGAGTAAAAAATTTTATGCATAGAGAAAGGAATGAAATAAAATATGAAACAATTAAATGAAATAACAATTGCAGAGCTGGAAAAATATAGTTTTTTACAAATTACTGAACAAGACCTTCCATATGTGGTAGATACAGAAAAAAAGAAAGAATATTCAGATAAATATGCACACTTCAAACGAAATAGACATGGATTTGAAGAACATGACAATATTATAGAATTTTTAAAACAAAATGAAAAAGACATTGACAAAAGAAAAGTGTTATTAATTTCTCTTAGAAGATATTCAGATGCGAAAGAGATTATTGATGATATTCAACATCCTTTAAGAAATCAATATATAAAAGACAGAAAAGGAATAGAAGATGGGTTCAAAAAAAACAAAGAAATGGTAAAAAATCTTGTGAAAGATGAAGATATTACTATTTGTCGTTTGGCACAAGGAAAAGGACAATGTTTAGTACAAGTGATTTCTAGTAAAGATTATTTAGAAGATGTGCCATCTCCAGGAACAAGAAAAAGAGAAAGAGAGACCAAAAAGGTACTACACAAATTACCAAATAAAGCAGTTGTTATGGCAGCATTGATTTCCAAAGAACAAGTGGCTGACAAAAGTATTTTTAAGATTCCCAACCTAGGAAGAACTATCTGGGATTGTACATTATTAAATGCTAAGCAAGAGGGATTTTTGAATCAAGAGGAAATAAATGAATTAATGAATAATTCAAAATATTCAACAAATTATAAAATAGAGAAATTTATTCCAATTATGAAAAAATCTTTTATTGGAATAGAAAAATATGTAGATATAGACAAAATGTGTTTAACAGCATTTATGCAAATTGCTGAGGCTTTAGAAGGTGGAGAAGTTATTTTTACAGACGGAACCTGGGATACAGAAGATAAAGAACAAGAATATTTTGGGGTAGAACAATATTTATCAGATTATTATTCAGTAATAAAGGACAAAGAAATTGAAATCACTTTGGGAGACAGGACATATACAACAGACCATGCTAAGATGGTAATGGAAAAATATATAGATGGAAGATATATGTCAAATGCCATGATTGTTAAGCAGATATATTTAGTGTTATGTGGTAAAAGAGAAATAGGAGACCTTACAAAAAATCAGATACAGTATATTAGACAAGCACTTATAAGAGGTAGTGGCGAAATGGAGGTAGATGAGTTAAACCAAATGGTAAACGTAGGGTTAATGGATGAACAAACAATTCTAAAAATGTACGAAACAAGAAAGTTTAATCTAGATAAGATACATGAAGTTAAAGATAATTTATCTTTAGAAAATACGATAACACCAGAATTTATACTACAAAATTTGGATAGACTATCTTCACTTGAAAAAGCAGAAAAGACAGAACAAAATCAATATGAAATGGAAACAATAAAAAGATATTTAGACTTATATAAAGAACTATATATAAATGGAAAATCAGAAGAAGATATCATACAAGCAGGAAAAGAATTAATAAGTGAACTAGAAAAAAATCAAAAGACAGAAAGTGTAAAACAAGAAGACATATTACATTACGGATTACTATCTGAAAAGACATATGCCAAATTAGCAGATAGAGGTATTATTAGCATGGATAATCTAATGCAAGCATACCAAAAGGGACAAATTGATATTCATACAATGGCAGAATTAAAAAAAGAAGGTAATTCATTTACTGATTTAGATATAGAACAATATATAATTGATAGTTACATGAAAATAAGGGAACAAAAATCTCCAGATGAAACAGAATTAAAGAAATATATAGCATTATATAAAGCATTACGACTAAATGGTTTATCTGAAGAAGAAAGAAATGAAGTGGCAAATGAATTTATCATGAGAACAGAAGAAAGGGTAGAAGATGACATTGAAAATGGTAAACAAAAGAAAGCATTTGGAGAAGAAGATAGAAGAAATCTATATCAATTAGAAGCAATACCAATTGACACAGTGGTACTTTGGGGAGAACAAGATGAAGTCATTCATTTATTGAAAAGTGGAGACATTGTTGCCAAAGATGTCAAAAGGTTATATCAAAATAGAAGTTTAATTTTACATGACTTTCAAAATCTGATGAAAGCTAAAGATATGGAATTAGAACAAAAAATTAATTTAGTAAATATTGTATTTTCAACCCCTGAAGATGCAAAAATAAGAGAAGACTTATTTGAAAATATTACAGAATTAGAAACAACTGTTAATGGAAATTCATCTAATAAAAAACAGAAAACAAATGAAATAGGTGTTGAGGAAACAGAAAATGATGAAACCAAAACGACAGAAGGAGCAAGAAATAGATATTTATTTGACACTGCTGTTAGATATAATGCTTGGATAGCGTCAGATGAAGATGTAAAAATGACAACATTTAAAGATGGGCATTTAGCAGTACAATTACCAAATGTGAAAGATGGAATTGTTGTTATCGAACAATTCTATTGCTTGAAAAAAGCACAAAATGGCAAGAAAAAAATGACAGACAAGTATGGTGCAAACGGCTACGTCTTGACAAAAGATGAATATGAAACATATAAAGATAGATTTATTACGAATAACCGACTTAGTAGGTCAGAATTGATAGACTTGATGAGAGAATTGCCAAATTTAGAAGACAGGGGAATAGGAAGAGAATTAAGGCATACGAAACATCAATATACAAAAAATGTACAAAAATTATTAGGAATACCAGAGGATTTAGCAAAGGCAAGAACAGAAACGCAAAGACAAAAAGCATTAAAGAGATTAGAAGACAGTGAAGAATATACCAAAGAAGAAAAAGATAAAATACGAAACACACATATGATGTGGGAAGAAGTAAGAAAAAGTAGAGAACTTTATGAAGAAAGATAAAATTAGCAAAATAGAAAATACATAAAAAGGTTGAAAAATAATTACGAATATTGTCAAGGTTTTTCAACCTGATTTGTATTCTGAGAAAGGAAACATATATAAAATGGACAAAGAATTTCAAGATTTTTTAAATGAAGAGATAGCATATAGTCATATTGACACAAATAAAACAATAAAACTACTTAATGAAATAAAAAATGTATTTATAAAAGATAAACAAATACTCGAAGAAATAACAAATATAGATTTAAAAAAATGGAGAAAGAAAATCGATTTAGATAAATTTATAGAAATTGTAGATACATATAAACAAAAAGTAGATAGAAGCAAAACATTAGAAAACGAGCAACAAACCCAATATGTAGAAAAAATGGTTGTGAGTTTTTATGGCAATCCATATGTAGCACTAAATATGTGTATACAGGCGATAATTTATCAAAAGCAATTACTATTAGAAACAGGAGAATTTATGCTATCTACAAATCAATTTATCGTAAAAATGATAAATCAAATTTTGGAAGAAAATCATTTACCAAAATTATTAATACATTGTATAGAGATTTTAGATAAAAAATCAATCATAGAAAAAGAAATCAAAACAATCATTATTGGTGCTATACAAAAGAAAGCAGAATATCTAGGAAAGTACCAGTATGTACCATATAATGAATATATTTTGTATTGCCTTGATGAAGAGTTAGAGGAACTAAATAGAAGTATTTATGATTATGCTTCCGATAATTTTTTTGAAGTAGAAGTATTGGATGAAGAAGATATCGAAGAGGCTATTCGTATTATTAATCTTAAAAAAGATTGTATTGCAGTGGTATTAACAAAAGATAAAAATTTGCAAAATGTATTTAAAGAGAAAATTAAAAATAAATTATATATAAATGAAAATCCGTTTTCAAAAGAAGAAATGAATATTCCGTTGGATTGTTTAAAATAATATACTTTTTGGGTTTCTGTTCAGTGTACAATACATAGTTACAATTCACAAGTTAAAAAATTATTTTATAGAATGTAGA
>CALWZZ010000044.1 GCA_944386145.1 uncultured Clostridia bacterium | reverse complement strand
CATTTTGTTTCTTTAATGGTTGCCAGTCACATGCAAAAATGTGGTCATAAGCCAATTATTTTAGTTGGTGGTGGTACTGCAACAATTGGAGACCCTTCTCGGAAAAACAGATATGAGAAAAATGATGTCAAGAGAAGAAATTAATCATAATGTTGAATGTATCAAAAAACAGGTTGAAAAATTTGTAAGTTTTGAAGGAGAAAATGCAGCTATTATTGTCAATAACGCAGATTGGTTATTAGATTTGAAGTTTGTTGACTTTGTTCGCGAAATTGGTAGTTTATTTTCTGTTAACAGAATGCTTGCTGCTGAATGTTATAAACAAAGATTAGAAACAGGTTTAACTTTTTTTGAAATGAGCTATATGCTAATGCAATCTTATGACTTTTTATATTTATATAACAAATATGGTTGTAAGCTTCAAATGGGTGGAAATGACCAATGGTCTAATATCATTGGTGGTGTTGAATTAATTAGAAAAATTGGAAAAGATGATTCTTTTGGATTAACCTTTAAACTTTTGACAACAAAAGAAGGTAAAAAAATGGGTAAAACAGAAAAAGGTGCTTTATGGTTAGACCCTAACAAAACTTCTCCTTATGAATTTTATCAATACTGGAGAAATATTGAAGACAGTAGTGTAGAAACAGTATTAAAAATGCTAACTTTTCTTCCTATTGAACAAATTAATGAATTGTCAAATTTAAAAGATGAGAAGATAAATGAAGCAAAAAAAGTTGCTGCTTTTGAAATTACAAAATTAATTCATGGAGAAGAAGAAGCAAAAAAGGCAGAAGAAGCTTCTAATGCTTTATTTAATGGAACTGGAAGTTTAGACAATATGCCTACTGTAAAATTAGATGATATCCATATTTCTATAGTTGATGCTATTATACAAACAGGAATTGCTCCTTCTAAAGGTCAAGCAAGAACATTAATTTCACAAGGTGGTATTTCTTTAAATGATGAAAAAGTTTCAGATACTAATTATATGCTTTCTGAAAAAGATTTTTCTCAAGGGTATGCAATTTTAAAGAAGGGTAAAAAAGTCTTTTATAAATTGGAAAATTAAATATGAAATGATTTAAAAAGCACCAAAATATCATTGAATTAAAGTTAAATTCTTTTAATTTTTATAATAACAAAAGTCATATTATCATATTTTATGAAATTAAATGTGCTAGTGGAAGAATATTACAAATTCTTACATTATCAAGTAGGAGAATCTCAGACTTGCTGTGAGAGGTGCCTGCTTTATAATGTTAGAATTTGTATATTCTGTAACGCTAGCCATTTAATAAATAAAATATGATAATATGACTTTTTTAATAACTTAAGAATTCAGTGATATTTTGGTGCTTTTTAAATCATTTTATCTGCTTCTCTGCACAATTTCAACAATGTCGGCAATATATTCTCCAATTACTGGAATGTTAAGTGCTACAATTCTTTGTAGCAAAATAATTAAAACAGCTGTTATAATTGTAACACCAATTCCTATTCCAACGCCTCTAAATATTCCAGCAATAAAATTCCTTTTGATAATTTCCTTTTTGCTTCCAAAAATGTATGTCCATTCTTCAATATTTGACTTTTGAAATGTTTCTATTAAATTATTTATAGACGTATTTAATATTTCTATTTTTTTGCTTTTTATTCTATTAAAAAAACCAAACATAAAAAATCCACCTTAGTTATAGGGTGGATTTTTTGTGTCTTTTTTATTCAATTTTTTTATTCTATTCTGTCTTCTAATCAACCACATTCGCATTTTCAGCTGTTACATTATCTATCACATTGGTCGTATTATCTATTGTATTTGTATTATTTGTATTTTGTGTATTATCCGTATTTGAAGCTTCTTCCTCTCGCATTCTTTCCAAAGAATCTATTAATGTTTGTAATCGTTCTATATCGCTTCCCATCATTTCCCAATCACTATTGCCTGTTGATTCTTTTAAATTTTGATTTGCTTTGATAATCGAATCAATTAAACCATCAATATCTTCTGTATTTTCCACTTCGATATCTACTGCATAATTTGAAAGTAAATTTTGCAATGCTTCTTGCAATGTGTCTCCTATCGCTACTTTATTTCCTGAAGCAACTATCACTTTTTTTAGCAATGGAATTTGAGATTCATTTATCATTGTTTGATAAATTGGTTCAACATACAATAGGGTGTTTTCTATTGGCACAATTATCATTTGTTTTGTAATTCTGGTTCCTGTCGTTTCTAATGTTTGTAATTCTGATGATATCGCTTCATCTTCTTCAATTTGGTTGTCTAATTGTGTTGGACTAACGATATTGCTATCTGCTGAAAATGTACATAATTTTAATCGATTTGTGCCACCTTCTGCTGTTCCTACTAGATATGAAATAATATTTTGTCTATCATTTTGTGTGTATATTTGCATTAGTCCTAATTCTTCTCCATTGTCTGTTTGTACCATGATATAGTATGGCTCTAAATATGTTCCTGTTGACCTTGTTGAGTTTATGCTATTATATCTTACAAAATCCCATAAGTCATCTGAACGGTATAATACATCTGGTCTTACATTATGATATACTTTTAAAATTTCAGCTTGAACATTGTATAAAAATTCTGGATATACAAAATGTTCTGCAATATCTGCTGGTATTTCTGCATCTAAATCTGCAAATAATGAAGGATAAATATTTCTATATGCCATTGCAATTGGGTCTGTTCTATCTGTAATATAGAAATCCATTGTTCCATTATATGCGTCAATAATCACTTTTACAGAATTTCTAATATAATTGATATCTCTTGTTTCTCCCTCATGTTCAATTTCTGTATATTGAGAGTATGGATAACTACTTGAAATGGTATATGCGTCTAATACCCAATAAATTTTTCCATCATCACTAATAACTGTATATGGATTTTCGTCATACATTAAATATGGTAATGCTTTTTTAGCTCTTTCAATAATATTTCTATTTATCAAGATTTTACTATCACTTGTAATTTCAGTTGAAAATGCTAAGTTAATATCGCCTTTATACATAGCTAGAACTACTCTATCTAAAAAGTTTAATTGCAAACCAGCTTCTCCATCATAGCTAGAAGTAACGTCATTGCCACTTTCGTCTGTGTAATCATATTCTTGTTTATTTTTTGCATTTGTTGCAATAATAGCACTATCATCTGTACTAAAATAAATTCTTGGCTCAGATACATCAATTACTTCATCATTTCCTGATACATTTTTTTGTATATATTCTATATTTCCAGTTTCTGTGCTTTCTGTTGCTGATGTGATAATTTCTCCATACCCATGGGTATATTCATAGGTTTTATTACTGTAAGTTCTATCTGAACTTGTAATTTCTCTTGGAGATAAATATACAAGTTGTTCTTCTTCTCCTATTTTGTATTTTGCCAAATTTGCTGTTCTATATGTATAATATCCTGTACTTGTTTGTGTATTTTGTAAAGTTGTTAGCACTGCTGTTTCACTAATAATTGGTATATTATTGACAACGTTTCTGTTTGCATTTAACTCTTGTTCTGTTACTGTTCCAGAATATTCGATGGCTTCTTCTTCAACATCTAATCCATAAGCATTTTTTGTGTTTTCGATATTTTGTGAAATATATGGTCTCTCTCTATCTAATTCATTAGATTTTACATAAATTAAATCAAATCCTACCATAACTAAAAATAATACTACCAAATAAATTGGAATAACAGCCAAATTTTTTAACACTTTTGCGGTATTTTCCTTTTTAAAAGCCTGTAAAGCTCTATATGCAAAAATTATTATTACAAAAGCAAATAGGATATATCCCCATAATCTAACAGTTGCTTCTGTCATCCCTGCACCAGTAATTTCTATATTTTCATCAATTGTCATAATTTTTCCAAACATTAAATTTTGTGTACTTAAAATGGTTATTAGTGCTACACCTATAATAATGAATAAAATATTTCTTGTTAATTTTTTCATTAACAAGCTTTCTTTTAGCATTTGTCTATCAACACCGTCAAAATAACGGTTAAATACAATTATATAATATGCTGCCATGTAAACGGTTAACCCTACAACAATTCCAACTATATAATATACAAACATTTCAATGACCGGTTTTTGGAATACATAGTATGAAATATCTAGCCCAAATATTGGGTCATTAATTCCAAAAGCCGTATTTCCCATAACCAACATGATTTTTTGCATCATTACATTTGAAGCAATTACACTTACAAGAATTGAAATAACCAATGAAATTGATTTATTTAATAATTTGGGCATTTCTTTATTTTCTTTTTCGAAAAATGGTTTTAATCCTTTTTTTATTCCACGATTGGTCATGTAAATCATAAAGAATAAGACAACAAAATTGATTGCCATTATAGCATATCGATATATTAAGTTTGTCCAAAATACCTGAACATAATTTTCTCCTAGCTCTAAATACTCTAAATAGCTTCCTCTTACTTGGATATATGATACAATTGCAAATATAGCTATAAATGCAAGAACTAAAATCATTCTAATTTTACTTTTTTTCTTTGGTTGTACTGTTTGCTCTATTTTTTTATCATTCTCTTGATTTTCTACTATCGTTTCTTTTCTTTCTTCCTCCAAAACCTCTCCTCCTTAATTTGCACAATATATTAGAAAATTTATATAATCTTTTTTGAAAATAAAATATCCATATTTATATTTTCACTTTGATTTTAAAATTAAAACAAAAAAGCTTCATATCGTTTTCTAATATTTGGATAAAAATTTTAAATTTCAACATCCAACACTTTTCTTAAATAATGGCTTTTACAAAATCTTCGGCATTAAAAATCTCCATATCATCAATTTGCTCTCCTACGCCGATAAATTTTACAGGAATTTTATTTTCTTCTACAATTCCAATAACGACGCCACCTTTCGCTGTACCATCTAATTTAGTAAGAACTAAACCTGTAATATCTGCCTCTTCTTTAAAAGCTTTTACCTGTGAAATCGCATTTTGTCCAGTAGTCCCATCAATAACCAATAAGACTTCTTTATCAGCTTCTGCCATTTCTTTATTAATCACTTTTTGGATTTTATTTAATTCATCCATTAAATATTTTTTGTTATGAAGTCTTCCAGCAGTATCAACAATTAGCACATCTGCATTTTTTTCTCTTGTTATTTTTATAGCATCATATACAACAGACGCAGGGTCTACCCCCTCTTCTCTTTTTACAATATCTGCTCCTGACCTTTTAGCCCAAATCTCTAATTGCTCCACAGCAGCCGCTCTGAAAGTATCTGCCGCTGCCACAACAACTTTCTTTCCATCTTTTGCTAAACGATTTGCTATTTTTCCTATTGATGTAGTTTTTCCTACACCATTTACACCAACCACTAAAATTACAGATGGTTTTGTATTTAATTGTAAAGCTACATCTGTTACTTCTAATATTTTTTGCATTTCTTCTCGTAATGCTTTTTTTACATCTTCTTCATCTTCTATTTTTTCTTTTTTAATTCTATCTCTTAAATTATTGATAATTTTCACAGATGTGTCCATTCCAATATCTGACATAATTAAAATTTCTTCTAGCTCTTCTAAAAAGTCTTCATCTACTTTTCTAAAGCTACTAAATACATTATTAATTTTTTCATCAAATGATTTTTTTGTTTTATTTAATCCATTTTTTAATTTATCAAAAAATCCCATGGTTAATCTCATTCCTTTCTAAATCGCACAAATCTGGTTAAAAAATTTATATTCTAGTTTTATGTCCGTTTTTATTTTGACATTATCTATTTTATCATATTTTTTTGAATATTTCCATAAATTTCAAGAATTTCTTTTATTTATGTCCATTTGGGGACGTTTCTTTTTGAGACATTTTCTGTTTTTGCTTTTAACTGAAAATTGAAAAGTACTCTTATATATGAATGTCGGATTTTTCTGTGCAACATTGTTGTTTGTTGAATAGGAAATAATATGAAACTTTTTTTGTTTCACAATTCAAAGTGAAAATAAATATTTTATCTTCAAAAGAAAAAGCTATTTTTTCTATTCGACGAAAAACACCAGCATTACGCTGGTGCTTGTTCGGCCACGTTTTTCTTAAACAAATTAATTACTTTGTGAAATTCATATGGCAAGCATACGTTTTTTTATATGCTTGCATAAATTCCTGGATATTTGTAACCTTTAAGTCAAGGCCACTTCCTTTAAAAATGCTCAGGTTCATGAGTAAAGTGGTAATGCCACTATCCATCTGATAATGTCTAGCCAGCCTGCCCTGGTCTAAATCTGTCCATCGGTACTTCAGTACCACTGGAAAAGCAGCGACTGCTTTTGCTATATCTGTCAAGTTTGTAGCTGCTACTTTCTCCTTTATGCCATCTTTAGTTTTGTAGGTAATATCTAAATTTTCGATACCTACACACTTAATGGCATCATATAAGGTTTCACATTCCTCTTTAAACTGGAAAGGATTTACCTCTTTATCTGTCCGCATGAGATTATATAAGTTTTGTGTTATGACTGCATATCGCATAAGCTTTCCTCCTTATAATACAACGTGGCTAGTTGCATCTACAACATGTATCTATTATATATCACATTATGTAAATTTGCAAGCTTTATTTGAATTTTCCTCACTATTTTTCAATTATTTAGCTTTTATTTGACATTCATATAAACCTTAGCTATTAATATTATAAAAGCTTTTGCAAAACAATTTTGTATAAGAACAAATCTAGCTTCGCTAGACCTTTTCTCTACTTTTAATATTTGCTATGTTAATTTAAGGTCTAGCAAGAAGCGTATAAGATTTGTTGCGCGAAAAATTATGAAATAATTTTTCTGTGCAATTATGTTTTTTTACATTATAAGAAATGCAATTTCCTATAATGTAAAAAAGAGAAATTTCACATATTCGTAAAATTCCTCTTTATTTTAATTTTAACTTTTTATATAAATTTATCATAATATTGTTGAATTTTAAAACAAATTCAATCTTCTTTGTTAAAATGTCTCAAATGGAAACGTCCCCAATTGAACATTATTCCAATACAAATAATTCTCCTAGTGGTCTAGCTTCATTAATTCTTTTTATAGCTTCTGCAAATAATGGGGCAATGGTTAATACTTTTATCTTGTCACTTTGTTTTTCTTCTGGCAATGGAATTGTATTTGTAATAACTAATTCCTTTATTGGAGAAGCTTCAATTCTTTTTACAGCATCTGCTGATAATACACCATGTGTACATCCTGCATATATTTCTTTTGCTTTAAATCTCTCTAGAATTTTTGCTGTTTCGATTAATGAACCTGCTGTATCTACCTCATCATCAAAGATGATGGCTTCTTTGTTTTCTACATCTCCTATAACAGTTGTTGCAATGGCTTTATCATCATTGCCTGCTCTTCTTTTATCAATTAAGGCGATTGGGCATCCAAAATATTCTGAATATTTATATGCTTTTTTTGAACTTCCTGCGTCTGTTGCAACAATTACCATATCTTTTAAGTTCTTTTCTTTAAAATATTTTTGTAATATGTTTTGTGCTGATAATCTGTCACAATTGATATTAAAATATGCTTGAATTGCTGGATTATGTAAGTCACATGTAATAACTCTTGTTGCTCCTGCTGCTTCTAATAGTTGTTGCATTAATTTTGCTGTTACTGGTATTCTTGGTTGATCTTTTTTATCTGATCTTGAATAAATATAATATGGTAAAACCACATTGATATTTTTTGCTGATGCTCTCTTAAATGCATCAATTGCGATTAACAACTCCATAACTCTTTCATTTACTGGAGGTGTTGTTGTTTGAACAATATACACATCTTGTTCTCTTACTGTTTCCTTAATTTGTACAAATGTATTATCATTTTTAAACTTTAGTATGTCCATTTGTCCTACTGGTAATTTTAGATAATCACATATCTCTTTTGTGAAATTTTCTGCACTTTTACAGGCAAAGATTTTGATATTTTCCATTTTTTTACTCCTTTTATTTATTTTACCTTAATAGTATATCATCTTTCTTCATTTTTTCCAAGTATTATTTAAAATTCGACACATTTTTTTAAAAAATAATCTCAATATTTTTCAAATCTCCCAAAGCATACGTGTTATCAAATGAAAATTCAATAACTGTATTTCCATTACCATTTCTGGTTTCTGTTGCAATCGGTTCATATTTATAATAATAAAATGGTTCCTTATCCTCGTCTACTACTAGATATTCATTATATCGATTAATTCTAAGCGTATAATCCTTTTTAGCTAATATTACACCTTCTTTTAATGTAATAGACATTCCAGTAGAATAAATTTTATAAGATTCTATCATACTTAATTGTTCATCATCTACATAAGGAATATAATTGTGTCTTTCACTGTCATATGCAAAAACAATTCTCAAACTGTTGATTGTACTATCTGCTCCTTTTGCAAGATTAACTCTATTTTCAATTAAAAAATTCACATCATCTTCTGTTTCATAGTCAGCTCTTGTATTTGTAACATTATAATTTGGTTCTGTTGTTAAAAATATATCAGCATTTTTTTCTTCACTTTCGTTAGTTTCCGTCTGATATTTTTCAATGTAGATATTTGTTTGCCCATCTTTATGCGTATACTGAAATTTATAAAAATCTCCTTCTAGTTTTGCCCCTAATTCATCTGCCAATTGGTTGTCCACATTGTTATATTCAAATTCTTCCTTTCCATCATTATAGTGAACAATGATATTATCAATTCGACTATCCACAATTCTTAAGATATTTTCTACATCATATTTATCTAAGTAACCTTTACTTTCCATTTTTTGTTTATAATTTTCTAAATAAATCAAATTATATTCTGCTGTATTGGTAGTGTCATCTTCATTACTTACAAAAAAGCTTTGTATATTACTGATAACTGAATTTGTCGCAGTAGTTAAGTATGAATAATGGACAAGATATATACCAATCGTTATGGCTATTAATATGATTACTAAAATAATTTTTCTTTTTCTATTTTCACTTTTTCCTAATAAAATAATGCCTAACATGATTATGGGAATTACAATAATTCCTACAATATAAAGAAATGGTATCAATACAGTTGCAAGAAATGTTCTTGCTTCTAGTTCTAATATAACTGCTATTGTTATTACTAAAACAATAAATAGTATCATAAGAATTGGCTTGCTTTTTTTCTTATTTTGAAACGCTTCTATTATACATAGTAAATATTTATATAGAATATAGATAATGCTTCCCATTAAAAATATTTCTGATAATAACATTAACATATTATCCAATCTTGGGTTATACAGTACACTTAAAGCAAAAGCATATAATGATTTTGCATATACAAAAGAAGCTCCTACTACTATGATAATTGATACAATTAAACTTACTTTTTTTATTTTTTCATTCATACTATACCTTCTTTTTTATTAATCTCCAAAAGCACTGGCACCGACAATTTTTCCTAAGTGCTTGTCTACATAGATTTGTACACCATTTCCCATATCATCTTGTCTTGAAATAGCATATCCTTGCACTGTATATGCTTCTGTTTTATCCCCTTCGTTGTACTTTCTTGTAAAAAAGTTATTTGGTGTTATTTCTGTTTCTCTACATTCTTGTGTCTCTTTATCATAATTACCGACTACTCTTTCGGCTTCTTCAAATCCAATTTCAGCTATTTCTTCTGCTCGCTCTTGTGATATTTCTCCTGTAGCATTTTGATATTCTTGATAAAAACTATCAAAATCTTTTACAAAAATTTGTGTATCTAAATTATCTACTTGTTCATCAAATTCTGTT
The DNA here is from genome assembly GCA_944386145.1 of uncultured Clostridia bacterium. Classification (GTDB taxonomy): domain Bacteria; phylum Bacillota; class Clostridia; order TANB77; family CAG-508; genus CAG-269. The sequence continues at coordinate 1,369 of CALWZZ010000044.1, read as the reverse complement.
TCAAAATTTCCTCTGTCAACCTCTGCTTCAATTTCTGTTAAATCTGTGTTATATATGCAGTCTGTATTGACAATTTTACTGACAATTAATAAATGGGCTGTATATTGATAATCTACATCATTCATGTTCTCATATGTATACTGAATATTTCCAATATTAACTTTTACCGTAATTTTAGGAACCAATGACACTGTTAAAATCAAATCATTATTTTGAAATATATCTTCAGTAATTTCTGTATCAAAAGCTAAATTACACATTTCTTTATATAGTTCATAAGTTTCCATATCTTGAATTTTTACTTGGTAAATTTTATAGTTAATCTGCTTAAATTGTTGCAAATACCTGTATTCCATTGTCGTAATTGTGTTTCTAGACAATAATTCTTGATATTGGAACTCATAAGGTGTTGCATTTTGGGATTGTTCATCTACAATTGTCGTTAATTCTTTTAAATTACTTAACTGATTTGATACAACAATTCCTCCTGTATTCCCTAATTTAACCATATTTGCATTTTCATTTTCTTCTAACGGAATAATATAGTTTTTGCTTGCTGTTTCATAGTCAAATTCTATAAAAGACTTTTCATGAATAGCATCGATTTCCTCTTCTGTTAATGTATTTCCACTTTCACTATAATTGCGTAGTGACTTTTTGACACTTTCTATTATTTGATTATATGCTTCTGTATCTTTTGCAAATTGATAATATTGCCCATTTTGATTTCTATATACAATTCTGTCTGGCTCGATAATGTTTTTAGTAAATATAGTCTCGCTTGTTTCAGGAGATATATTTTTCTGTACATAGTATTGGGTTACAAACAAGGCTGTAATTAGTCCTATTGCAATTAGCGTTAATATACATATAATTATGATTTTGGTTCTTTTTTTCATCTTTGCTATCATTCCTTCCTAAAATACAATTCGATTGGAAAAGAATTAAATTTTTCAACCTTTTTTATAATCATACAAATCTACAATTAATCCAAATTTTTCTTTCAAAAATTTATAGTATCTCATATCATTTTGTAAAAAAGCTCTTTGTACTGCCCAATAACAATAATCTACAATCAGCAAACACACTTCTCCTGATGGATTTTGTGGTAATATTTTCTGTGTAGAATCAATTATAGTATTTAATTTGTTTTCGGTATAATTCAAAGCTTTTTGTATTGCTTGTTCTAGTGGAGCTTGTCTTTTTTTACTTCCTCTAGTTGCTATATAAATATAGTTGTTATTAGATAAATGTAATATATTTTTAAATAAATTTGTTATCAAAGAATCATATTCTGTTATAAAAAGTTGTATCTCCTGATTCATCTACAAAGAAGTAATTATTATTATATATATTTTCTTGCATATAG
>CALWZZ010000043.1 GCA_944386145.1 uncultured Clostridia bacterium | reverse complement strand
ATCATTGTATTATTAATATTAGCAGGTGTAACGATTGCAACATTAACAGGAGAAAATGGAATATTAACAAGAGCAAGTGAAGCTAAAACTACAACGGTTGTAGCAGATGAAAAAGAAGCAATAAACATGGCTTGGCAAGCAGTAACGATAGGAAAAAGAGCTAATGGAGATAATACAAATATTGAAGCAAGTGCATTAGAGAATCAATTGCATACAGATGGGAAAACAACAGCAGGAGTAACAGGAACAGGAACTTTAACCGTAACATATTCCGATACAGGGCATTCTTATGTCATATCACAAGAAGGAAATATTGTTAGTGAAGATTTAGAAGAAACACCTCAAATAGCAGATACAAATCCAGGAGAATTCAATGGTACTGGAGATGTAGATGATCCATATTTGATAGAAAGTATAGAAGATTTAGTAGCATTGTCTACGAATACAAATAGTGGAGAAAGTTATATTGGAAAATATTTTCAAATAACACAAACATTAGATTTTAATTCAACAAAATCATATGTAAATGCAGAAGAAAAGTATGTATATAGTAGTGAATCAGGAGGATATGTAAAAGACGCAAATGGAGAAGCAATTAAAACATTATGTACAAGTGGAGAAGGTTTTATTCCAATTGGAATGGGAATGAATAATTATGGTTTTGAAGGATTTTTTAATGGTAACGGTTGTAGTATAAAAAACTTATATATTAATAGAGAAACTGTACCAGAAAATATGAGAAGATATGTTGGGTTATTTGGAAGAATATCAGATTCAACAATAGAAAATTTAACACTTACTGGTCAAATAACAATAAAGAATATGGAGTATGTTGGAGGAATTGTTGGATATGGTAATTATACCTTTAGTGATGTTGAAAGCTGTTCAATAAAAGATTGTTATAGTAAAGTTAATATTACATGTTCACGGAGGGGCTAATATTGGTGGAATAGCAGGAGGTATCTATGGACCTATTGAAAATTGTACAAATGACGGAAATATAGTTTTTCAGGACTGTGAGTGGACTTATACGGGAGGTATAGTAGGATTTGGTTCAGGGTTTGAAGATACTAATGGTATATATAAAAATTGTATAAATAATGGAAATATCACGATTAGTCGGACAAAAGACAGAAAGGCAGGATAATACTGCCGATGTAGGAGGAATTTGTGGATATAATAATGGTACACCTATGGAAGCATGTATCAATAATGGAGATATTGATGTGAAATATAATATGACTATACACTTAGGTGGAATAAGTGGATATAATGATTCGTGGGAAGGAAGTGTTGTAAGCATAAAAGATAGTAGCAACAATGGAAAAGTAAAAGGGACCTCGACAGAAAAAAATATTTATATTGGAGGTATCTCAGGATATAGTGAGGAACTAAGTACAATAGAAAATTCTACAAATAATGGAACTGTGGAGGGACAAGCACTAAAAGGTACACTTTATCAAGATGATAGTGTGGGATATGTAGAATGAGACAATTTGGGACAGGTTTGAGATTGTATCAAAATTGTAAAAATATGTCTAATTAAGAAGAAATTTGTCGAAAAAATTAAATCAAACAGAAACAAAATAATATTCAAACAAAAAAAGCAAGCAAAATTGAGTTTAATCAATCTAGCTTGCTTTTGATATATATTAGGAAAGTCATGTTGATTTTCTTCTTTTAAGAAATCTAAAAATCTTCTTGTTAAAAAAATAAAATTTTTATTACATAATTTTTCTTGTTTAAACTAAAAAAGTTTGATATACTTGTCCTAGTGAAAAGGAGAAATAAATGGTAGCAGAAGTCATTATCAATAGAGGAGCAAAAAAACTAAATAGAACCTTTGATTACAACATACCAAAGGAATTAGAAGAACTAATACTTATAGGAAGTAAAGTGTTAGTTCCTTTTGGCAATGGTGGAAAACTAACAGAAGCATTTGTTGTAGGCATGAAAGAAAAATCACAATTTGAAGTAAAAGACATTGCAAAACTTGAAGAAAATTTGACAGACAAACAAATTGCATTAGCCAAATGGATGGCAAAGCGATATTTTTGCAATGTATCAGATTGTATCAAATTAATGTTAACACCAGGTACGAGAAATAAAAATAAAGAAAAAAGAATTCAAGATAAAACCATTAATTGTGTGTACTTAAAAAAAGAAATAGAAGAAATTGAATTTGAAATTGAAACAGGAAAAATAAAATCAGAAAAACATAAAAAATTATTAAATTTTATAAAAGACAATGAAGGAGCTACTGTACCAGAAATCGAAATGTTCACAGATTGTTCAAGAGCCATTGTAAATACTTTAGTGAAAAACGGATATTTAGAGATTATAGAAAAAAAGGTTGAACGTAATCCACTGTTGGGGAGAAATTGTGAAAAAACATATAAACTAAATTTAACAGACGAGCAAGAAAAGGCATTTAAACAAGTAGAAGAGGCAATCGACCAAAAAAGATATGAACAATTTTTGTTATATGGTGTAACAGGTTCTGGAAAAACAGAAGTCTATTTACAGTTGATTGAAAAAGTTTTAAATATAGGTAAAAATGCCATTGTTTTAGTTCCAGAAATATCTTTAACTCCACAAATGTTAGATAGATTTATTTCTCGATTTGGAAAAGAAGAAATTGCTATTTTACATAGTAAATTATCGATTGGAGAAAGACATGACGAATGGGAGAGAATTCGAGAGAAAAAGGCTAGAATTGTGATAGGTGCAAGGTCAGCTATATTTGCACCTATTGAAAATATTGGGATTATCATTATAGACGAAGAACATGATAGTTCATATAAGTCTGAAACCAATCCAAGATACAATGCCAAAGAAATTGCAAAAATCTTAGCAAAAGAAAATCAGGCACCTTTGTTACTAGGAAGTGCAACGCCAGACATTGTAACATTTTATAAAACACAAGAAAAATCAATTTTTCAGAAATTACAGAAAAGTACAGAGTTTGAACATGAAACAAATATAAAAACAGAAGATTATAAAAGGCAATTTGAGAATGATACAAAAGATAGTATAAAAGCTATTTCAGATAAAGAAATAACAGAAAGACAAAATCAAGAAACAGAAAGCAAAATTACCTTGCTAGAGTTAACGAAAAGAGCTAACAAATCTTCACTACCAAAAGTTGAGATTATTGACTTAAAACAAGAATTGGCAAATGGCAATCGTTCAATGTTAAGTTTTGAATTATATAATAGCATTGAAGAAAATTTGAAACAAAAAAGACAAACCATATTATTTTTAAATAGAAGAGGGTACTCAACATTTATCATGTGTAGAAATTGTGGATATACAGTAAAATGTCCAAATTGCAATATTAGCATGACTTATCATAGTTATGAAAGAAAATTAAAATGTCACTATTGTGGACATGAAGAAAATATTGTAACAGTTTGTCCAGAATGTCATAGTGATAAAATTCGATATTTCGGAACAGGTACACAAAAACTAGAGCAAGAAATACATAAACAATTTCCAAATGCTTCAACAATTAGAATGGATATTGATACAGTAACAAAAAAGAATTCACATGAAGAAATTTTAAACAAATTTAAAAATGAAAATATAGATATTTTGATTGGAACGCAAATGGTTGTAAAAGGACATCATTTTCCAAATGTAACATTGGTTGGGGTTATTGCAGCAGACAGTTCTTTAAATATTGATGATTATAGAGCAAATGAAAGAACTTTCCAGATTTTAACACAGGTGGCAGGAAGAGCAGGAAGGGAAAATCTACCAGGAAAAGTGGTTATTCAAACATATAATCCAGACAATTTTAGCATTATTTGCGCCCAAAAACAAAATTACAATTTATTTTATGAAACAGAAATTGAGCTTAGAAAACAGTTGAAATATCCCCCTTTTTGCGATATAATATTAATTGGATTGAATAGTTATCAAGAAACAGAAATCAAAAATGTATCTAATAAAATATATCAATATTTACAACAACGATTAAACAAGGAAGAATTTAAAGTGTTAAGACCAATGCCTTGTCCAATTGATAAAATCCAAAACCGTTATCGTTGGAGAATTATCATAAAAGGAAGTATGACAGAAAAGGCAAACCAAATTCTAAATGCTTGTTTAAAAGAAATATATCAAGAAAACATAAAAGATACAAGAATTTCAATTGATGTTAATCCAAATAATATGAGTTGATGATTTTGGGGACGGAGCAAAAAATCATCATTTCAGTTGAATTTATAACATTTAAAAAATAACAAAATGAATTAATATTAAAAATATAGATTTAAAACAAATATCAAGAAAGGTGGAAAAATAATGGCGATTAGAAATCTAAGATATCAAGGAGACGAAATATTAAAGAAAAAATCAAGAGAAGTTCCAGAAGAAGAAATTGCAAGTGAAAAAATACAATCTTTAATAGATGATATGATAGAAACCATGCACAAATATAATGGTGTGGGACTAGCAGCAGTTCAAGTAGGTGTATTAAAAAGAATAGTTGTTATAGACTTATATGATGACCATGGACCAATTGTTTTAATTAATCCAATTATCATAAAAACAAAAGGAGAACAAGAAGTAGAAGAAGGATGTTTAAGTTTTCCAAATGAATTTGCAAAAGTAATTAGACCAGCAGAAGTGGTTGCAGAATATACAGATAGAGAAGGAAAACGAATGAGAGTAAAGGCAAAAGAATTATTAGCACAAGCTATTTCACATGAACTAGATCACCTAGAGGGAGAATTGTTTATTGATAAAATTATTCCAGGAACTTTAGAGTATATTGAACCAGAAAAATAGATAGTTGAAAAATAATTGCGTTTTGGCGTTGTTAGACTTCATCGAAAATCAAATCAACGTGCAAGAAGCACGCCTCATTGATTTTCGACTTGTCTGCCTAGCCAAAAACACAATTCTTTTCCAACTAATTTGTGCCTTAAGAAAGGAATGAAAAAAATGAAAATAGTATTTATGGGAACACCAGATTTTGCAGAGGAAAGTTTAAAAGCAACCTATGAGGCAGGTCATGAAATTATAGGTATAGTAACAAATCCAGACAGACCAAAGGGAAGAGGAATGAAAATGCTTCCAAGTCCTGTTAAAGAATTTGCTATGGAAAAGAACTTAAAAATTTTTCAACCAGAAAAAGTAAACAATAATGAGGAATTTATAAACGAATTAAAGGCATTAAACCCTGATGTTATTTGTGTTGTAGCTTATGGAAAGCTATTACCAAAAGAAATTTTAGATATTCCACCATATGGTTGTATTAATGTTCATGCATCATTATTGCCAAAATATAGAGGTGCGGCACCTGTTCAATGGGCTGTTTTAAATGGAGACAAAACAACTGGTGTTACAACTATGTATATGGACATAGGAATGGATACAGGGGATATGATATTAAAACAAGAGGTAGAGATTGACGAAGACGAAACAACAGGAGAATTGTGGGATAGATTAAAAGATATTGGTGGAAAGCTATTGGTTGAAACATTAAAACAAATTGAAAAAGGAACAGCTCCAAGAGAAAAGCAAGGAGAAGATTTTACAATTGCACCAATGTTATCAAAAGATATGGCTAAAATTGATTGGAACAAAAAAACAGCTATAGAAATTAAAAATTTAGTTAGAGGGTTAAATCCAATCATGGGAGCATACACATTTCTAAATGATAAAAAGATAAAATTTTGGAAAGTAGCAGTAGCAGGAGAAGATGAAATACATGCAGAAAATATGGACTTTCTAAGAAATGGTACAGTGATTGTATCTGACCCAAGAGATGGTATATTTATCAAATGTAAGGATGGTATTTTAAAAGTTTTAGAAATACAAGGTGAAAATGCCAAAAGAATGAAAATTCAAGACTATTTAAGAGGAAACCCAATAGAAGAATTTGAGGTTTTTGAATAGAAATACTTTCTTAAAAAAATGTAAATATTGTGAAAATGGTTGTAAAATTGGTAAAAAATTGATATACTTATATAGTATTTATAAGTATATCTTTTTTACATTATAGGAAATTTCATTTTCTATAATGCAAAGAAACAAAATTGCATACAAAAAAAGATAGGAGGAAATGTTATGGAAGAAGAAAACAAAAACGTTGAAAATGGGGAAGTTGTAGAATTAGATGAAGAAATAAAAACAGAAAATGAAGGAATACAAATTTCAAGTGATGTTGTAGCCGTAATAGCAGGTGTTGCTGTTTCAGAAGTGCAAGGCGTTTCTGGAATGTCTGGCGGATTTGCTGGCGGAATTACAGAAGTATTAAGTGGAAAGAAGAACTTAGCAAAAGGAATTAAAGTAGATATTGATGAAAATACAGCTAAGATAGATGTCAATATTATTGTAGAATATGGTTCAAGAATTCCAGATGTCGCATTTGAAATACAAAATAGAGTAAAGAAATCAGTTGAAAATATGACAGGATTAAAAGTAGAAGAAGTTAATGTTCATGTTCAAGGGGTTAATACAGACGCTGTTATGAACGAAAAAGAAGAAGATAAATCAGAAGAAAATGATACAGAAAATTCAGAAGAAAACTAAAATATGAGAAAGATAATATAAAAAAATAAAGATAAGATACAAATTTTTATCCAATAAAAAATAAATATGTGAAAAGAAAATTAAAAAATAGAGGAGAAGATGAAAATGAAAATTATAGAAAAAATTACACTAATTATATATTCTTATGTTATGCTAATATTAGCGATTTTAGCATGTTTACTAGTATTTAATTGGTTAGACGCCGAACTAGTAGGAGAAATTATTCATAATATATTAACAGGAGATGTTTCTGGAAAAATCGTGTTAGGTGTGAGTGTGGTATTTATACTACTTTCTGTTAAATGTATTTTCTTTGATTCAACATCAAAAGAGCAAATCAAAGAAAGACAAGGTGTCTTATTAGAAAATGAAAGTGGTAAATTGATGATTTCTAAAGAAACAATTGAAAACTTAGTAAATTCAGTAGCTAAAGGCTTTGAAAGTACACAAGATGTAATAACAAGAGTAGAATTAGATAAAGACAATAATGTAAAAGTATATGCAAATTTAGTAGTAAGTTCAGACGCAGTAATTAAAGATTTATCTGCAAAACTTCAAACAAGTATTAAAGATAAAATTAAAAAAGCAACAGATTTAGAAGTAAATGAAGTTAATATTACAGTAAAGAAAGTTGCTGAAAAGCCAGAAGAAGCATAGAAAATAGCATATATAGAGGTTAAAAACGGATTTGAAATTGGAAAGGTTGTGAAAATTATGAACAGTTTTAAAGATTTTTGGAATCAATTCAAAGGTGCGATTATTGGTGTTATTATAGCAATTTTAATTTTAATAACAGGACTAGATAAACTAATTTTGGCGATTGTCGTACTATTTTTAGGTGCTTTTATTGGCAATTATGTACAAAGAAATAAAGAAGATGTAAAAACAAAATTAAAAAGTTTTATTGATAAAATGTAGTCTTAAACGAAAAAGAATGCAGAAAAAGGCTTTTGTGATGTTTAATAAAGTCATTCTTTTTTGACTAGATTTGTAATGTAAGAAAGGAACAAAATAAAAAAATGAATAGAACAGCTATAAGAGAAAAAGCATTTCAATTAATATATAGTTTAGAATTGCAAAAATATGATAGCCTACAAGAACAAATCGATTTATATTTTGAAAGTGAGAACATAGAAAATAAAGAAGCAAAAGAATATATAGAAGATGCTGTTTTCGGAATAGAAGCACACAAAAAAGAAATTGTAGGAGAAATTGAAAAAAATTTAAAATCTGATTGGAAGATTGAAAGAATTTCTAAAATTGATTTATCTATATTAAAATTGGCTATCTATGAAATTCAATATAAAGACATACCATTTAAGGTTGTTATTAATGAAGCAGTAGAATTAGCAAAAAAATACGGAGAAGATTCATCAAAAAACTTTGTAAATGGAATATTGGCAAGTATTGTCAACAAGTAGAAGAAGGCAGGGATAGTTTTATTATAAAAAATAAAATATCCCTAGTTTAAGTATAAAGGAAGTATGATATGAAATACGCAGAATTAGCAGTAAGTGTAACAGATTTAAACAAATATATAAAAAATAAAATAGCAGAAGATGAAAATTTAAGCAATATCATTGTAAAAGGCGAAATATCAAATTTTAAACATCATTATACAGGACATTTATATTTCACTTTAAAAGATGAAAATTCATTAATCAAATGTATCATGTTTAAGTCATATGCCCAAAAATTAAATTTTGAGCCAAAAGATGGAATGAAAGTATATATTTTCGGAGCAGTATCTGTTTTTGAAAGAGATGGTGTATATCAGATATATGCAAAAGCTATGGAACAAGATGGATTAGGAGATTTGTATACCAAATATCAAAAACTAAAAGAAGAATTAGAGAAAAAAGGATTATTTGATGAAAGTCATAAACAAAAAATACCGATGTTTCCAAAGGTTGTAGGGGTATTAACTTCTCAAACAGGCTCAGTAATTAGAGATATTATCAATGTATCTACGAGAAGAAATCCAAATGTATATATCAGACTTTTGCCAGTACCTGTTCAAGGAGAAGGGGCAGCCGAAAAAATTGCTTATGGAATTGACTATATGAATAAAAATCAATTAGCAGATGTGCTAATCTTGGCGAGAGGTGGAGGTTCATTAGAAGATTTATGGCCATTTAATGAAGAAGTTGTTGCTAATAGTATATATAATTCTAAAATTCCAATTATATCAGCAGTAGGGCATGAAACAGATTTCTCAATATCTGATTTTGTAGCAGACCTACGAGCACCAACACCCTCTGCAGCAGCAGAATTAGCTGTGCCAGATATTTACGAAGTAAAACAAAAAATCAATACATATCAAAATCGATTAAAAATGGCATTAACCAAGAAATTGGAAATCATGAAACTTCGTTATGAAAAATGCATGTCAAGTTCTGTATTTAAAGAACCAACAAGAAGGATTAATGAAAATTATATCAAAATAGATACCTATGTAAAACAATTAGAAAATTTAATAAATAAAGTAAAAGAGAAAAATAAAAATAAATATATTGAATTGGTATCTAAATTAGATACATTAAGTCCACTAAAGACTTTAACTAGAGGATATTCAATTGTGGAAAAAGAAGGAAAAATTATAAAAAGTGTAGCAGATTTAAAAACAGAAGATGAAATTTCTATCAGACTAAAAGATGGAGAGAAACAGGCAAAAATTATTTAAAAATTGCAACCTTGTTGTATACAAAAATTTGAGAATAGGTCTTCGTACAATAAGTAAAGAAAAAACGTTAAGAATAAAGGAGAATAAAAACAATGGGAATAAAAGAAAAAGTACTAATGATAATCACAATCATATTATTAGTTGCTATGATAGGAATGGCTTGCTATAGTGTATATAATCGACAGAGAGACACACGGCGATGAAAACCATAATGTTATTAATGAAATTGATTTAAATGCAACAACAGAAAATAACACAGAAACAGAAAATGAAACAAATACAGAAAATACAGCAAATGAAGTCGTTACACCAACGATAGAACCAAATGTAACTGAAGAGGAAATTAATAGTGACTATGTTGGAACAGAAGAACAAGAAGCAGGAAATGATGAGCAAACAGTGGAAGAAAAAGTGATTGAACTAGTAAAAAATCAATATGGAACAGACCAAAGTGTAAGCTTTAATATTGCCAATGTAGATGGAAATATGTATTATGTATCAGTAAACGATACAGCAACAACCGCAGTTTTGGCATGGTATAGTGTGGATATATCTACAAATACAGTAACAGAGCAATAAAAAAATCCTGTTAGTGAAAGCAAAAATTTTGCTACATACATGTGGAAAATTGAAAAATAATTGTGCTTTGGTGCTGTTAACCAGATTTGTGCGATTTAGAAAGGAATGAAATAAAAAATGAAAAAAAGCTTTGAAGAACAAATTGCAGAATTGGAACAAATCATCAATGAATTAGAAAATGGAAATCTAAACTTAGATGATTCTGTTGCTAAATTTGAAGAAGGAATGAAAATTTCAAAAGAATGTAATAAAATGTTAGAAAATGCAGAAAAGAAAATAACAATATTGTTAAATGGCGAAAATGGAGAAGTACAAGAAGAAAACTTTACAGCCGAATAGTTTAGAAAAAGGTAAGGGGGATTATGCAAAAGAATGAATGGATTTTTAGCGTTTATTCAAAATAAATATATTTATGTACCATTTTTATTATGGTTTTTTATACAATTATTTAAATTATTATATGATTTAGTAAAAACAAAAAAATTTAATTTTAAAAGAATTTTAGGTGCTGGTGGAATGCCAAGTTCTCATTCAGCAGTTGTGACAAGCTTAGCAACATTAATTGGAAAATATGAAGGTGTTGATTCTGCTATATTTGCACTATCTTTCATCGTAGCATTTGTCGTTATGTATGATGCTTGTGGGGTTAGAAGAGCAGCAGGAAAACAAGCAGCTTTATTAAACAAATTGGTGGAAACACCAGGACTTACAGGTTTACAGGTATCAGAAAAATTAGTAGAAGTTTTAGGACATACGCCTTTTCAAGTGCTTGTTGGGGCTTTAATAGGATTGGTTGCTGGATTAATTGTGTAGAATAATAAAGTATAGGACGTGAAAATGATGGAAATAGAAGAAAGAATAAAAGAATTATTTGAAAGTGGAAAAACTAAACCATATCAAATAGCAAAAGAATTACAAATTCCTAGTACAGAGGCAAGAGACTATTTAAGAAAAATGACAGAAGAAGGAAAAATTGATAATAGTGGAAAAACCAAAAGAATACAGAAGCGACAAGAAGAAGTAGAAGGATTATCAAAAGACGGTAAACCAAAAGAAAAAATAGCTGAGATATTAAATGTATCTATTGGAATTATAGAAGATGATATAAGACATTTAAAAGCAAAAGGTAAGATACAAAGTGGACAAGAAGATATTACACAAGAGACAAGTAATCAAAATAGAATAATAGAATTATATAAAACAGATAAAACGCAAAAAGCGATTGCAGAAACATTAGGAATAAGCATTAATAAAGTGAAAAAAACTCTAGAAAACTTATTAGCAGAAGGAAAAATTGAATCTAAACATGAAATAAGGAAGAAGCAAATTCGAACTTTATGTGAAGCAGGAAAAACACAAGAGAAAGTTGCAGAAATATTAAAAATATCACCAACAACGGTAGGTAGATATGTGAAGGAATTAAAAGCAGAAGGACTTGATATAAAAAAGCAACCAAGAAGTAAAAAGAAACGAAAACAGAGAAAAGAAAAAA
>CALWZZ010000042.1 GCA_944386145.1 uncultured Clostridia bacterium | reverse complement strand
AGAATTAAATTTTGGCAAGGAAAATTTTATTTAAAAGGCAAGGGCGCATACTTTTGTATGTAACCGCGTTTTAAATGAAATTTGACGTAGCCAAAATTATAATTATTTTTCAACCAGCCCTATTCTTTTTCCAATAACACAATAGTATAAATATAATTCTGATACTTTGTTCTAAATTCTGTTGGCTCAATAACCGTTGTTGTACCTTCTTTGGGGAATTCATTATATAAGCCACAATTTTCTGAATCAATTAGCCAAATTCTTCCATGATAATCTTTTAAAATATCTTCATAATTATATATGGTTTCCATTCCAGGTCCATAGGCTTTGTAAGCTTCTTCTACATCCCAATAACCACCATTATAGAAATATTGCTTATTATCTGGGAAAAATGCTGCAACAACGCCACCATTTCCAATGTTAGAATAAACAATAATATCGTCTGGCTGAATATTTTCTCTTAAAAATTCAATTTGTTTCATATTGCTTTCATCATAGTTTATCATGATATTGGTTACATTACTAATACATCCTAATACCAATATTATGCCACAGATAAGACCTGTTACCCATTTTCTTTTTTCTTTTGCCATGAAAAATGCCAAGGCAAAAGCATAAATTCCAGTTATAACTAATAGATATCTAGCAAATAAAATAGATTGTTTCATAAGAAGAGAAATCACTAGCACTGCTAAAATAACTAATATATATAAAATGATAGCAAATACGCCTGGTTTCATTTCTTCTTTTTCTTTTTTAGCTTTGTACATTCTATATCCAATATATACATACATTGCTAATGCTGCTACTAAAGCAATTATTGTATTGGCATCAAATACAAATGTACTATCTAACTGTCTTCTAAATTGGAAACTTGGTACTTCTACTAATGTACTAATTCCAAATGTTATCCAAAATCCACCTTCTACATGTGCTACTTGTCCTTTTAAGTATAATAGCCATGGAATGTATAAAATAATTTGTATAACTGCTAAAACAATAAAATTTCGCAATAATTTTGTATTTTCTTTTCGATTTCGGATAAAATAAATTAGTAAGAAAAAGTTGACAATACCTGCAACTGCTAATGCATAGTAATGTATATAACATGCTGCTATACTAAGAATCCCAAATATAATTAAATTTCTATTTTTTGTTTTTAAGCTATCTTTATTTTTTACATTTTTATATAATCGATATCCATAAATTGCTAATAATGAAACAATTAGGCATGACCATGAATACATTCTAACTTCTTGGCTATATGTACACATTACTGGTAAGAAATAAACTAAAAATGAAAATAGCATACCTACTTTTTCGCCAAAATCTTTTCGTATATGGGTATATCCTAAAACACCTAATATGGCAATTGCTAGTACAGAAAATGCTCTAAATACAATTACATTATTTCCAAAAACAAGCCATAAAATGTGTAACATCCAATAATATAAAGGTGGATGGACATCATTTCCAGTAATGGTCCATATGTCGCTAAAATTATGTTTTGCAATGGCTACAGAATAGCTTTCATCAAACCATATATCTTCATGAAATGCTGATAAAAATATAAATATAATTCCGAATAACAATAATTGCTATATGTATGTATTTTTTATTAATATTTTTCAATTTTTCCATATAATTGGTTCCTTTCTTCAACAATATAATAAGTGGAACAATCCTAATTGTTATGCAAAATAACAGTTAAAACGTCCACTTATCTTTTTCACTTACTTATTTGATTACACTAATTCTTTTTCAGTTTGTGTTTTACCGCTAGAAACATCTGCTATCTTTATACTTCTTACATGGTTAATTTTCTCCCATGATGTGTTTCTAATAAATAAACACTTAAAGTTGATACATATCCATGTTAGTAAAAATAGTGGATAACAAAGTAATCCCTTTGCCATTGGTTTGATTTTTCTACCATCTAACCACATTGCAAATATACCGACTAATATTGGCAATATGAAAGTTGGTACTAAATAACAAATTAAATTTTTGATTAATTCTGCTGTTGTAATAGATGCTGCATTATACATGACAAAGTTTGTAAATAATAATACCATTGTAATAATAAACATTGGAATACTTCCAACAATATATAGCAAACCATCAAAGTTAATCATTTTTTTGTTTTCTTTTGCTGCAATTGCTAAATCCTTTGTATATTTTTTAATACATTGGATATGTCCTACTGTCCATCTACTTCTTTGTGACCAGCTTTGTCTAAATCCTGTAGGTTGTTCATCATAAACAATTGCGTCTGTTGCCCAACCTAATTTTTTACCTTTAATAATTCTTTTTAAAGAAAATTCGATATCTTCTGTTAACGTTTCTGTATCCCAACCTTGTGGTTTGATGACATCAAATTTTACCATAAATCCTGTACCATTTAATAATGGAGATAATCCTACATTATATCTAGCTAAATGATAAAATCTATGCATTTGCCAATAGAAGATAGCATAACCCGCAGTTATCCAGTTATCAGATGGGTTTTTGATATCTCTATATCCTTGTACTACTTCTTCTCCTTGGCATAATTTTTTATTCATATTTTTGATAAAGTTTTTATCGACAATATTATCTGCATCAAATACAAAGAAAGCGTCATATGGTGCATCTTCTGCAATTTTTTGTTGTAAAAACCAATTTAAAGCATAACCTTTCGTTTTCTTAGTTTCATCAAATCTTTCATAAACAATTGCACCTGCTTCTTTTGCAATTTTTGCTGTATTATCTGTACAATTATCTGCAATTACATAAATATCATATAAATCTTTATTATAGGTTTGATTTTTTAAACTTTCGATTAAATTTCCTACCACAGCTTCTTCGTTATGTGCTGGTATAATTGCCATGAAACGATGGTCTTTTTTCACTTTTAATGGTTTATCTTTTATTTTTACTAAAGAACATAAACTAATAACAACTTGATACAACCAAAATATTGTTATTGTCCATACTAAAGCTTCTCTTAGTATATATAAATAATCCATTTTTTTACCTCTCTTTAAAATATACTTTCTATATAATATTATTCCACCTTTTACATTATACTATTATTGGCAAAATAATGCAACTTTTTTAGCAAAATTTCATATAATTTTAAGAAATTTTATCTTCCTCGCATGTTTTCAGCATCTAGTTCCACCGTATCTTCCATTCTTTCTTTGAATTCTTCTAGTGTTTCTTCATTATCTTTTTTATCCCATGCCCTTTCTACCATCTCTCTAACTTCTCTTTCCGTAAACTTATCACTAATTTTTTCATTTTTCATTAATTGTTCAACTGTTTCATCTATATGATTATGCGTGGAAGTATTTGGATCTCCATCTATATCTTCTGGTTCCATTTCTTCACAAGGCTCTCCTTGAGAATTTTCATGTATTTTTGCTTCTTGATATGAATCTTCCACAGAGCGATATCCGTCTTGGTACTCTTGTGACAATTTTTGTATTTCTTGATCGGTTCCACCTATTGAATTTTTTGATTCTTCTGTTTCCAACTGTATATCTAAACTTCTATTTCCTTCTACACCTTCTCCTCCCAAGGTTTTATTTTTTGAATAATATATTTCCTTTTCTCCATATTTTCCTTCTTTTATTCCTATTGTTTCATCTCCTTGTACCTCTAGTCTTGTTTGTACATCTTCTTTTTCTATATCTTTATTTTGTTTGACTTGATAATTTTTTCCTACTGGATTTGTTCCTTCTTGTGAATCGGTTTCTAAATCTAAAGCTCTTACAATTGGTTTTCCGTCTTTTCCTGTTTTATCTGTTATAACAACTGCCTTATATCTTGATGAATGTCCCTCTAGTTGTTTTCCATCTTCATCTCTTAAATTTTTCAAATCACTTGACTCTACAATTCCTAATTTTCCATTCTTTTCGTCTGCACCTTTGATTTTTCCTGCTTTTTCTAATTTTTCCCCTAATGAGTCTAAATCTGTAACCATTGTCTTCATATCTACTTCTTCCTCGATTGGTATAGCTCCTGTTGTGTTTTCTATTTTTTCTGGCTCTTTCTCTTCTTCCTCTTGTCGATCCTCTTTTTGCACTTTTTTATCTTTTTCAACAATAGCCGATTTTTCCTCTAAAATTTCTGGTTCTAAGTCTTCATTTTCAGATCCAATTTCTTCTTCATATCCCTCTACTTTATCATAAACATTTTCTTCTTTATTTTCCTCTTTTTCTTCTACTACTTTTGTTATTTCATCTTTTCCTGCATTTTCAATCATTTGCACAATTTCATCTCTAATACTTTCTGAAAGTTCATTTTCTAACGAGTTTTCTCTAAATGCAATTAACTTATCTCCCATAATATCTGGATCATAAGCTCCAATAGCTTTATCTCCTAAAAAATATTTATATATATCTCCCTCTTTTCTTACAGATAGTTCTACTATTTCTTCATCTATCATTAAATTTCCCAAAACTTTCATATTATTATTTTATGTACACTGTGTATACATATCTCCTTTCACAAAATTTTATATATGAATATGCTCTTGATTGCCCATTTGTATTATATTATAATTCTAGCATTTGTTCAATAATTTAAGAAAAATTTAATTTACTATTTTTACCTTTTGTGGTATAATAGAAGGTAGGGATATATATTTTTCTAAAATGAACCTTTACTTCAAAAAATGATAAGATAGTAAGAGGTATTAATTATGAAAAAATTTGATAAGGAATTAAATCCAATAAGTAATAAAGAATTTTTAAATATTATACATGATTTCATTAATAATGAAACTGTTCAACAAATGAAAAATTATAGACAACATTATGAAACAACTTGTTTTGACCATTGTTATATGGTTTCTTATTATTGTTATTTAATATGCAAAAAATATCATTTAGATTATGTTTCAGCAACTAGAGCTGCTATGTTGCATGATTTATTCTTATATGATTGGAGAGTTAGACAGCCAGATAGAAAGGGCTTACATGCTTTTACACATGGTAAACTTGCTTGTGAAAATGCAAGTCGAATATTTGATTTAAGCCAGAAAGAAAAAGATATGATTATAACCCATATGTGGCCAGTAACTCTACAATTTCCAACTTCTATTGAAGGTTTGATTTTGACATTTGTAGATAAATATTGTGCTGTTTCTGAGACATTAGAAGTTATTAAATCTAGAATGTTTATGAAAAAGGCTTTCCGTTATGCTTATGTGTTTTTTAGTTTATTGATGATACGATTTTAAATTTGTTTATAAACACTTCTTAATCATGGTTATAACTTCATGGTGTTACTTGATTAACTATAAAAAACAACGAATATATAAATATTTTTAAGATTCTCGGCTACCCTCCATTCCCGTTTAACAAATTCTAACGATAAAACCGCAACAATACCCGAAAACAGGACCCTTTACGGTTTTATCTTAAGAATTTGTAAAACTATTCCGGTCACATTCGAATTTCTTAAAAATATTTATATATTCGTTGTTTTCTAATAAATAATTTTTTAACCATGAAGTTATAACCATGATTAAGAAGCGTTTTTTTCATTTTCTATTCTCTTTTTGCTATTTTTGTAATATAATGACAATGTATAAAAAATATAAATATATTTTCTATCTACTATTAAAGTAAATCAGGTGATTTTATGAAAAAAATTTTATTCAAAGGCTGTGGAACAGCTATCAGTACACCTTTTGATGAAAATGGTGTTAATCTTAGAGAATTTGAAAAACTTATTAATTTTCAAATTGAAAATGGCGTGGATGCCATTATCGTGTGTGGAACAACAGGAGAATCTTCTACCATGACAGAAGAAGAAAAAAATGCTACAATTTCTTGTGCTGTCAAAACTGCAAATGGAAGAGTTCCAATTATTGCAGGCACTGGCGGTAATAACACCAAAAAAGTCATTGAAAATTCTAAAAAAGCAGAAGAGTCGGGCGTTGATGGACTTCTAATTGTTACCCCTTATTACAATAAATGTACACAAAAAGGATTAATTGAACATTATAAAGTAATTGCTGAAAGTGTGTCTTTACCAATTATACTTTATAGTGTACCAAGTAGAACTGGTGTGAATATCTTACCAGAAACTTGTTTAGCATTATCTAAAATAGATAATATTGTCGCTATCAAAGAAGCAAGTGGTAATTTATCTCAGGTGGCCGAAATTGCTCATCTATGTGGAGATAATTTACATATTTATTCAGGAAATGATGACCAAATTTTACCTGTCTTATCTTTAGGTGGTCTTGGCGTTATCTCTGTTTTATCAAATGTAAAACCACAATATACACATGACATAGTTCAAAACTTTTTCGATGGTAATATTGAAAAAGCTATCAAAATGCAATTAGACGCTTTACCTTTGGTAAATGCTTTATTCTCAGAAGTTAACCCTATTCCTGTTAAAGCTGGATTAAATCATATTGGCTTTGATTTTGGAATTCCTAGATTGCCACTTACTAAAATGAGTAGTGATAAAGAACAAAAATTAATTGAAGAATTGGATAAATTAAATTAATCAGATTTATGTTTCTATAATATAAAATTGCAATAGCATTATATAAAAATGATAAATAAATTGCTGATTACTTATAGTAAAATAATTATTTCATATAATTAGAAATTATTAAGTAAATAAACTAACAAATATACAAAGTAATAAATCTAAAAAATATGGAGGTATAAAAATGTTAAATGTATTTGTAAATGGTTGTAATGGAAAAATGGGAAATGTTGTATGTGAATTAGTAGAAGAAAATGAAAATATGCAAGTAATAGGCGGATTTGATAAAGTCAGTTATTCAGATTCTAAGTTTCCAATTTTTACAGAAGTAGAAAATATTACTGTAAAACCTGATGTCATTATCGATTTTTCTCTTCCTGTTGCAACACTAACTATATTAGAATATGCAAAAACAAACAAAATACCAATGGTTATTGCAACAACTGGATTTACAGATGAACAAATAAAAATCATTGAAGAAGCAAGTAAAACCATTCCAATTTTTAAATCTGCCAACATGTCTTTTGACATTATGCTTATGAAAAAAATTGTTTCTTGGCTAGCACCACTTTTGAAAAATACAGATATTGAAATTATTGAAGCACATCACAATAGAAAAGTCGACAGTCCAAGTGGTACTGCTCAAATGTTAGCAGATAGTATTAACGAATCTTTAGGAAATACGCTTCATTATGAATATAACAGACATGACAAGCACGAAAAACGAGATAAAAACGAAATTGGTATGTCTTCTATACGAGGTGGAAATATTGTTGGAGAACATACTGTTCAATTTATTGGTAATTTTGAGACTTTTGAAATTAAACATGCTAGCTATTCTAGAAATGTATTTGCAGAAGGTGCTTTAAGAGCCGCTGAATTTATTGTTAACCAACAACCTGGTATGTATGCTATGGAGGATATGTTTGATTAATGTCTCATTGGGGACGTTTCTGTTTGAGATATTTTTATGTTAACAATCTATTTACGAGCAAGTATAAGAGGGGATATCCTAAAATAGGAACCCTCTTGTTATTTTACAAGATTCTATCATACTAAAAAATAAAAGCAAAAAATCTCTATATATTCTCAAAAAGTATAAGTACAGGATATTCATCTTTTTGTTTCCACTCTTGTAATCGAATGTTATTTATTTTATTTTTAATCTTTACATATTCATTTAAAATATCTACCATAATTTTTCCATTCGTATTCATATTTCCTTTTAATTGTTGCTCATTAATAGCAATTGCATTGTTTTCTACAATATTTCCTTGTCCTTTTTCCAAATTGTTTAAATAAAAACAATTTTGTAGTGTTCCTCCACCATTTCCTACTATACCTCCTACATTTCTTGATGATTTCAGAATTCCTATGTTATAACAATTTTCTATAGTCAAATTTCCTTCGTTATATCCTACAATTCCACCTACTGCTGCATAAGACGTCCCATTTATCAATTCTATTTCTCCAACATTATATGCATTATATATATAATTATTATTTTGTGAATACCCTAAAATACCACCTGCGCCACTTTGCCATTTTCCAGAAAGTTTTTCCATATTTACACAATTTATAAAATAACTATTTTCTGCCTGTTGACATATTCCACCAACACTTTGACCGTATTACAGTTATTTGATTATAACAATTATATATATATGAAGATATTGCATTATATACTATACCACCTGCATTAGCTTCTGATTTTACATTTCCTCGTATTATAAGATTTTTTATAGTGGCATTTTGAATATAGCCAAAAAATCCCACATCATTTATAACTATATTTTTTATAACTTTGTTATTCCCATTAAAATTTCCAAAAAATTGATTAGTAACCGTACCTATTATTTTAAATCCATTTCCATTATTAGAAAGTTGTTCTTTAATTCCTATGTTACCATCACCACCTAAGTATATGTCAAACGCTTTCGTCTTCCAATCATTATATGAAACCTTTGAGGAAAAATCCAAATCTTGCATTAAGCAAATATATTTATCTTTATAGTTTTTTCCACTATTAACGTCTTTTGAAAAAGCTACTAAATCTTCTATATTCCATATTTGATATGCCGTTTCTTCGCTATCGCCATCTAATGTCTCTCCATTTTTTCCAACTGTAATATCACCTGGAAATTTGTCTTGTATAATTTGATGAGCACCTTCTATATTCCCATCTTTATCTACTGTATAATATCGATTGCTTTCTTTAAATATAACCTCAAATTCCTTTCCGATATCTGTTGCTTCTGTTTTTCCTTCTCCCGTTTCTTTATTTAATTGTTCCTGTAACTCGCTTTCCTCGATGTTTCCATATTTGTTATTTCCCATTGCCTGTACTGTTGCTTTTTCTATAATTTCTTTTTCATTTGCAATTTCTGTTTTTTCTTTTGCTCTTACTACATTTTTGATAATTCCATTGTCTCCTGTGATTGCTCCAATTGTGATTCCTGCTAAAATTAATAAAACAATTATTGTTATAACTAATGCTAACAAAGTAATTCCGTTCTGAAATTTTACTTTATCTTCTATTTGTAACTTATTTTTATGATTTACTTTTTCCATTTTTTACCTCTTTTCTCTCATTTTCCTTTGTTTCTGGTTAGTTTGTAGCTTTTTATCACTTCGGATTTTTTCTTTTAGTTAGAAACTTAAAGAAAAGATTAAAATCAGGAAATTCTTGTTATTACTATATAAATAAACGTTTTCTGCTTTTCGTTTTTTTATTTTTCTCTTTTTTATTTTTATTTTCTCTTTGTATTGACTTTCTAATGTTTTATTGGTATTATAATTTTAGTTTTTATCGTTAAGTTTCTAACTTAACGAAATTTATACATATGCATATATACAAAATAAGCCTTAGATTTATCTAAAATCTAAAGCTATTTTTTTCTTTACCTATTTTTATTTTATTTCTTCCACATATATCTCATCATTTACTGCCACTACTGTATATTTATAAATATTTTTTATGTCTTTTATTTCTTCAAATTCTCCATATTCTTTTATTTGCTTTTTCGCTTCTTCTTGTTTTTCTTTTAGCTTTCCTGCCTCTTCCTTTTTTAAATACTTAAATTCTATCATCACACCTTTATATCCTTTGCTTTGGTCCTTTGGTATCAATAAAATATCTGGATATTTTCTTTGGACTTCCATTTCTGATTTTAATCTAAATATTTTTAAGTTCATGGCTATGCAGAAAAAAATTAATTTTACATATTTTTCGTCAAATCTTTGGTAGTCTCTGTTAGATAAATTTCTCAAATACTTTCCTAACATTTCTACAATTTTGTCTATCTTTCCTTCTAATGCGATTTCTCTTGCTATTTCTGTATAATTATCATTTATGTCTATATCAATCTCTTCTCTTAGTATTTTTAGAAAATAATCTGAATATATTTCTTTCATTACATTGTTTGGAATGTTTAACTTTGGATAGCCTACTTCTTCTCCTTCTATGGTTAGATAGCCTAAATAATATAACATAGATATTAAATCCATTTCTGTAAATTCCATTGCGGGGTTGAATTTTTGCCTTATCTCACTGACAATTCCTTCTCCTGATACTGTCTTTTCGATTACCTTTTCTCTTTCTTCTCCTTTGCATAAATCTAGCATCTTTCCTAATTTTGTATAATCACTTGCTATATTCATATCAATTAATTGGTCTGGTATTTCTTGAAATCTTACGTAATTATTTAAGAAGTATAAACACATATTTGAATTATATATCTTTTCTTTTCCATGTAATGAAAATCTATATCCATCATAATTTTCTCTCATTATTGGTAATAGTTCTTCTTGTTTTTGTTCTTCTATATTTTGTTCTTTCATTAATGTTCTTAGTTCTTGTTCTGTAAATCCCATCATTTCATTGAATTCTCTATCTTGTGTTATATCTGTACTGATATTAAATCCTGACGTTAAACTGTCTAATGTGATTGGTGCTACACCTGTTATAAATATTCTGTCTACTACACTTTCTGTTCCTTCTTTTAATATTTCATACCATTTTCTTACTTTTCCATTTTTTGACACTATATTTTTAAATTGATTTGTATTAAATCCTAATAATTCATTGGCAAAATGGTCGTATTCATCTATAATGACATAGATCTTTTCTCCTGCTTTTTGTATATTAAATGCTTTTATTAAATCATCTAATATATTTTCAGCTTCTTCTTCATTATTCACAAAAAAATCTAAATTATATTTTTCTACAAAAAATCTTATAGATGATTGAACTTTACTTTTAAATCCTAGCATAGTTGTTTCTTGATTTGATGTATCTATTCCTGCAAAATTAAATTTTAATATATGATAACTATTTTTTAATTTTGTTGGATGTTTTCCTATATATGTATTTCCATATAGCTTTTCGAATTTATCTGCTTTTTTGAAATCATAATAGTTTTCTAATGTACTTGTAAATAACGTTTTTCCAAATTTTCTTGGACGTAAAAACATAATATATGGTTCTGCCAAGTTTTCTAATTTTTCTATATATATTGTTTTATCTACATAATAATATTCATTTTCTACTAATCTCTCATAGTCACTTATTCCATATGGCAATTTTTTCACTTTATACCACTTCCTTTTCAATTCTTCATGTTCTTATTTTACTATACTACAATAAAAATAGCAAGAAATTTTCTTGCTATTTTGTGTTGTGAAACTTAAATATATTTTTTCCTATAATGAATTTTTAAAAGGTCTGTATGCATCTTATCTTCTTAACTATCCTTTATGATAAAACTTTCACAAATTCACATACTATTTGATTATCTTGTCTATAAAAATTGATATCATATGTGTTTTCTTCACTTTTATATGTTTTACTAAATAATCTTTCTTCATCATAGATACTTTCTTCTATTGGTCTTGCAAAGCTTTCTGTGCTTTCTCCATACAATCGCTCTGTTTCTTGA
>CALWZZ010000041.1 GCA_944386145.1 uncultured Clostridia bacterium | reverse complement strand
AGGCTGGTCTAATGAGTTATTCTAGTCTGATTTTTTACAGCCTAACCATCGATAACATACTAAACATTATTGTTTTATTAATCTTAGCGGGTGTTACAATTGCAACCTTAACAGGCGAAAATGGCATTTTAACAAGAGCAAGCCAAGCAAAAGAAAATACAGAAATAGGAAATGAAAAAGAATGGATAAGCTTGGGGGTATCAACAATAAAAGCAAATCATTTAAGCAATGGAGAAAATGACGTAGTGGGGGCAAGTGAATTAGAAGAAGAATTGCAAAAATATGATTCGATGGCTACAGTGACTGGAGCAGAAACATTAACAATTACTTTTTCTTCTGGAAGAACATATGTATATAATAATGAGGAAGGAAATATAACTTCTATTTCGGATAAAAATTCATTGCTTTGGGAATATGATGAAGAAACAGGAACAATCATCAAATATATAGGCGAAGATGTAAATGAAATAGAAACATTGGTTATTCCAAGTGAGATAGATGGAACAAAAATAAAGCGTATAGTACCTTTAGAAATTGATGGATATTATTCAATATTAGGAGATTATTCATTAGGCCAAAATATCAAAAATGTTATTGTAGAAGAAGGCATAGAAGAAATTGGTGAATATGCTTTTGAGTGTATGATAATGACAAATGTAGAGTTACCATCAACGATAAAAACAATAAAGGAAGGCGCTTTTGCTTGGTGTGAACAATTGGAAACCATCAATTTACCAGAAGGTTTAGAAAAAATAGAAGGATGGGGTAGTTTTGACGAATGTGTTAGCTTAAAAGAAATAACATTTCCTAGTACATTAACAGAAATTGGAGAACAAGCTTTTTACGATTGTTATAGTTTAGATAGGGTATATATACCAAAAACATTGACCTCAATACATTATAG
This sequence comes from uncultured Clostridia bacterium, assembly GCA_944386145.1. Classification (GTDB taxonomy): domain Bacteria; phylum Bacillota; class Clostridia; order TANB77; family CAG-508; genus CAG-269. Next base: position 10,711 of record CALWZZ010000041.1, on the reverse strand, counting down.
TGCTTTTCGATCAGGATGTGCATATATAGATGTTGATGCAGAAAATCCAAATTATAAATCTATAGATGGTGTATTATTTAATAAAGAAGGCACAGAGTTATTGACATATTGTGCAGGCAATGAGAGAACAGAATATACAGTACCAGAGGGGACACAACTTATTAAAGAATATGCATTTGATAGTACAGAATCACTTGTTACAATTAATATACCTAGTTCAGTGCAAACCATAGAAGATGGTGCTTTTTATAGAACATCAAACCTAAAGACAATTAATATAGACAGAAGTGAAAATGCAATTTCAGGAAGTAAATGGAAAGCAAGTAATTCAGTTCAAGTGAATTGGACAGGAACAAATTAAATCTATTAAAACAGAAGATGAGTTTGACTTATCTTCTGTTTGCATATATAATTGAGAAAAAAACTTTAAATATTTTTAAAGTGCATTGAAATGAGAAGAGGTCAAATATGAACGGAATCGTAATCATTAATAAATCAAAAGGGTATACATCACATGATATTGTGGCAAAAGTAAAAAAAATAACAGGAGAAAAAGTGGGACATACTGGAACCTTGGATCCATTAGCAACAGGCGTATTGCCGTTATTAATTGGAAAAGGGACTTTATGCTCAAAATATCTTATGAACCATGATAAAACTTACAAAGTTGTTTTAAAATTAGGAATTAAGAAAAGTACAGGAGATGAAGAAGGAGAGATTCTACAAGAAGAAAGTGTGGATAAAAATAGTTTAGAACAACAAAATGTAAACAATGTATTAAATAGTTTTCTAGGAGAACAAGAGCAAATCCCACCTATCTATTCTGCTATTAAAGTTGATGGAAAAAAGCTATATGAATATGCTAGAAAAGGGCAAGAAGTAGAAATTAAGCCAAGAAAAATTACCATATATGCTATACGATTGTTAAAAGTAGATGAAGAAAAGAAAGAAATTCAATTTGAAGTTAGTTGTTCAAAAGGGACATATATTAGAAGCCTATGTGAGGACATTGCAAAGAAAATGGGAACAGTTGGGTATATGAAAGAATTGCAAAGAACACAAGTTGGAACATTTACCTTAGAACAATCTATCTTAATCGAAGATTTGACTAAAGAAAGCATTGCAGAACATATCATAACAATTGAAGATTTGTTTAAAAAGTTAGAAAATATCGAATTAAATGAAAGAAAGTTACAATTATTTTTAAATGGTGTAAAACTAAGTTTTGATTTAAAAGATGGAATTTATAAAATATATAGTAATCAACAATTTATAGGAATTGGTATTGTAAAAGACAAACTTTTAAAAAGAGATATTGTTATTGAATAGGAAATGTAAAAAGTTCTATAAACAAAATCACCTTAATATACTTAAGTATATGAGGTGATTTTATGTATTATATAAAAGAAGCTGACAAGCCTAGCAAAATTGCTGAGTGGTTTCATATGGTAAAATTAGAAAATGACACCATTACGTTGCCTATTACAGAGACAAGTTTAGAAGAAAAAACAGCATATAAGTTAGCCATAAAAGCAAAAACAATTTTAGATAAGACCAATAGTAAAAAATTAGTATTAAGTAAAAAGATAAAAGAGCAAGAAATATATGTGGATTATTTATATTCTTACAATTACGAAATTGTAGATGGAAAATGGCTATTTCAAATGTTATTATTTGATGTTTTAGATTATGTAGTAAAAAAAATGAAAATAAAAGAAGAAGATATTAAAATAGGTATTTTGGTAAATGATATTTCAGATTTTGCGATTTATGCAATTAAAAAATTGGTCACAAAATATAAATATGTAAAAATTGTTACGAATCATATTGCACGTTTTCAAAATATGGAAGAAAAGATATCAGAAGAATATGGGATTTTTATTAATGTAGGAAATAATAAAAGAAAAGTACTATCCAAAACCAATATTATTTTTAATTTTGATTTTCCAACAGAGTTGATAAATAAATATACAATTTATAATACAGCAACCATTATTAATTTTAGAGGAAATGTCAAAATAAAAAACAAACGATTTGATGGTTTAAATATTAATGATTACGAAATTGATTGGAATGCTAATCCACATTTGGAAGCATTTGAAGCAAAAGATGTCTATGAAGCCATGCAATATAAGAAACAGCCAATTGAGGAAACATTAAAAAAGATAAAAAAAGATAATGTTATGATAAAATATTTAAAAGGAAATAAAACAATACTATAAAATGGTTTAGTCTTATCACATTCGTAATTAAATAATTTATGAATACTTCTCACTTGTGTACATAGGATTGAGCGGTAATGTCCAATTTGTAAAAATCTTAAAAATTTTATCAAATACTTTCCTTTTTTTAGAAAATATAATATAATGTAAATGTCGATTTTTACAAATGAAAAATAAAATAAGAAAATATAATGTCAACAGAAGTATTTAGTAATATTTTTCGCTGAAACTGGCAAGGAGGGAAATTATGCCAAGTAATAATAGAAGAAGTAGTGATGAAGATAAAACAAGAAAATATAATATGAAAAATGCAAAGAAAAAAAGACGACCAAATCCATCAAACAAAAAAGATACAAGAGCAACCAAACGAGTACCAACACAAAATGTGAATAAGAAAGGTAAAGGCAAAAAAGGAAAAAATAAAGAAGGAAAATTTTCAGCAAGACATCCAAAACTTATGATGGCTTTAAGAATTTTTATTTTATTATTCTTATTATTATGTGTTATTGGTGCAGGTGTTGTAGCAGGTGTGTTCTTTGGACTATTTGGCGATGACTTTGAAATTACCAAAGAAGAATTAACCATTGGTGCTGCAAACTCTGTTATTGTAGACCAAAATGGAGCGGTTATTGCAGAATTAAGTGGAGATGAAAAAAGAAAGATTATCACACTAGAAGATATGGCAGATTATTTGCCAAAAGCGTATGTGGCAATGGAGGATGAGAGATTTTATCAGCATAGTGGTGTGGACATAAAGAGAACAGCAGGGGCTATTTTACAAACATTGTTAGGTAATAGTTCTTATGGTGGAAGTACCATTACACAACAATTAGTAAAAAACTTAACACAAGATGATGAAAGAGCTGGTATTGCTGGTATTATGAGAAAAGTAAGAGAATGGGCAAAAGCATATCAGGTAGAAAGAATGATATCAAAAGACCAAATTCTAGAGTTATATCTAAATATATTATATGTTGGCGGAGAAGGAAACTTACATGGTGTTGAGTTAGGTGCAGAATATTATTTTAATAAAAGTGCAAAAGATTTGAGCTTAGCGGAATGTGCTTACATGGCAGGAATTAATAGTTCTCCAAGCAGATATAATCCTTTTGATGAAACAAAAGATAATACAGAATTAATTAAAAGTCAAACAAAAGTAGCTTTAAATAAAATGAATGAATTAGGCTATATCAATAGTCAAGAAGAATATGATGCAGCGATTGCAGAGGTAGATGCAGGTCTAAATTTCCAAAAAGGAGCTATTGCAACATCATCTTCATATTCATATCACACAGAGGCAGTGCTAGATCAAGTTATTAAACAAGTAATGGATGAAAAAGGCTGGTCTCAACAATTAGCAGAAAATTATGTATATAGTAGTGGACTTACAATTTATTCTACGGTGGATACAAACATCCAATCACAAATGGAAGAAGTTATGGCAACAGATACCTATATTATTCCAGGAAGAGCAAAGAATAAAGAAACAGGGGAAAATTTGAATGAACATTCACAAGCAGCAATGGTAGTGATTGATTATAAAACAGGAAATGTTGTTGGATGTGTTGGTGGCTTAGGAGAAAAAACAGAAAGCAGAGGATTAAATAGAGCAACACAAAGTGTTAGACAAACAGGTTCTTCTATGAAACCAATTGCTGTTATTGCACCAGGACTAGAAGAAAAAGTTATTACTGCAGCAACTGTATATGATGATTCAGCAACAGATTTTGGTGGCGGATATAAACCAGAAAACTATAACCGATTTACGGGATTAACAAATATTAGACAATTTATCTCAACTTCACAAAATATACCAGCGGTAAAAATTATGAGAGAATTGACACCTGCAAAATCTATAGAATATTTGAACAAGATGGGATTAGAACACATTAATGCAGATGAAGATGCAGATTTATCTTTAGCTTTAGGAGGAACAACAAATGGTGCGACACCATTAGAAATGGCATCTGCTTATGCAACGATTGCAAACAATGGTGTGCATATTACACCAACTTTCTATACAAAAGTAGAGGATTCTAGTGGAAACACAGTTTTAACACCAAATCAAGAGCAAACAAGAGTGATTTCAGAACAAAATGCTTACATTGCAAAAACGATTGTAGAAGAGCCAGTAACAGCAAGTGGAGGAACAGCAACTTATTGTGCAATATCTGGAATGGATGTTGCGGCTAAAACAGGAACAACAGATGAGAATTATGATAGATGGTTATGCGGTTTTACACCATATTATGCAGCAGCATGTTGGTATGGATATGATACAAACGAATCTATTTCTTATTCTGGTGGTAACCCAGCAGGAAGAATATGGGATGCTGTTATGACAGGTATTCATAAAGGATTAGCGGGTGCAAGATTTGAGCAACCAAGTGGAATTGTCACAAAAACTGTATGTAGAACAACAGGATGTTTAGCAACGACAGGTTGTACAAATACATATACAGAAATCTTTACACAAGATAATTTACCAGAAGAATGCGAGGGACATGGAAGTCAAACAATTTGTTCTGAATCAGGATTAGTAGCAACAGAATATTGTTCACAATATTGTCCAGTTACGCAAAACTATTATGGTGCAGTAATTCCAAAAGAACAATTAGGATTATGGACACCTATCAATGGACATAGTGCTTCAGGAACGAGGATTAATGGAACATGTACATTGCATACACAGCCAAAAGAAGAAGAGCCAGAAAATACAACGAATACGACAAATGCAGCAGGCGGTGGAAACACAACAGGAGGAGGAAATACTGGGACAGGAAATGGAAATACTGTGGCTGGAGGCGGAAATACTGGCGCAGGAAGTGGAAATACTACGACAGGAGACGGAAATACTACAGCAGGAGGAAACACTACGACAGGAGATGGAAATACGTCTACAGGAGGAAATACTACGACAGGAGATGGAAATACAACACCATAATAAATACGTTTTGTACAAAATTAAGATGTGAAGAGATGAATTCACATCTTAATTTAAAAAAGGAGATAATAACCAAAACGATGCTTTAAGAAAGGAATGTGGTAAATTGGATATATATTTATATAATACACTGACAAAAGAAAAAGATGTATTTAAATCATTAGAAGATAAAAAAGTAAAAATGTATTCATGTGGTCCAACAGTGTATAAAGATGCGACGATTGGAAATATGAGAACAAATATATTTCAAGATGTATTAAGACGAATGTTAGAATATAATGGGTATGAAATGAAACAGGTTATGAATATAACCGATGTAGGACATCTTGTTTCTGATGGAGATGAAGGGGAAGACAAAATGATTAAATCAGCAAGAGAAGAACATAAAACCCCATTGGAAATTGCAGAACATTATACCAAATTATTCTTTAATGATTTAAAAGATTTAAATATTGAAATGCCAGAAGTTATTTGTAAAGCAACAGATTATATACCTGAAATGTTAGCATATGTAGAAGAACTTGTAAAAAAAGGATATGCTTATGAAACTTCAACAGCAATTTATTTTGATGTATCAAAATTAGATAAATATCCAGTGTTATCAAATGTAAATGTGGAAGAGCAAAAAGCAGGTGCAAGAGTAAGTGTTGATCCAGAAAAGAAAAATCCATATGATTTTGCCTTATGGATAAAAGCACCTGAAAATCATTTGATGAAATGGGATAGTCCATGGGGACCAAGCTATCCTGGTTGGCATATTGAATGTTCAGCAATGTCAAGAAAGCATTTGGGAGAACAATTTGATATCCACACAGGTGGAATTGATTTAATTCCAACACATCATGAAAATGAAATTGCACAAAGCAAAGGATATTGTGGAAAAATTCCTGCTAGATACTGGATACATGGAGAATATCTATTAATCAATGGTGGAAAAATGTCTAAAAGCTTGGGAAATGTGTATTTATTAAAAGACATTAAAGAAAAAGGATATGACCCATTGGTATATAAATTATTATGCTATACTTGTAGTTATCGAAACAAATTGAACTTTACATGGGAAGGAATAGAAGCAACTTCAAAATCGCTAGAAAGATTGAGAAATGGATATCAATTACATAAAAATGGAAAAGATGTGTTAGATGAGGCTGATAGAAAAGAATTAAGCAGATTGGAGAATGAATTTCATAAAGCGATTAATGACGACATGAACATGCCACTTGCTATGAGTTTTGTATGGGAAGTTGTGAAATATCCTAAAAAATCTCCAGAAATTGCTGAATTATTGTTAAAATTTGATACGGTATTAGGAATTAAAATCGATAAAGTGGAAATAAATAAAGAGATAGAAATTTCAGAAGAAGTATTAAAGCTTGTAGAAGAAAGAAAACAAGCAAGACAAGAAAAAAATTGGGCAGAGTCTGATAGACTAAGAGATTTAATTAAGGAAAAGGGATATGAAGTAAAAGATACAAAAGATGGAATGGAAATTCGTAAGATTTAGAAAAGTAAAAATATGGTAAGATAAACTTGTACTTTTTCATAAGTAGTACTATAATAGTAACAAAAAAGGAAAGGAATGATTTTTATGGCAATATTATTACCAGGGGGAGCAGGATTTATCGGAAGTCACACAGCAGTAGAATTATTAAATGCAGGAAAAGAAATCGTTATCATAGATAATTTTTCCAATAGTAAACCTCAAGTATTAGAGGCAATCAAAAAAATAACAGGAAAAGATTTTAAATTCTATGAAATGGATTACATGGATAGAGAAAAATTAGAAAAGGTATTTGAAGAAAATGAAATAGAAGCAGTTATGAACTTTGCAGGATATAAAGCAGTAGGAGAATCTGTACAAAAACCAATCGAATATTATACCAATAATATTTCAGGAGCATTGGTAGTATTAGACACAATGAGAAAATATAACTGTAAAACATTTATCTTTAGTTCATCAGCAACCGTTTATGGAGAGCCAGAAAGAATTCCAATTACAGAAGATTGCAAAACAGGTGGAACTACAAATCCATATGGTACAAGTAAATTATTTATAGAACAAATTTTAAAAGATATATACAAATCAGATAATACATGGAATATCTGTATACTAAGATATTTTAACCCAGTAGGAGCACATGAAAGTGGATTAATTGGAGAAGAACCACAAGGAATACCAAATAACTTAATGCCATATGTTGCAAGAGTGGCAGCAGGAACTTTAAAAGAGTTATCAGTATTTGGAAATGATTATGATACACCAGACGGAACAGGTGTTAGAGACTATATTCATGTTGTAGATTTAGCAAAAGGACATGTAAAAGCATTAGAAAAAATAGAAAAGGAAAAAGAAGGATTATATATTTACAATTTAGGAACTGGAAAAGGATATAGTGTATTAGATATGGTAAAAGCCTTTGAAAAAGCAACAGGAAAAAAAGTACCATACAAAATAGCACCAAGAAGAGCAGGAGACATTGCAACTTGCTATGCAGACCCTAAAAAAGCATTTGAAGAATTGGGATGGAAAGCAGAAAAGACCTTAGAAGATATGTGCTTAGATTCATGGAATTATATTAACCATTAGGGACGTGTCAAAAGGGACAGAGCGATGACTTTGGGGACGGAGCAAAAAATCATCATTTATTTTATAAAAAGTTTTATGAAATAATCCTTATATAAATGATGATTTTTTGCTCCGTCCCCAAAGTCATCGCTCTGTCCCTATTTGTAAAGCAAAATAATTCGATTTCCGACTTTTTCAATCAATCCATCTTCTTTAAGAAGTTTTAATTCTCTCATCATAGCACTTCTATCAACACTTAAATAGTCGGCCAAATCTGTAAGAGAAAAAGGAAGCTCAAAAGTTTTGCTTAAATTTCTGGTGGATAGTAGAGAAAAATATCTTAATAATTTATCTCTTGTTGACCTTTGTGTTAAAAGTTCAATTCGCATATTTAAGTCTGTTACTTTATTTAAAATCAATTGTGGCAAATTTTCAGATAAGTTCTGATGAAATTTACAATTGTTTCTACATTTATGAAAAATATCATCATAAATATAAAATAGAACAGTACAGTTTGATTTTGCTTCTACTAATAATTCATTATTTGTTGTGATCGTATAAAAAACTTCTCCAAAAAGTGCATTTTTTGAGAAATGTTCTACAATCGTTCTGTTACCATTTAAGTCATAACGTACTAAATCAGCATGCCCATCTAGTAATATACATAATTGATTTCGATTTTTTATATATGTTGTAACAACTTCGTTTTTGCTAAAATTTTTTTTCTGTTTTTTTTGACAAGAATTAGAAAAATCAAGAATAAAATTTTCTATGTCTACGTTGGTGTTCATGGTTTTTTCCTCCTTAAAAATTACATAAGTATTATACAATAAGAAAGTTGCAAAAGCAACAAAAGAACAAAAATATTTTTGTAATATTTTTGTAACATATTTGTAATAAAAGAAAAAAACTTAGAGTACAAAGTGATTAAGAATTGAAAAAAATTTTTTTTCATAATGTGTTGCTTTTGCAACGGAAAATAAAATTTATAGAGATATAATGTAGCCATACTAATCGAAGGAGGAAATGTAAAATGAAAGTTATTAAAAGGGATGGAAGAGCAGTTGATTATGACAGAGCTAAAATTCAAACAGCTATTGAAAAGGCAAATCAAGAGGTAAAACCAAAAGAGAGAGCTAATAAAGAGGATATTAAAGGAATTATCCAATATATAGAGGATTTGAATAAAAAAAGAATGTTAGTTGAGGACATTCAAGATATCATTGAAGAAAAATTAATGGAAATTGAAAAATATGAATTAGCTAAAAAATATATTGTATATAGATATACAAGAGCATTGGTTAGAAAACAAAATACAACAGACGAAACCATTTTAGGTTTAATCAGAAATGAAAATAAAGAATTAGCAGAAGAAAATTCAAACAAAAATACATTACTTGCTTCTACACAAAGAGATTATATTGCAGGTGAAGTATCAAGAGATTTAACAAGAAGATTATTATTACCAGAAAAAATTGCCAAAGCAGACGCAGACGGAGTCTTACATTTCCACGATGCAGATTACTTTGTACAACCAATTTTTAACTGTTGTTTAATTAATATATCAGATATGCTAGATAATGGAACCGTTATGAATGGAAAAATGATAGAAAGTCCAAAGAGTTTCCAAGTAGCATGTACAGTTACAACACAAATTATTGCAGCAGTTGCAAGTAACCAATATGGTGGTCAATCAGTTGATTTAAAACACTTAGGAAAATATTTAAGAAAAAGTTATGATAAATTTAAGGCAGAAATCGAGAAAAAATATAAAGGAAAATTATCAGATGATGTTATAGAAGATTTGGTACAAGATAGATTAAAAGCTGAATTAAAAGCAGGTGTACAAACCATCCAATATCAAATCAATACATTAATGACAACAAATGGTCAATCTCCATTTGTAACATTATTCTTACACCTAGAAGAAGGGGATCCATACATTAAAGAAAATGCCATGATTATTGAAGAAGTATTAAGACAAAGATATCAAGGTATCAAAAATGAAGCAGGTGTATATGTAACACCAGCATTCCCAAAACTAGTATATGTATTAGATGAATGTAACTGCTTAAAAGGTGGAGAATATGATTATCTAACAAAATTAGCTGTTAAATGTTCAGCAAAGAGAATGTATCCAGATTATATATCAGCTAAGAAAATGAGAGAAAATTATGAAGGAAATGTATTCAGCCCAATGGGATGTAGAAGTTTCTTATCACCTTGGAAAGATGAAAATGGAAATTATAAATTTGAAGGAAGATTTAATCAAGGTGTTGTTAGTATTAACTTACCACAAGTTGCAATTGTTGCAGATGGCGATGAAGATAAATTCTGGAAATTATTAGACGAAAGACTAGAACTATGTAAAGAAGCTTTAATGTGTAGACATTATGCATTACTTGGAACACATTCAGACATTAGCCCAATTCACTGGCAATATGGAGCAATTGCAAGATTAAAGAAAGGCGAAAAGATAGACAAATTATTATATGGTGGATATTCAACAATTTCTCTAGGATATATTGGTGTATATGAAATGACAAAAGTTATGAAAGGTGTATCACATACAACACCAGAAGGACATGACTTTGCAATTAGAGTTATGAAACATTTAAGAGAAACAGTTGATAGATGGAAAAAAGAAACAAACATTGGATTTGCATTATATGGAACACCAGCAGAAAGCTTATGTTATAAATTTGCTAGAATTGATAAAGAAAAATTTGGAACAATCAAAGATGTAACAGATAAAGGATATTATACAAACTCATATCATGTAGATGTAAGAGAAAAAATCGACGCATTTGAAAAACTTGGATTTGAAAGCGAATTCCAAAAAATATCTTCAGGTGGTGCAATTTCATATATCGAAATACCAAATATGCAAAAAAATATTGACGCATTAGAAACAGCTGTTAAATTTATCTATGATAATATTCAATATGCTGAATTTAATACAAAATCAGATTACTGCCA
>CALWZZ010000040.1 GCA_944386145.1 uncultured Clostridia bacterium | reverse complement strand
GAAATAACTATATATTATAAATTCAATATTTTAAATATGGGAAAAGAAGATAATAAATTACAAAATGTTGGCTAAATAAAAAATAGTCATAACGGAATATTAGGACAATTATCGTGTTGCTAATTTTAGCAGGTGTAACGATTGCAACCCTAACTGGAGAAAATGGAATATTAACAAGAGCAAGTGAAGCAAGTAAAGAAACTGAAATAACATCTGTAAAAGAACAAGCACAATTAGACATTACGAATTGGATGGCAGGAGAATTAGAAAATGGAAGAGATGGAATCATAAATGATTGGGAAGATATAAAGAGCATATTAGATTCAGCCAATCCAGATACGGAAAATAGATATTATGTAAGTGTTACAGAAGAAGGTATAGAAACACCTAATGGATATTTAGTGCCAATAGATGAATTATATACTAGCAATTCAGGTGGAGAAGATGAACCCGCTTTTGATGTGAATGATTTGACTATAGGAACAGCAATAAATGTAGATAAATATGGACAAAAAGTAACTAATTATACTGTAAAAGCAGGAGAAATGACTACAGATGTATGGAGATTATTTTACCAGGATAGTAACTATACATATTTAATAACAGATGAATGTATTGGAATCTATAAACCAAGCAATTATTATAGTCCCTATACAAATGGTTCAATGGTAAGTATAATAGGACAAAAGTTGAATCCAATGTTATTAGAAGCAGGAACGTTTTTTGCTGAAACGAATACAGATTCTAGTATATTGACAACAGCATGGTTAACAGATACAACAAATTGGTCAACTTATGTTGACGATGAAGATGTAGTATTTGCAATAGGAAGTCCAACATTAGAATTATATGTAGCATCATTTAATGCAACAGCAAGTGCAAATGGAGCAACGCCAATAGCAACATTAACATTAGGAACACATGGATATCATATGCCAGCTAGAGTAGAATTAGAAACATCATACAATTATGGGATTTATAATAAAAATCTACAATCTAAATGGTGGATTGCCTCACCTACTAGTGGTGGTAGTGGACAGTTTGTAGTAAATGCTAATGAAGGAATTTTTAGCGATTTTTCTGTAAGTAACAGTAGCTTTGCAATCCGCCCAATCGTATGTATTCCAACATCCGTATTTAATAGCAAATATTTATCATCATTAGTTGATGAATAAAAATTAATTAGGAGCGACAAAAAATGTTGAGATTTTTTGTGTTCAGTAAATTTTTAATCCCAACATGTATTATATAATTGAAGAACCTAAATTTTTCATAAAGGAATTTATAAAAATTCCTTTATTTTTTTATCATAATTGTATATAATAGGAAAGAAAATAATATTGCAAAAGTCGCCAAAGGGGACGGACTATTTTGGCAATTTTGTAATAAATAGTAAATAAAAAATGCAGGTATAGATAAAATTGGTAAGATGATAAGTTTAAATTAAGAGGTGCGAAATGAATAAAACAGAAGCAAAAAAAAGAATAGAAGAGTTAAGAGAAAAGACGGAATATTATGCAAAAAAATATTATGATGATGACAAACCAGAAATATCAGATTTTGAGTATGATATGTTAATGGTAGAATTACGTAATTTAGAAAAAGAATATCCAGAATTTATTTCAAAGGATTCTCTAACGCAAAAAGTAGGTGGACATGTTAAAGAAGGCTTCCAAAAAGTAACGCATGAAGTGCCACTTCAAAGTTTGCAAGATGTTTTTAGCTTTGAAGAAGTGGAAGAGTTTGACGAAAGAATTCAAAAACAAGCGGAAGAAAATGGAATAAAAGATGTAAACTATGTTGTGGAAACAAAAATAGATGGTTTGTCTGCTGCTTTAGAATACAAGCAAGGAAAGTTTGTAAGAGGTGCTACCAGAGGAAATGGACTAATTGGAGAAGATGTGACAGAAAATCTAAAAACAGTGAAAACCATACCAATGGAACTAACTGATAAGATTGATATTACGGTTAGAGGAGAAGTCTTTATTTCAAAACAAGACTTTGAAAAAATGAACCAAGAAAGAGAAGAAAATGAGGAAGAACTATTTGCAAATGCTAGAAATGCAGCAGCAGGTTCTTTAAGACAGTTAGATAGTAAAATAACAGCAAAAAGACCACTAGATATCTATATTTTTAATGTGCAGAAAATAGAAGGAAAAACTTTCAACTCTCATTTTGAAGAATTGGAATATTTAAGCAAATTAGGCTTTAATGTAAATCCTGTTAGAATTCCTTGCAAAACAATTAAAGAAGCAGAAGAGGCAATTGAAAAAATTGGAGAAGATAGAGAAAACTTAACATTTGGAATTGATGGAGCCGTTATCAAAGTAGATGACTTACATTTTAGAGAAATCTTAGGCTCAACAATAAAAGTTCCAAGATGGGCAGTGGCATATAAATATCCACCAGAGAAAAAAGAGACACTTTTAAAAGATATTGTCTGCCAAGTAGGAAGAACAGGTGTCATCACACCAATGGCAATATTAGAGCCTGTTAAAGTGGCTGGTTCTACTATATCTAAAACCACACTTCATAATGAGGATTTTATCAAAGAAAAAGACTTAAAAATTGGAGATACAGTTGTAATTCAAAAAGCAGGAGACGTCATTCCAGAAATTGTCGAAGTGGTAAAAAATAAAAGGACAGGCAATGAAAAAGACTTTGAAATGCCAAAAGTATGTCCAGTCTGTGGCGCTCCAACAGTAAGAGAAGAGGGAGAAGCGGCAGTAAGATGTACAGGTATTGAATGTCCAGCAAAATTATTTAGAAACTTGGTACACTTTGTTTCAAGAGAAGCAATGGATATTTCAGGACTTGGAGAAAATATTATTCAACAATTATTGGACAATCATTTGATAAAAAATATAGCAGACATCTATACATTAAAATTTGAAGATATAGCGTCATTAAAGAAAAATGGAAAGAAATTTGCACAAAATTTGGTAGACGCCATAGAAAGAAGCAAACAAAATGATTTATCAAAATTAATAACAGCATTAGGAATTCGTCATGTTGGTGTAAAAGCTTCTAGAATGTTAGCAAAGAAATATAAAACGATGGATAATCTAATGAATGCAAGTTTTGAAGAATTAAGCATGATAGATGATATTGGACCAATTGTTGCAAATAGTATTAGAGAATTTTTCCAAGAAGAGCAAACAATAGATTTGATTAATAAATTAAAAACAGCAGGTGTGAATATGAATTCATTAGAAGAGGAAAGTGAAGATAATCGATTTGAAGGAAAAACATTTGTCTTAACTGGAAGTTTAGAAGAATTTACAAGAAACGAAGCCTCTGAAATCATAGAAAGACTTGGAGGAAAAACATCAGGAACCGTATCAAAGAAAACCGATTATGTTTTAGCAGGAGAAGAGGCAGGAAGTAAACTTACAAAAGCACAAAATTTAGGTGTTACGATTATCACAGAAGCGGAATTTAAGGAAATGATAAAATAAGAGTCTGATTTGTCCAATTGGGGACGTTTCTTTTTGAGACATTTTTATGTAAAGTTTGCCATTCTTATAAATATAAATATAAAAGTAAAGTTTCTATTATTTTTATTAATAAACAGAACTTTACATAAAAATGTCTCAAAAAGAAACGTCCCCAATTGGACAGAAGGAGGAGAATATGGACAAAAACTATACATTTGAAATGATGTGGGAAGATTTAGATGATGGTTATCAAATTTATTATACGTATGTAAGAAATCGCTATTTATTATTTAAAACAGCGTCAAATTGCTATACACAAAAGCTATTATCTACAAATCCTAAAAATCCACAACCCAAAATGACAGTGTTAACATTAAAAAGGGTAAAAGAAATGTTCCCACATATGGAGAACATTGAATATAAAGCATTAGATGTATTGAATTCTGATGACTAATCTGCAAAAAAATGTAATAGATTAAAGAACTTTAAACAAAAGATATTATAAATGGAAGAAGGGGATTATATGAAAAAGAAAAAAATGGATTTATGGGTAAAAATAATTATTGTTATTTTAGTGATATTATTGATATTTTTAATAGTAACATTTAGAAAGTTTTTAATCTTAAAACAAATTTCGAAACAATATGATGAAGATATCAAAAGCACAAATTATTACGCAAAAACCTATTCGATTGAAGATGGAATGACAGAACTTTGGATTTATGAAGGAACAAAAATGTTGAAATATACTTCTATTGAAAATGGTGAATTTGTAGAAAGAACAATCTACACAAATAAGCAAAATGAGGAAAGCTGGATAATTGTAAATAGTCCAGAGCAAAAAACAGCTGTACAAATAGAATATGTTCCAGATAGAGAAACAATTTCAAGTGCAGGAATTAATCCAGGATTGCCTACAAGTGACGATAATTGGCATTTATTACAAATGGCAGTGATAGCCAATATACAAAATAGCAAATGGAATGGAAAAGAAGCCTATATGATTTCATTCAATTTTATAGAACAAGAAGAATATAGAATGTGGGTAAATAAAGAAGATTATAGAATTATTGGACAAATAAATGGAACTTCAATAGACGCGGAAGGAAACACATATACAAATATATCAAGTTATTCTTATACATTTAATACACTTACAGAAGACGATGTAAAAATGCCAGATTTGACAGGATATACAATAAAAGATATAAATGGAAATATTGTACAAGAATGAAAAGGAGATAGCAATTCACAAACAATTCACATTTCTTGCAAAAATCAATCATAAAAGGATAGTATATTAAAACCATAAACATCCCCTTTTTTTCAAAGGCTATTCTGTAAAATAAAAGCAGAGTAGCTTTTTTGTATAAAATTTATTGCAAAAATAAATAAGATAGTATATAATCTGTTTGGAAAATGAAAAGTAAAATTTTGATAAATATAGAAAAATCTATGAAAAGGTTTATAGGCAACCGAAAAAACCTAAATATAGGATACAAGGAGATATAGAGGAAACTCTATAAAATAGAAAAAATGGCAGTACTAATTGATGGAAAAGAACTAGCAAAAAAAGTAAGAGGAAATTTAAAAATAGAATGTGAAAATTTAAAGAAAAAAGGAATCATACCTAAATTTGCAGTCATCATGGTGGGAGATGACCCAGCTTCTAAAGTGTATGTTAGAAATAAAAGTAAAGCATGTGATGAAATTGGTGTACAATATGAAGAACATATATTAAATGCAGACATCACACAAAAAGAATTAATTGATTTAATTCATACATTAAATGCAGACAAATCTGTTAATGGAATATTATTGCAAAGTCCAATACCAAAACATCTAGATATTGATGAGGCATTTAGAGAAATTTCTTATGAGAAAGATGTAGATGGATTTAACCCAGTCAATGTTGGAAAATTATTACTAAATCAAGACACCTTTATTTCTTGCACACCATATGGAATTATGAAAATGTTTGAAGAATACAATATAGATTTAGAAGGAAAAAATTTAGTAATTATTGGAAGAAGCAATATTGTAGGAAAACCACTAATGGCATGTTGTTTGAATAAACATGCAACCGTAACCATTTGTCATTCAAGAACTAAAAATTTAAAGGAAAAAACAAGAAATGCAGATATTTTAGTGGCAGCTATTGGAAAACCAAATTATGTAACAGCAGATATGGTAAAAGATGGAGCAGTTATTATTGATGTAGGAATTAATCGAGGACCAGATAAAAAAATTACAGGTGATGTTGATTTTGAAGATGTAAAAGAAAAAGCAAGCTATATCACGCCAGTTCCAGGTGGGGTGGGACCAATGACAGTAGCTATGCTGATGAATAATGTGATTAAAGCAACAATTAATCAAAATAAATAAAAAATATGGGGCACTTTTTAAGTGTCCTTTATTTTGTAAATATGAAATTTTAAGTTAGCTTGGTCAAAAGTGAAATAAGAATTAATAGTGTATTAAAAAAAGTACTATATAATTTTTTTGTTGACAAATCTTATGCGTAGAGAATAAAAATCATATAGTAAAAAAGAAGGAGGAATGAATATAAAATCACTAGAACAAAATAAATATTGGATTTGGCTTTCCCTAATAGAAGGATTAGGGAGCAGAAGAAAGCAAATTTTATTAAAAATGTATCAAACACCAGAAAAGATTTATCAACTAAAAAAAGCAGATATTTTAAAACTAAAAGGATTTCATGAAACACTAGCAGATAAAATTGTTAATGAAGAAAATAAACAACATATAGATAAACAAATAGAAAATATGGAAAGAGAAAAGGTAAAAATTATTACCATAGAAGATGAGGAATATCCAAGCATTTTAAAGAATATATATGATTATCCCATAACACTGTATATAAAAGGAAATCCTCAAATAGTAAACAAACCATCAATTGGTATTATAGGATGTAGAGAAGCAAGCACATATGGAAAAAATGTTGCAGAATATTTTTCTTATCATCTTGCGAGAGAGAAAATAAATATTGTAAGCGGATTAGCCAAAGGGATTGATAGTCATGCACATATTGGAGCAATAAAAGCAAAAGGCATAACCATTGGCATTATTGGAAGTGGGTTGGATATCATATATCCGAAAGAAAATCAATATTTATATGAGAAAATCATAAAAGAAAATGGAGCTATTCTATCAGAATATCCTTTGGGTGTAAAGCCAGAAAAAATGAATTTTCCTGCTAGAAATAGAATTATAAGTGGTATGAGTAGGGGCGTTATTGTTGTGGAAGCGAAAAAGAAAAGTGGAACTTTGCTAACGGTTGATTTTGCACTAGAACAGGGAAGAGATGTTTATGTTGTGCCAGGAAATATTAATGAAATGAATTCTGTAGGAACAAATGACTTGATTAAGCAAGGTGCAAAAATGGTAACTACTTATCGCGATATAGAAATATAAGGGGCTAGAATAAAAGTTATTACTTAGCCCTCTGTGCATAAGGGTGGAAAGGATTCATAAATTATTTTATTATCCTAACACTTTACATACAATAAATAAAAATGATATAATAGCACAAACAAAAAGAAAATAGAATAATCTTTTAAAATAAAAGAGAGGAGAACAAGTTTCTTTAAAAGTAAACTTATAAAAAGGATGGATAGAGTAAAATTAAAAGATAGAATATTACCCAAATATACAAAAGGAGAAGAAATTTTTAACATGACTTCTCATATCGTTGGAGCAGTTTTAGGAATTGTTGCAACAGTTTTATGTATTGTATTTGCAGCTGTACATGGAAATGGATATGGTGTGGTTAGTGGTTCTATTTATGGTGCAACCATGATTATTTTATATACCATGTCTAGTATATATCATGGTTTAAGTCCAAAGAGATATTCTAAAAGAGTATTTCAAGTGTTAGACCATTGTTCTATATTTTTGTTAATAGCAGGTTCATATACACCATTTGCTTTATGTACTTTAAGAGAATATGATACTGCAACAGGCTGGACAATATTTGGCATCATATGGGCTATGGCAATATTGGGAATTGTTTTAAACTCAATTGATATTAAGAAATATAAAAAATTTTCTATGATATGCTATTTAGTTATGGGATGGTGTATTGTTGTAAAGATAACACTTTTACCACAATTACTTGGCGTAGTAGGATTTACTTTACTATTATTAGGTGGAATTGCCTATTCAATAGGTGCGATTTTGTATGGTGTTGGTAAAAAACATAAATGGATGCATTCCATTTTCCATATGTTTATTTTACTAGGTAGTATTTTACAATTTTTCTGCATACTATTATATGTAATGTAATTACAAAAAAACGTAAATATAGATCAATGCAAAAAAATGAATAGAAAGTTTTTTTATAGAACAAAAAAAGAAGGCATTTAGCCTTCAAAACCTCATAAATATAAATATATTTTAGCATAAATTATTAAAGAAATCAAATAAAGAAAATCGAAAGAAAATGAGTATACTTATGAAAAAATGAGATAGAATAATCATATAAAAGAAAAGCTAAATTTTAAAAAGAAAAAGCTATTTGTAAAAAGAATTTAGATATGTTAATATATAGATAATCTAATAAGGATTGCAAAAATCCCTGCGTAGTACGTAAGAGCATAATTTTTAGAACCAACAAATTATAAGAGGGGCCAATCTCTCGAATATGGCGTGCATGCTCACAGTATATAGTGAGAAGCCCATAAGTATTTAGGTAGGCACCCACCTGTTTTTAGGAGCAGGTCCTTAAAAATTAAAAAGCTGACGGCTAAGGCGGGGCTTTTTTTATTTTATATATTAGGAAAGTTATGCTGACTTTCTAATATATAAAAATATATTGCACACAATTTTACTAACGTAAAATTGGCGCAGAACAAATTTACGGAAAGCCAAAGAGAAGATATAAAATTAATATAAACTTTAAGGCTTTCCAATTTGTTCTTAAGTAGTTTGAAAGGGGTAGTTATTTAATAAAAACAATGATAGACAGAAAAGGTATATCGAAGATAAGTTTGACTTATCTTCTTTTTACATATATAATGAGAAAAAGAGAAAGAAGGTGGTTATATGACAATTAAGCAAGCTTTGATAAAAGGGGTAACTTTATTAAAATTAGAAAAGGTATCAACGCCAAAACTAAAAGCAAGGTTATTATTACAATATGTACTAAAAAAGCCAAGGCAATACCTAATTGTCTATGACAACCAAGAATTAGCTAAAAAACAAGAACAAAAATATCTAAAATATGTGGAATTGGTAAAGCAAGGAGAGCCAATAGAACATATTACACATCAAAAAGAATTTATGAAATTAAACTTTTATGTAGATGAAAATGTGTTAATACCAAGGCAAGATACAGAAGTATTAGTAGAAGAAGTTATGAAGATAGCTAAAAAAATAAGAGCTCAAAAGATATTGGATTTATGTACAGGAAGTGGAGCAATTGCAGTCTCTTTAGCAAAATATCTGGAAAATGTAGAAATAACAGCATTAGATATTAGTGGAAAGGCATTAGATATTGCCATTTCTAATGCAAAAAATAATCAAGTACAAGACAAAATTACATTTGTAGAATCAAATCTTTTTGAAAATTTGGGACAAGAAAAGTATGACATTATAGTATCAAATCCGCCATATATCAGAAGAGAAGAAATTGAAAAATTAGATAGAGAAGTAAGAAAAGAGCCAAGATTAGCATTAGATGGCGGAGAAGATGGTTTGGATTTTTATAGAAAAATTCTTGCTGAAGGATATGCATACTTAAAATATGGTGGATATATCTGCCTAGAAATTGGATATGACCAAAAAGAAGAAGTCATGCAAATCATAGAAGATAAGAAACAATATACAAATTTGTATTGTAAAAGAGATTTATTTGATAATGACAGAGTGATTGTAGCAAAATTGAACTAATGGGGACGGATGATGATTTTGGGGACGGAGCAAAAAATCATCATTCTATAATTCTTAAAATTATATCATAAATTAATTTTCACAAATGATGATTTTTTGCTCCGTCCCCAAAATCATCATCTGTCCCCAACAAGGAGGAAAAACAATGTCTTTTTCATCAGATATTAAACAAGAATTAAATAAAACAAATAGCTTAGCCAACAAAGAAAATGTTAAATTTGAATTGATAGGTTATGTGATATCTGGAAATACAACTGTTATAAAGGGAAAAAATCTTCGATTTTCAACAGAAAGTGACTATAATATTAATCGATTTTCTAAACTATTATCAAATTTAGATATTCATCATGACATAGACATTAGTGGGAAAACATTTAATATTGTGACAAAAGCATTAGATATTAGTAAATTGGAATTTTTAGAAATTCGAGATAAT
Organism: uncultured Clostridia bacterium; assembly: GCA_944386145.1. Classification (GTDB taxonomy): domain Bacteria; phylum Bacillota; class Clostridia; order TANB77; family CAG-508; genus CAG-269. Next base: position 2,046 of record CALWZZ010000040.1, on the reverse strand, counting down.
GCAGTTTTCTTAAAACCAGAATTTGAAGATATAAAAGCAAGTAGTAGCAAAGATATGCAAAAAGACACACAAAAAAATACACGATTGGAAGAAAACATGAAAGCTTTTATTAGAGGTACTTTCATGGGGGCAGGGTCTATTAATAATCCAGAAAATTCCTATCATTTAGAAATTGCAGTATCAAATGAAGAAAACCTAAGTTTTTTGAAAAAGCAATTAGAGGATTTTGATATTCATGTAAAAACACTAATTACGATTAATAAGTTTTCTGTCTATCTTAAAGAAGGAGAGGAAATTTCAAAATTATTAGCATTAATTGGTGCCAATAAAGCGGTTATGCAATTTGAAGATATCCGAATACAAAAAGAAATGAGAGGGAAAGTGAATCGAATTGTGAATTGTGAAACGGCAAATCTTAATAAAACCATTAATGCGGCGATTGAGCAAATTGCAGCGATTAAAAAATTGCAAAAAGATGGTAGATTTAGTAAATTGGACGACAATTTAAAAGAAATAGCAATGTTAAGGGTGGAAAATCCAGATATGTCACTAGTAGAGTTGGGGAAATTATTAAAAGAACCAGTTGGAAAATCAGGAGTAAATTATAGATTGAAAAAAATTGTGGAGATAGCAAATGGAAAATAAAGAATTAGGAATATATATACATATACCGTTTTGTCAGCACAAATGTGATTATTGTGATTTTATATCTTTTTCTAATAAACAAAACATGGTAAAAGGCTATGTGGAAGCAATGAAAAAAGAGATTAATTCATATTTTCAAAATAAGGATTTTTTAGATAGTTACAACATAACTACGATATATATAGGTGGCGGTACGCCTTCTTTTATTGATAGCCAATATATTGTAGAAATTATGGAATTGCTAGAGATGAAATTAATACGAAATCAAACAAAATTTGAAGATATGGAAATCACAATTGAAGTAAATCCAGGAACGGTTAATCAAAAAAAATTGGAAGATTATAAAAAGGCAAAAATCAATCGTTTAAGCATTGGATTACAAAGCACGAATAACAGCATTTTAAAAGAAATTGGTAGAATTCATTCGTTTGAACAATTTTTAGAAACGTATCGTTTGGCAAATCAAGTAGGGTTTGACAATATAAATGTAGATTTAATGATAGGGCTACCAAATCAAAGAATAGAGGATGTAAAAGAAAGTTTAAATGAAATTATAAATTTAAAACCAGCACCAACGCATATTAGTGTGTATTCGTTGATTGTAGAAGAGGGAACTGTGATAGCACAGAAAATAGAAAATCATCAGTTAGAAGAAATGGATGAAGATTTAGAAAGAAATATGTATTGGTATGTGAAAGATACATTAGAATTAAATGGATATAAACATTATGAGATTTCTAACTTTGCAAAAGAAGGAAAAGAATCAAAGCATAATATGAATTGCTGGTTACAAAAAGAATATATTGGAATTGGTGTAGCTGCACATTCATATATAAATGGTATTCGATATGCCAATTGTGAAACAATTGAGGAATACATAGATAATATGAAAGTGGAAAATAGTGAGCTAATTGAAAGAATACTTACGAATGCCCAAAGGACGGATACAGAAAAAAATATAGAGAATAGTCGAAGAGATGAAGAGAAAGTTCATAAAATAAAACAAATAGAAAAAATCTATGAAATAGAAGAGGTTCAAAACTTAGAAGATAAGAAAAAAGAATATATGCTTTTAGGCTTGCGAAAAATAGAAGGTGTGCAAATCTCTAAATTTAAGGAGAAATTCATCGATAATCCAATATTTTTATTTAGGAAAGAATTGGAAAAGCTAGTAAATGAAGAGTTAATCAGCATAGAAGGAGATTATATAAAACTTACCAATAAAGGTTTAGATTTAGCTAATATTGTATGGGAAGAATTTATATAAAAAGTTTTAGGGTAAAAAAATTTTTGATAATATTTGGAAACAGAATAAATTTCTTACGTTACTATTCACAGCCTTAAAATAAAAAAACACCCAAACTAGAGAGAATAAAAGTATATTTTTTATTCTCTCTGGTT
>CALWZZ010000039.1 GCA_944386145.1 uncultured Clostridia bacterium | reverse complement strand
ACAAATGATTATGCTGATTCAGAGTATGGTACACTCATAACAGATTATGATAATAAAGATAATTCAGAAAAACAACCTATGGGAGGGGATGACTATTGGGATCCAATTTGGTATGAGAATCAAACATCTAATGTAGAAACTGTAATAATAAGAGATAAAATTGTGCCTAAAAGTTGTAGTTATTGGTTTTGTGATGGTTTTACATTATTGAAAGAAATAAGAAATATAGAAAATTTAGATACAAGCAATGTAGAAAGTATGGACAGTTTGTTTTTAGGCTGTTTAAATATAGAAGAATTAGATTTAAGCAGTTGGGACACATCAAGTGTTACAAATATGAATGCTGTATTTGATATGAATAATGAAAATAAGCTTAAATATATTAATCTAGCTGGTTGGGATACAAGTAATGTTACAACTATGAGGAATATGTTTTATGGATGTAATAAATTAACTTCAATAGATGTAAGAGGTTTGGATACAAGTAATGTTACAAATATGGCCTATATGTTTTATAGATGTAGTCAGTTAACTTCATTAGATATTCGTAATTTTAATATGTCAAAAATATCATATGAATTTGTTACGAGTAGTGTAGCTAAGATGTTTGAGGGTGTAACTTGTAAAATAGAACTAGGCCCAGATTGGACTGACGAAATGAAGACGAGCAGTAATTATGAAGAAAGGTAAGATAATGTGCATTGAAAAACATAAGAAAAAAGCCCTAAATATAGGGCTTTTTTAATCTCTTCTCTTTCCAAAAATAGAAAGAATTCTTAAAAAGATATTGATAAAATCAAGATATAACTGCATAGCACAGTAAATATATATTTTTTCTTGGTCAATATCAGGTTCTAATTGTAAAGCTTTAATCTTATTAATATCATAAATGGTAACACCAAAAAATACAGCTAAAATTACCCAATCTAGGATTACATCAAATAGAGAACTTTTAAAAATAAATAAGTTCACTAAGCTAAGAATTAAACCAATAATTAAAAATACATTCAAATAAGTTCCCCAACTGCTCAAATCCTTATTTGTCTTATAACCAATCAAGCTTAAAACACCAAAAATCAAAGCAGAAGCAATAAATAAGGTAATAATTGAATTTAATTCAAAAACAGCAAAGATGACAGCTAGTGTAACACCATTTAATGCTGCATAAACAAAATACAGTATACCGACGACAACTGGTGGCAATTTTCTAAATAGAAGACTAAATAATAAAACGGCTACTAATTCCATAATTAATAATCCTGTAAAATAATCATTAAGTACAATATTTAAAAATAACCCAGAAGAATAGGTATACCAAGCAATTAGTGCTGAACCTAATAAACCAAGAAACATCCAGAAAAATGTTTTTCCAAATAATTTGTTCTCAGTAGTTGTGTTTTGAAATTCATTTCCTTCCATATAAAAACCCCTTTCATAAGTATCTAAATTTAGTATACAAATAAAAAAGAAAATATGCAATACATAAATGAAATTTCTTGAAATATGATGAATTTTGTTGAAAATTTTTCTAAAATATGACATACTAGTTTTTGTACGAAATAATTAATCAGTATACTGCATGAACTATATGACCACAAATATATAAAAATAAAAAAATGATAGGAGAGAAAAATGAAACAAACTATCAAAGAAGAATTAAAAAATTTAGCAGATTCAAAATATAAAGAATTTCATAAAAACTTATGTCCAGGAACAGAAAATATACTAGGTGTCAGAGTTCCTGTTCTTAGAAATTATGCCAAAAAATTAGCAAAAGAATATGAAATTAAAGAGTTATTAACAAAGATTGATGATGAATATTATGAAGAAATCATGTTGCAAGGAATGCTAATTGGACTCGAGAAAAATAAAGATATACAAGAAATTTTAAAAGATATACGAGAATTCGTACCTAAAATTGATAATTGGGCAGTTTGTGATGTGTTTTGTGGTGGATTAAAAATAACCAAAAGGTACCCAGAAGAAATGTGGGAATTTTTGCAAAAATATGTAACATCAAATAAAGAATTTGAAATTCGATTTGGTGTAGTAATGCTTTTAGATTATTATATAACGGAAGACTATTTAGAAAAAGATTTTGCAATATTTGATAATATGCAAAGTGACCAATATTATGTGCAAATGGCAGTTGCATGGGCAATTTCAATTTGCCTTATCAAATTTTATGATAAAACCATCCAATATCTAAAAAAAGCGAAGATTGATAAATTTACCTTTAATAAGGCTTTACAAAAAGCAATAGAATCTTATAGAATAACAGATAATCAAAAGAAAGACTTACGAAGCATGAAAAAAAGTTAAAGAAAGTAAAAGCAAAAAGATCTTATTTTTTTCATATAAGGGTTGCAAATCATAGTAATATATCTTAGAATATATGAGAACTATCACAGATAAAATTTAGCAAAGGAAGAAAGGAAGGATTTTTATGAGAGTATTAGTTGTATCAGATATTCATGGTTCAGGGGTATATGCTGACAAATTGAAAGAAATTATAAAAAAAGAAAAACCAGAAAAAATAGTGGTATTAGGAGATTTGTACTATCATGGACCTAGAAATCCATTAACAGATGGATATGACCCTATGAAGGTAACAAAGCTATTAAATAGTGTAAAAGATAAGCTAGAAGTTGTAAGAGGAAACTGTGACGCAGAAGTAGACCAAATGGTTTCTGAATTTGAAATAAAAGAAAATATATTAGAAAGAATCAATGGAAAAAATATGTTTTTCACACATGGACATAAATACAATATAGACAATTTACCAAATGAGGATTTTGATATTATGTTTTATGGACATTTCCATACCTGTTTTATTAAAAAATATGATAACCAATTATTTGTAAATCCAGGTTCCATTTCATTGCCAAAAGAGAATACACCACATAGTTATGCTATGATAGAGGAAAAAGATATTGTTATAAAAGATGTTGATGGAAATGTGATAGAAGAATATAGATATAGAGAATAATGTTGGGGACGTGCCAAAATGGACAAAAATTGGTCAAAAGGGACCGAGCGATGATTTTGGGGACGGAGCAAAAAATCATCATTTCTATAAAGATTTTTATAAAACTTTTTATAGAATAAATGATGATTTTTTGCTCCGTCCCCAAAATCATCGCTCGGTCCCTTTTTTGGCACGTCTCCATTAGATCCATTCTTTATATTTCTTGATGTAAATTTTCTTAGCAAACATAGCTAAAATACAATATAAGAAGGTTACCACAAAGATTAACACAATATCTTCTAGTGCCATTGGAACTAATCCAATGAAGCTTCCTAAAGGTGTAAATGGTACAATAATTCCTACTAAAATTAGTAAGATAGAAGAGAAATATACCATTTTATTGGCATTGCTTTGTATAAATGGTATTTTTGCGGTCCTAATGATGTGCATTCCAATTAAGTTTGAAACAATGCTATATGAAAACCATATAGTTTGGAATAGAGCAGCTTCTCTAACGCCAAAGATGAACCATAAGGATGCAAATACGATTAAGTCAAAGATAGAACTAACTGGTCCCATAAATAGCATGAAATGTTTTAAACTCTTGATATCTAATTTTTTAGGTTTTCGTACAATTTCTTTATCTACATCATCAAATGGAAGTGTCATTTGACCGAAGTCATATAGCAATCCTTCAACTAATAATTGGATAGGGGTTTCTGGTAAAAATGGTAAAGCAATACTTGCTACAATAACAGATAATACTTCTCCAAAGTTAAAGCTAGTTGCCATTTTTATATATTTCATCAAGTTAGCAAAGGTTTTTCTTCCTTCTGTTACACCATCTAATAAAACGTTTAAGTCTTTTTCTAGTAAGATAATGTCAGCAGATTCTTTGGCAATATCCACAGCAGTATCTACTGAAATACCAACATCTGAATTGGTTAGAGAAGGGCTATCATTAATTCCATCACCCATATAGCCTACAACATTTCCTTGTTCTTTTAACAATCGAACAATTCTAGCTTTTTGGATAGGGGATAATTTTGCAAAAATATTATTTTTCTTAATTAATCTATGAACAGCCACATCTGATAATTTATCTAGTTCACTTCCAAGTATAATATTTTTAGATTTGATGTTTACCTTATCGCAAATACATTTGGTAACTTCTGCGTTATCACCTGTTAAAACAATAACACGAATTCCAGCTTTGTTCATTCTTTCAACAGCTTCTTTGGCACTTTCTTTAGGTGGGTCTAAGAAACCAATAAATCCAATTAAAATCATATTTTTTTCATCTTTTACTTCAAAATCATAACCAGGCTCATTACTATATTTTTTACAAACAGCAATAACTCTTAGACCTTCTTTATTTAAGTTTTTACTGATTCTTTGGATATTTTCTTTGATGTCTTTAGTTAAAGGAGAAACCACACCTTTATATTCTACAGAAGTAGAAATATTTAAGATTTCTTCTACAGCACCTTTTGTGATTAGTTCATCTTTGCCTTCTTCATTTTTTACAGCGATAGACAAACGTCTACGAGCAAAGTCAAAAGGAATTTCATCTAATTTTACATATTTACTTGTTAATTCAGGCATATTATATTCCTTGCCACGCTTGATAACAGCTTCATCAATATTACTTCTTAAACCAGTTTGCAGGCTGGCATTCAAATAGGCATATTTTAGAACACCAAGGTCTTCATCACCTTTTATGTCCAAATATTTTTCAAGAACGATTTTATCCTCTGTTAATGTTCCTGTTTTATCTGTACATAAAATATTCATAGCACCAAAATTTTGGATAGCGTCCAGTTTTTTTACAATAGTCTTTTTCTTAGACATCTTTACGGCACCTTTTGATAAACAAGATGATAAGATAACAGGAAGTAGTAAAGGTGTAATAGCAATTGAAATAGCAACTGCAAAAGTAAAAGCTGTGACAATACTATGTTTTGAAAAATTAAGGATAAAGACAACAGGAATGATGATTAGCATAAAACGAATTAGTAATTTACTAATACTTTCAATTCCCTTTTGAAAAGCCGTTTTAGGTTTTCCAGAAGTTATAGTATGTGCAATTTTTCCAAAATACGTAGAGTCTGCAGTTTTGATAACGACACCTTTAGCACTACCAGAAATAACATTGGTTCCCATAAAACAGATGGTATCTAAATCTGCAATACTATCTAAATCTTCAGGTTGTACTTGGGATTCTACTACTTTTTTAACAGCTTCAGACTCTCCTGTTAAAGAAGATTGACCAACATATAAATCAGTTGCTTCAATAATTCTTAAATCTGCAGGAATCATGCTACCAGCAGAAAGACTAACAATGTCTCCAAGAGTCACTTCCTTAATTGGAATTTGTATTTCTTTACCATCTCTTATAACATGACAAGTCGTAGCAACCAATTCTTTTAGCTCGTTGGCAGCCTTATTAGAACGATATTCTTCGAAAAAGTCTAATAAAGTACTTGCAGTGACTAAGATAGCAATAACAATAATGTTGGCATAGCTAGGTGTTTCTGGTAAAATAACATCTGTATAGCATAGAAGTAATGTAATTCCTAATAAAATTAAGTTAAAAGGTGTAAAAAGACTTTCAAAAAAGTAATGATACCATCTTTTTGGTTTTGCCTGCCTAATAATATTTGGTCCTAATTGTTTTAGCTTATATGCAGCTTCTTCTGAACTAAGACCATTTTCTTTAATTTTGTATTTTTTCATAAAATCGTCTTTGGATAGTAAACATTCTTGTCCATAAAGTTTAGATACGTTTACCTCCTCTTTTGTGTTTGCCATAAATACAATCATCTCCCTTTCTTTGGTAAAAATATTTTTTTCAACAAAAAATTAATTTAACGATATCATTATACCACAAGAAAATAAAAATAAAACAAATTTATATAAATATATTGTAAAAATAGAAAAGTTTTGTATATAATGAATTTGAAAAATAAAAGGAGGTAATGAAATATGATTTCAGTTAAAAATTTATTTGATAATGATGACGTAAAAATTATTGAAAGAAAGGGAAATATTTCAGTTGTTGAATTTCAAAGAGATGTTAGTGTTAATAAATTAACCGCAATGTCTGAATATTTTGCAGCAAAAATGAATGTCAGAAGAAGACAAGTTGTTATTCAATTGCAAGGGGACGAATATGTAACAAGTGCCGGAGCAATGCAATGGATGGCTGGGAATATTGAATCAAAAACAAATGTAAAAGGTGTTGGAGATTTCTTAGGAAAAGCTATCAAGGGAAGTGTAACAAGTGAATCAACTGTAAAACCAAAATATCATGGTACAGGGCTATTAGCATTAGAACCTACATACAACTATATTTTATTAGAAGATGTGGGAAGCTGGAATGGAAGCATCGTATTAGAAGATGGACTATTCCTAGCTTGTGAAGCAAGTTTAAATACAAATGTGGTCATGAGAAGTAACTTATCTTCAGCTGTATTAGGAGGAGAAGGATTATTTAATTTAAAACTATCAGGACAAGGAATTGCAGTTTTGGAAAGTCCAGTTCCAAGAGAAGAATTAATTGAAATAGAATTACAAAATGACCAAATAAAAATTGATGGAAATATGGCAATTGCATGGTCAGACGCTTTAGACTTTACAGTAGAAAAATCTACAAGAAGTTTATTAGGTTCAGCTGTTGCAGGAGAAGGATTTGTCAATGTCTATAGAGGAACTGGAAAAATATTGATGACGCCAGTTAGACCAGAAGCTACTAATAATATTTTGACATATAGATCTAAACAATAAAAGTAAAAAAGAGGTAAAAAATCATGAATGAAAATACGATGGCGATATTAATTATACCATTTTTAGGTACACTTTTAGGGTCAGCAATGGTATTTTTTATGAAAAAATCAATTCATACAACAGTGGAAAAATTATTAATTGGATTTGCGGCAGGAGTTATGATGGCCGCATCTATATGGTCTTTACTAATGCCATCAATGGAGATGGCAACAGAACAACATGAAATTTCGTGGCTACCAGCAGCTATTGGATTTTTATTAGGAATTGGTTTTTTATTAATTTTAGATAGTATCATACCGCATTTACATTTACATACAGATAAACCAGAAGGTATCAAAGCAAAAATAAAAGAATCCACTATGCTCGTTTTGGCTGTGACACTTCACAATATTCCAGAAGGTATGGCAATGGGGGTAACAATAGCAGGTGCTATGATAGGAAACGCAGGAATTAGCTTAGCAGGAACGATTAGCCTAGCAATAGGTTTAGCAATTCAAAACTTTCCAGAAGGTGCCATTATTTCTATGCCATTGAAAAGCCAAGGAATGTCTAAGTCAAAAGCATTTATCTATGGAACACTATCGGGAATTGTAGAACCAATTGCGGCGATCATCACAATTGCATTAACAAATGCCGTTGTTCCTATATTACCATATTTGTTGGCTTTTGCGGCAGGTGCCATGATATATGTTGTGGTAGAAGAATTAATCCCAGAAGCACAAGATGGAGAACATTCTAATATGGGAACAATTGGTGTAGCAATTGGTTTTGTCATTATGATGATATTGGATGTGGCACTGGGATAACTATGATATGATATGCAAAAAAGAAAATTGGAGTGAAAGATATGAAATTTTATATTATTAGACATGGACAAACCAATTGGAATAAAAAAGGAAAAATTCAAGGAAAAACAGATATTGAATTAAATGAAGAGGGCATTGAACAAGCAAAAGAAGCAAGAAAAATATTAGAAAAATATCCAATTGATGTTATTGTATCATCTCCTTTAAAGAGGGCAAGAAAAACAGCAGAAATTATAAATGAAGCGAAAAAAGTACCCATTATATTTGATAAAGCAATTGAAGAAAGAGGCTTTGGAGAGTTTGAAGGAAAAGTAGGAAAAGAAATTCAAGATGAAATATGGAATTCAGAAATATTAGATAATTACAACTTAAATAAACAATATAAAGGTGTAGAAAGCATTCAAGATTTATGTAACAGAGTATGGGGATTATTTGATGAATTAAAACAAGAATATGAAGATAAGAATATCTTGATTGTTACACATGGAGGTGTGACAAGAGCAATCAATGGATATTTTAATGGAACAAATGAAGAAGGAATTATAGAAAGTCTAATGTTACATAATTGTGAAATTAAAATATTTGAAAAATAAGGGGAGGTAACAACTATGAAGATAAATGGGGCAGAACTACTTGTAAAAGCATTAAAAAAAGAAGGTGTGGATATTGTATTTGGATATCCAGGTGGTCAAGCCATAGACATTTTCGAGGCTTTATATGATGAAAAATCAATAGAAGTAATATTACCAAGACATGAACAAGCCTTAGTGCATGCTGCTGATGGTTATGCAAGATCAACCGGAAAAGTAGGTGTTTGTATTGCAACAAGCGGACCAGGAGCTACCAATTTGGTAACAGGTATTGCAACTGCAAATGCAGATAGTGTGCCACTTGTTTGTATTACAGGTCAAGTACCATTAGGAATTATGGGAAATGATGCTTTTCAAGAAGTAGACATTGTTGGTATTACGCGAAATATTTGTAAATATGCTGTAACCGTTAGAAGAAGAGAAGATTTAGGAAGAATTATAAAAGAAGCATTTTACATAGCAAGAACAGGAAGACCAGGCCCTGTATTAATTGATTTTCCAAAAGATATTCAAATAGCAATAGGAAATGACATATATCCAAATGAAGTATCCATTAGAGGATATAAACCCAATAGAGATGTTCACATTGGACAAGTAAAAAAGGCAATAGCGGAACTAAATAAAGCCAAAAGACCAATTTTTCTTTTAGGTGGAGGAGTAAATATTGCAAATGCAAATGAAGAAGTTCAAAAGTTAATAGAATTGACAGGTGTACCTGTTGTTACAACAATGATGGGAAAAGGAGCAATTCCATCTAACCATAAATTATATCTTGGAAACTTAGGAATTCATGGTAGTTATGCTGCCAATCATGCGATAAGTGAAAGTGACCTTTTATTTTCTATTGGAACCAGATTTAATGACCGCATAACAGGAAAAATTGAAGAATTTGCACCAAAAGCAAAGATTATTCATGTTGACATAGATCCAGCATCTATTTCTAAAAATATAAAGGTAGATATACCAATTGTTGCAGATGCTAAAATTGCAATTGAAAAAATAACGGAATATGCAAAAAAATTAGATATTGAACCATGGGTTAAGACAGTTATGGAATGGAAGAAAGAATATCCAATAACATTAGCACATTATTCAGGATTAACACCAGATAAAATTATACAATATATAAATGAAAATTATAAAAAACCAATTGTCACAACAGATGTTGGTCAAAATCAATTATGGACAACACAATTTATTGAATTACAAGGAAATAAGCAATTATTAACTTCTGGAGGATTAGGTACAATGGGATATGGATTTCCAGCAGCAATCGGAGCACAAATCGGAAATCCAAAATCAAGAGTTTTTGCAATTTCAGGCGATGGTGGTGTACAAATGAATATTCAAGAATTGGCAACAGCGGTTTCATTAGAACTACCAATAACGCTTATCATATTTAATAACGAATATCTTGGAAATGTTAGACAATGGCAAGAAATGTTATTTAAAAAAAGGTATTCAAGTACACACCTAAAATATAGAAGAAGCATAAAAGAAGAAAATGCCAATATACCATATACACCAGATTTCGTTAAACTAGCAGAGAGTTATTTTGCCTACGGAAAACGAATTACCAAAGAAGAAGAAATACCAGAAGCGTTCAAATTTGCAGATGAACATAAAAACGCACCAACAGTATTAGAATTTATAATCGACAGTAAAATTAATGTATCTCCAATGGTTCCAATTGGAAATGCATTAAATGATATGATTATGCAATGTTAAATTAAAAAAAGAGGAAGTGATATTGTGGAAAAAAGATGGGTTTCTATGTATGTTGAAAATCAAATTGGTGTACTAGCAAAAATAACAGGACTTTTTTCAGGAAAAAATTATAATTTAGATTCTATTTCAGTAGGAGAAACAGAAGACAAAACCGTATCTAGAATAACGATGGGACTTACCTGTGATAATCTTACTTATGAACAAATATTAAAACAATTAAATAGAAGTGTGGAAGTGATTAAAGTTTTAGACTTTACCAATATGCCAATACATAAAAAAGAATTAATGTTTATTAAGGTAAATTTGGATAGCGAAACAGAAAAGAATGAAATTTTTCGCTTAGCACAAACTTTTAAATTTGATGTAATAGATTATAACGGAAAGACGGCTGTTATTCAAGCAATAAACAATGATAAAGAAAATGAACAATTGATTCAATTATTTGAGAATTACTTTAAAAATGAAATTGAAGTTGTAAGAAGTGGAAGTATTGCAATTGAAAAGATTTAATTTGATATTATAAATTTTTTTCATCGACAAAAGTTTTACTAGACGGTTAAATACTTTTAGCACAATTTTGGCTCAATTCGTTCAACAAAGAATCATAAAGAACAATAACTAAAGTAATAAATATAGAAAAGAGTAAACCATAATCTTTATATTATTTATAAAAAGATTATGGTTTGAATTTTTTTAGATTTCAACAAAATTATACAAATATAGACGGTATATTACTAAAGTTTAAAATAATTATATCATATTATGATTTATTTAGAGTAGAAAATAGAAAAATTGTAGAACATTGGGATGTAATAAATATTTTATTGCTACTTTTTAAAATTAGATTAATTTGAAATATAACTAATCTTTTTTTATAAAAAACTATTGACACGGTGTCAGAATTATGATATACAATAATCAAATTGACACAGTGTCAGAAAAATAGAGTTATATAGTATCAATTTACCCCAAATAGTTCTAAGAGGTTGGGTGTAGGAAAAAGAAATGAAATAGAAAAGGAGCAAATAAAATGACTAGGGAGATAGTGGACATTAGAAAAGAAGAAATCATAAATGCTTGTGAAAAACTTTATGAAAATAATAGTTTCAAAGATATAACAATAAAAAGTATAGGAGAAGAAACAACATTTTCTCGTACGTCCATATATAATTATTTTCAAACAAAAGAGGAAATATTCTTAGCACTTTTAAAAAGAGAATATGAAAGATGGATAGATGACTTAAATGAAATGTATGAGAAAAATTCTGAAATGACAAAAGAAGTGTTTGCAGACAAGTTGGCAAATACAGTTGCAAAGAGAAATAATCTATTAAAATTACTTTCTATGAATATGTATGATATGGAAGAAAACAGCAGAATGGAAGAGTTAATAGAATTTAAAAGAGCTTATGGAAATGCAATAAAGATGGTAAGAAAATGTGTTGATAAATTCTTTGGAAACATGAGTGATGAAGAAAAAGAAGAATTTGTATTCTTATTTTTTCCACTAATGTATGGAATTTATCCTTATGCAGAAGTAACAGAAAAGCAAATGCAAGCAATGGATTCAGCAGATGTACCATTTAAGTATTTATCTATCTATGACATTACTTATAAAGGAATTATAAAATTATTAAATTAATTGGAGGTAAAAAATTATGAAAATAGTCATATTGACAGGAAGTTATAATTTACACGGAACATCAAATACATTAGTAGATGAATTTATAAGAGGAGCCAAGGAAAACGGAAACGAAATTGTGAGATTTGATACAGCTCATCTAAATATTCATCCTTGTATAGGTTGTAACCATTGTGGAATGGATGGAGATTGTGTATTTAAAGATGACATGGTTAAAATATTGGATAGCATAGAAGATGCAGATATGTTAGTTTTAGCAACACCAGTTTACTATTTTGCAATGACAGCACCACTTAAAGCTACAATAGATAGATTTTATTCAAGAACTGGAAGAATAAGCAGTAAAAGATTAAGAACTGCATATATAATGACTTGTTGGAATACTGATGATTCAACAGTTGAGCCTTTAATCGTACATTATAAAAAGTTAGTAAACTATATGCATTATAAAGATGAAGGAATGATTGTTGGAAAAGGTTGTGGAACAGTAGGTATGATTCCAGAACATTTTTATAAAGAAGCATATGAATTAGGCAAAAAGATTAAATAAATATTAGGAGACTAACTATTAATTGTCAATAGTTTTTTGATAAAAATTTTTATGAATATTTTAGAGCATGATAAATAGAAGT
>CALWZZ010000038.1 GCA_944386145.1 uncultured Clostridia bacterium | reverse complement strand
ATGCCGATAGAATCATCAATATTTGGTTCTTCAACTAAAACTTGTTGAAATCTTCTTTCTAAAGCAGAATCTTTTTCGATATATTTTCTATATTCTTTTAAAGTGGTCGTACCAATTAATTGTATTTCTCCATTAGAAAGTGCAGGCTTTAAGATGTTAGCTGCATTCATAGAATGTTCGCCATCTCCAGCGCCAATAATATTATGGATTTCATCAATTACTAAAATGATATTTCCATATTCTTTACATTCATCAATAATGCCTTTCATTCTAGACTCGAATTGACCTCTAAATTGTGTACCAGCAATTACAGCAGTCATATCTAACAAATAAACTTCTTTATTTAATAATTTAGCAGGTACATTTTGGTTAGCAATTCTGATAGCTAATCCTTGAGCAATAGCTGTTTTACCAACACCAGGTTCGCCTATTAAGCAAGGATTATTTTTAGAACGTCTATTTAAAATTTGAATAATTCTTTTAATTTCGGCATCTCTTCCAACAACAATGTCTAATTCATTATTTTTGGCTTTTGCAGTTAAATTGGTTCCATAGGTATCTAAAAATTTCTTTTTCTTATTTTGTTTAGTGTTTTTTCTTTTTTCAACTTTCACTTTTTTTCTGCCATTGTTTAATTCCTGATCATTGTTACCATTATTATTTGAATTTCCTCCAAACATATTAGAAAACAATGAACTTAGTGGAATGGCTGCACCAGATACTTTTCCAGTGCCATCTCCATTTTCATCGCCAGCATTTTCAAAAGTGATGGCTCCATCAATATTTTCAATATCTTCTAAATTAATATTTTCAGCTAAATCTTTAAAAATGGTTTCAAATTGTTTAGTCATATCATTTAAATTAACATTATCTTTTGATAAGATTTCGTTTTGTCTATATAACACTTCATTAGGGTTAATGCCTTTTGCTTTTGCACAGTTATAGCAATACCCTTCTAAAGATTCTTTACCATTTTCAATTTTTTTATAAAAAAGGATAGCTGGGTTTTTATTACATTCTGAACATAACATACTTTAAATTCCTCATTTCTATATAAATATACAACATATATCATACCGCAAAATACGCAAATAGTCAATATTTTTGTGGATTTTTATATATTAGAAAATTAAGTTACGCAACTCAAAGTAAAAATGAAATTTAACATTTAATTTTCAAAAGAAAAGTTTATAGTAATTTAAAAATAAAGTACAAATTAAAAAGCAGAGAACCCCTTATAGGAGTCCTCTATCCAGTAGAAAGAATTTTAGTAGACGCAACCATGTGCATCTAATTGCAACTTCGAAGACAATATAGTCCTCATTAATTTCTTCTAGGGCTATATTGTATCCCCATTTTTTTACCTCCCTTTTCACTTCAGGAAGTAAAATTTTTTTTGGGTGACTCTCTAGAATATCTGTATCCATTATATTGGATACATCCTTTCTAGAAAGGTATACACTATTAAAAGTGTATCCTTCTTGAGCATTTGCTTCAATCCAGTTACAGGCTGACGCAAATTCAGCTAATTGTTTCCGGATTATATTTTTTCTTTCCACCTTTTCAGCCTCAAAAAATTTTTTGAAGCTATTTTTTTCTTTTATATTCATAATTTTTCCTTTCTGCTGGGATATGCCTCCCAGCTGGCCTACTAATAGTTACTATAAATATTATACCACATTTTACATAATATTGCAAATTCAACAAATGAGTTAGTAGTAATAAAGAGTAAATAAATAGGAATATTATTTTATTGAATTTCATGTTTATGAAGAGTTTGAAAAATTATTGAAATATTCCTATAATAATGATATAATTTTAGAAGAGCACATAAAAAAGAATAAAATTTGTTATAACACAAGAGCCTTAAGGAAGGAATATAAGAAATATGAATGTAACATTGCCGAAGAAAGAAAAATTGAATATCAAAGCAATTGTCATATATACAGTTTCCATCATAGCCTGTATAGTTGCAATCATTGTCATAGGATTGTCAGCATATTATGGAAGCGAAGAACTTGATAGATTAATCACAGTAGGTGGTTCCAATATCAGTCAAGAAGATATAGACTATCAATTATTAGTTTCTAATTTTGATAGTATTTTTCAAAATCAATTAGAAGAATATAATACAGCTGCAAATATCAAAAAAATAGATGATGGGCAAGAAATTGTTTATACATATTACGCAAAAGATGAGACAAAAGAGAATAGTTATGACTTAAATTTAAATATTCCATATATCAATATTAATAATGAAACAATAGCAGGTTATAACCAAGAAATAAAAGAAACTTATGAAAGAAAAGCAGAAAGTACATTAGAATCAGAAAATCAAAATATTATCTATACGGTACAATATGAAGCAACAATAGAAAATGATATTTTATCATTAATTATTAGAGCAAATTTGAAAGAAGGTTCAAATGCACAAAGGGATATTATACAAACATTTAATTATGACTTAAGAAACAACAAAGAAATTTCATTAGAGGAAGCAATAGAGCAAAAGCAATTAGATATTAAAGATGTACAAGATAAAATAGATGAAGAAATTGCATTAGCAGAGCAACAAGTAGAAGATTTAAGAACATTAGGATATTCTATTTTTGCTAGGGATGCAGATGACGAAATGTATAAAATAGAAAATACGCAGGACTTTTTTATTAAAGACGGAAATATTTATATTATTTATGCTTATGGAAACGAAAATTTAACAGATGCGATGGATTTAATAATTGTATAATTGAGACAGTTCGGGCCAGGTCAGGTTTTGTAGCAAAAATGTCGAATATTGTCGCTTATGATAATTTATCTAAAAGTGACAATATTCGACATTTTTGCTACAAAACCTGACCTGGCCCGAACTGTCTCAAAAAAAGAGAGAAACCTTTGAGGTTTCTCTTTTTGAAAATAAAAGGGGATGTTTTTTTATTTCAATCAGTAGTGCTATACTGATTATGTTTGTATTATAATCTGTAAATTTGTCCATTTTGTGAACTGAAAGTGAAAAGTAATAAGAAATTGAAAAAGTTTGAAAATTTTTCAATTTTCAAACTTTTTTTAAGGTATTTATTTTCTAAGATATTTAGGTATAAATGAATATGAATTACTTTTAATTAAGGTTTTAAGGTTGTTCTCCTAAAGTAATGGTCAAATCCATTTCTTTTCCATCTCTATTGACAGTAATTGTCATTTCATCGCCAATACTATGAGAATTTTTAATTTCATTTAATTCATCCATTGTTTTTATATCTTTTCCATCAGCTTTAACAATAACATCACCAATCTTTATACCGCCTTTTTCAGCAGCAGAGAAGGTTTCAACATCTTTAACATATATTCCTTCAACTAAATGATTTGCATTTGCAGTTTCTGAATCTAAATCCATACCAGTAATTCCAATATATGGTCTTCTTACTTTACTATATTGAATTAATTGTGAAGTAATATCTGTTGTAGAATTAATTGGAATAGCAAATCCCATTCCCTCAACATCTGTACCAGTTAATTTTAAAGTATTAACACCAATAACTTTTCCTTCACTATTTACCAATGCACCACCACTGTTACCAGCATTGATAGCTGCGTCTGTTTGAATTAATGTATAAGTTTTACCATCTGAATCTGTTACTTCTCTGTTTACGGCACTAACAACACCACAAGTGATAGTACTTTGTAATCCTAGAGGACTTCCAACAGCCATAGCAAATTCTCCTACTTTAATAGAATCAGAATCTGCAAATTCAGCTGGTGTTAATCCAGTTGCATCAATTTTTATAACAGCTAAATCTGTTTCTTCATCAGTACCAACAATAGTTGCTTCATATTTTGTATCATCATTAAATAATGTAACGGTAACTTTGGTAGCTTCTGAAACTTGATAATATGCTTCTGCTTCACTTGAAGAAACAACATGGTTATTGGTTAAGATATAACCATCCTCGCTGATGATGATACCAGAACCAGTGGCAGTAGCAGTTGATGTTTGATTTCCTCCAAAAATAGAGAACATAGATGTTACATTATATTGAATTTCTATACCAACAATTGATGGTAAAATTTTATTTGCTGCATAGACAGCTGTGTCAGAATAATTTGATAAAGAAACTTGATCAACATATCCTGAACTTTGAGAACTTGAAGAAGTACTAGAAGTGCTAGAATTTGTAGTTCCTAAAAGTTGATTTCTAATGGTTGGAACAGTAAAACAAGTACCTAGTACAACAGCACAACCAACAATACCGCTAAAAAATGGTAATACAATACTTTTTCCGAAGCTATGTTGCTTTTTAGATTTATTATCTATTTCATAAACAGTTTGGTATGTACCTGAATTAGAAACAGTTTTAAATTTTGCTCCATTTGCTTGATTGGTTTCCTTTGAATGATTGTTCATATCATTATTATTTTCCATTTATATTACCTCCTACTTATATATATTAACCTAATATGTTCATATAATACAATATTTTTGTGAATTTTATGTGAAGAAAATAGGGTTTTTTGTTGCCACTTGTTTAAAATATAAATATATAACTGTAAATTTCAGATAAAAAGATACAAATTGTAAAAAGCATATTTCTAAAAAATAAATTATTTAAAATTTTATTGAAAAAAATCATATAAAAAGATATAATATAGAAAAAATAAACTTGCTTTATATAGAAAGATATATTAAAAACGTACATTCCTATAAAGTAAAAAAATTCATAGGCGAAAGATAAAAGGAGATAATATAAATAAACTATAGAAAAGGTAGGAAATTATATGAAGAAAAATATAGAAAATAATCAAAAAGGAATTACCTTAATTGCATTAACAATTACAATCATACTGCTATTTATTTTATCAAGCATTGCTGTATATACAGGAAAAGATACTATAAAAAGAGCAAAACTAGAGGAATTAAAAACCAATATGCTATTAATTCAAACACAGGCAAGAGAATTTGTAGAAAATGCTAGTTTTGACTTAGGAATTGATCCTGAAAATGCAACAGATGAGATGAAAACCAAGGCACAAAGTGAATTAAGTGGAACAGATAAAGGAACAATGATAGAGAAAAATGATAGTCTTGTAGATGATTTGTTAAAGATTGGCATTAGTCAATCAGATATTGACAATGGAAATGTGTATAAATTAACAACAGAAAATTTAACAAATATGGGAATAAAAGACGTAGAATCTAATGATGAAGAGGGTTGGTATGTAATTGTATATAATATTAATGATACCACAGCAGAAATTTACAATACAATGGGATTTAATGGAAGTTATTCTCTAACAGATATTGAACAAATAGAGTTGTAAAAAAGCATGAACAACAAAATCGAAGATTTTTATATAATAAGAAAAAAACTAAGAAAAGAAATAAAGAAAGAAGAGTGGAAGCAATAAAAGAAAAAGAATTAGAACGATTAACGAATTTAAAAAGTATGGAAAAGGAACTTTATAATAAAGGATTTGAATATATATGTGGAATAGATGAAGCAGGAAGAGGACCATTGGCTGGTCCTGTTGTTGTTGCAGGGGTAATTATGCCAAAAGACTCTATGATTGAAGGGGTTAATGACTCTAAAAAAGTATCAGAAAAGAAAAGAGAAAAGTTATATGATGTGATTTTAGATGAAGCAATTAGTTATTCTGTAGCGATAATTGGACAAGATGTCATAGATGAAATCAATATTTTAAATGCAACAAAACAAGGCGTTACAACAGTAGTAGAGGAATTAGATGTAAAACCAGATTTAATTTTGGTAGATGCATTAACCCATATTAATACAAAAGGTATACCATATGATTCTATTATAAAAGGAGATGCGAAATGTTATAATATAGCAGCAGCTTCTATTATTGCAAAAGTGACAAGGGATAGAATAATGAGGCAATGGGATGAAATCTATCCACAATATGGCTTTATTAATCATAAAGGATATGGAACTGCTAAACATATTGCGGCATTAAAAGAATATGGACCTTGTCCAATTCATAGAAGAACTTTTATTAAAAACTTTATCTAATTCTAGGAAAGTGTATGTTCTAGAATTTAATAAACAAAATGTAAAGAAAAAATAAATTTTGACATATATTTAAAATATGGTTTTGGTCAATGCATTAATATAAACCTAAATAAAGGAGAAAAATGAGAAAAGTGAACATTTTAGAAATCATTGAAAAAAAGAGAGATAAGCAAGAATTATCAAAAGAAGAAATTGAATATTTTATAACAGGATATACATCTGGAGAAATAGCAGATTACCAAGCTTCTGCACTTATTATGGCAATATACTTAAATGGTATGACGAAACAAGAGACAACCAATTTAACAATTGCAATGGCACATTCTGGAGAAATGTTAGACTTATCTGTTTTAAATGAAGTAATTGTGGATAAACATTCTACAGGTGGGGTAGGAGATAAAGTATCATTAATCTTGCTACCACTTGTAGCTTCATTGGGAATACCAGTTGCTAAAATGTCAGGAAGAGGGCTAGGATTTACAGGAGGAACTGTTGACAAATTAGAATCTATACCAGGATATCAAACAGGTATCAATATCCACAATTTTGTAGAAAATGTGGAAAAAGTAGGAATTAGTATGATTTCACAAACATTAAATTTAGCACCAGCAGATAAAAAAATCTATAGTTTGCGAGATAGTATTTCATGTGTTGAAAGTATTCCATTAATTGCTTCTAGTATTATGAGTAAAAAAATTGCTAGTGGTGCACAAAAAATTGTATTAGATGTTACTTGCGGTTCAGGAGCATTTATGCATTCTCAAGAAAGAGCAGAAGAACTAGCAAAAGAAATGATTGAAATTGGCAGATTGGCAGATAAAGAAACCGTATGTGTGTTAACAAATATGGATGAGCCACTAGGTTATGCTGTCGGAAACACATTGGAAGTTATTGAAGCAATCGAATGTTTAAAAGGAAATATGCCAGAAGACGTAAAAGAAGTTGTGTTAGAATTAGGGGCATATATGGTAAAATTAGCAGGAAAAGGAAATGACATAGAAGCCAATAAATTACAGTTATTAGAAAATATACAAAATGGCAAAGGGTATCAAAAATTTATCCAATTAGTAGAAAATCAAGATGGAGATAGTTCTTATATTAAAGATACCAGTCGATTTGAAAAAGCACAATATATAGAAAAAATATATAGCAACCAAACAGGATACATTAAACGTATGGACGCAAAAGAGATTGGAAAAATAGTTTGTGATTTAGGAGCAGGAAGAATTCGTAAAGAAGATAGTATTGATAATGCAGTAGGAATTGTATTGCACAAAAAAGTATCAAACAAGGTAGATAAACAAGAAGCATTAGCAACGATTTATGCCAATTCAAAGGAAAAACTAGAAGAGGCAAAGAAACGCTTGCTAGAGGTTATTCAAATTGATGAAAATGTCGTTTCAAAACCAAAAATGATTTTGGAGATTATGCAGTAAAACTGTTTAGCGTGCAATTTTTTGAAGGTACCACTTATGTATATAAGATTGAAATGGCCAATAGCAAATTTTTCTAGATATTTTGAAATGAATAGAATTGATATGTCGTTTTAAATGTGCTATAATAGTTTTGTAGCACAAAACAATGTTTTCATTTTAAGAAGGGAGGTGGACAGTTTGTCCACTGAAACAGCTACAGCTACTCGGAGAGAGTGGCTAGAAACTCAGGGGTATACCCCTGATGAAGTGGAATTAATAATTGAATACGATGGCGTATTTGAGGATTGATTCCCCCCACTTCGGTGGGGAAAGTTGTAAGAAGCTTGAAAAAAGAAAAATTATTGTGTTATAATTGAATCAGTTTTTCTTAAGTATATATAAAATAGACAACATCTGTTAAAAAACATAGAATTAAAATAAATATTGAATATAAAAAAGAAAGGATTGATATAAAATGAAAAAAGAAAAGAAACAACAAGAAAAAGTAAAGAAAACAAAACATTATGATAAAGGACAAATCTTTGTAAAAGTTATGGCAGGAATTTTAGCAATTTTAATGTTAGTAGCAGCTGCTTCAACACTATTGTATTCACTAATGGCATAAGATAAGAAGAAAAAAACATCTAGGGGTTATGGCATTTAGGGAAAGGAAAGCAATAAAATATGATAATAGATTTTGGAATGAATTGGGAAAATTTTTATACAGACAATATAGTAGGATATATTAAATCATTGCAACAAAATCCTTTTGAATTAATCACATTGATTATCGATTTGGCAATTGTTATTTTTTTAATATATTCCTTTTTAAAAGTAGTAAGAGGTTCTAGAGCATGGCAATTAATTAAAGGAATCGCCTTATTGATTGTCATAACATGGCTTAGTGGATTATTTAATCTACAAATATTAAACTGGATTTTAACAGGTATTATGAACTTAGGAGTTATTGCCATTATTGTTATTTTTCAGCCAGAATTACGAAGAGGATTGGAACAATTAGGAACGAATAAATTTACAAAATTCTTTGGAATTGATAAAGATTTAGCTACCAAAACAAAGGAAGATATTTATAAAATCGCAATAGCAGCAGTTGAATTGGCAAAAAACAAAACAGGAGCTTTAATTGTTATAGAAAGAGATATCAAAATACAAGATATTATTGCTAGTGGAATACCATTAAATGCAGATGTATCTCCACAATTATTAGTAAATATCTTTGAGCCAAAAACACCATTACATGATGGTGCGGTTGTGATATCAGGTAATAAAATTGTAGCAGCAGCTTGCGTATTGCCACTTGCAGATGACAATGATATCGCAAAGGAATTAGGAACCAGACATAGAGCAGCGATTGGAATTTCTAAAGAATCTGATAGTATTGTTGTGGTTGTTTCAGAAGAAACTGGAAAAATTTCTATTGCGAAAGATGGAACATTGATTGCAGATGTAAGTGAAGAAGCATTAAAGAAAATTTTAATTAGTAATGTCGTAACAAAACGTTTTGCAGTAGAAAAAAGAGAAAGAAGAAATCGAATAAGAGAAATTAGAGAAAAACTACATAAAGAAAAGAAAGAAGCAGAGGCAAAAGATACAGAAAATAAAGATGAAAATAAAAATTAATTAAAAAAGAGTAAACAATATATTGTATATAATTTTTTATATACAATATTTTTGCATTACAGAAAATGCAATTTCCTATAAGAGCAACCAGTGTACACAACTTACTCATATAAAATTGATGCACAAACAATTACATGGGCTTTAAAATGTTATAAATAGAAAAAATGTTAAAAAAGGTGCGCTATTGTTAGAAAAGAGGTAGTAGAATGAGAAATATTAAATTAACCATCGAATATGATGGAAAAGACTTTAATGGCTGGCAAAAACAGCCCAATAAATTAAATATTCAAGGAGAAATCGAAAGAGCAATCAAGCAAATAACAGGAGAAGAAGTGGACTTAACAGCTTCAGGAAGAACAGATGCAGGGGTACATGCTTTGGGACAAGTTGCTAATTTTAAAACAAATTCTGAATTACCAATTGAAAAATTTCCAATAGCACTAAATGCAAACTTAAAAAAATCAATTGTAATTAAATCAGCAGAAGAGGTAGAAGAAAGATTTCATAGTAGACTAACCTGCAAACGAAAAACCTATCGATATGTTATCAATAATTCAAAATATGGAACAGCGATTTATCGAAATTTAGAAACACATATTCCTATGAAGTTAGACATACAAAAAATGCAACAAGCTGTGAAATATTTTGAAGGAGAACATGATTTTAAAGCATTTAAAGCAAGTGGAACCAGTAGTAAAAGTAGTGTTAGAACAATTTATAAGGCAGAAGTAATAAACGCAGGAAATGAAAAAATTTATATCGAGCTAACAGGAAATGGATTTTTATATAATATGGTAAGAATTATAGCAGGAACACTAGTAGATGTGGGACTTGGAAAAATAGAGCCAGAAGACATTAAAAAAATTATCAATTCACAAAAAAGGGAAAATGCAGGAAAGACATTACCACCACAAGGATTATATTTAGTAAAAGTAGAATATGGAGAATAAAAAGTTATAGATAGTATTTTTATAAAAAAATATTGCTGTTAAAACAAAAAAATAAAGATATCCAAAACTAAACTATCATAATATGAACCAAGTTAATGGATTATGCATAAAATATAGTAAAAAAGAAAAAGGAGAAAGCATATGAATACAATATTACTTATATTTTTTGCCATACCATTAGCTGTGATTATATTTTCAATCGCTTTACAGAAAATACTAAAATGCCCAGCATTAGTTGCCGGAATTATATTTGTTATAGGCATTATTGTTACATTTATTTTAGGAAGTCTGATAGCATTGGCAGCTACCTTAGCCTATACTTTGATAAGCTTTATAACAGCAGTTATCATTTGCTTAATATGTAGATTATGTAATAATGATGATGACAATAACTGTCGCATAAGACGTAGTTGTTGCAACAATCATAATAACCAAAATGATTTACTAACTATTAGTAGTAGATGTCAAAATAACGGTAATGGGGACTTATTAACGATTAGCAGTAATTGTGCAAATGGAAATACAAATAATTTATTAACAGTTAGTAGTAATAACAATGGAAGAGGTTGTTGTAATCATGACAATGATAATGGTTGCGGATGTGGAAATGATAATGACATAAATACAGCCAATACAATCAATGGCGTAATTAGAATTGTAGATAGCAATGGAAATAGTTGTGGAAATCAAGATGAAATATCTACAAGGATTAATGTGGTACCAAATACTTCCAATAATGGTAGAACAGGTTGTATTTGTGGTAGATACAGAAGAAGATAGAGCAAAATTTGACGAAGAAATTTTTGTGATGGACTGCAACTAGTCCATCATAGTCTTTCTTACAATTTTTTCTAATTAAATTGAAATTTTTACAAATCTATGGTAATATATATCATACAAAAGGAGGACGAGATGTTAGAAATATTAGAAGATACAATCATAGATAGTGTAAAATTGATTCCATTTTTATTTCTTACTTATTTATTAATGGAATACATAGAACATAAAACAAAAGAAAAAACAAAAGAAACAATTAAAAAATCTGGAAAATTTGGACCATTCTTTGGGGCATTATTAGGTATTGTTCCGCAATGTGGATTTTCCGTTTCAGCAACCAATTTATATGCAGCAAGAGTAATCACATTGGGAACATTAATTGCGGTATATTTATCTACATCAGATGAAATGTTACCAATTTTCTTATCAGAAGGCGTGGCTTTTGATGTTATTATTAAAATATTAGCGATTAAATTAGTTATTGGTATGGTCGCAGGTTTCTTAATTGATTTGGTTGTACATTTAAAAAATAAAGGTAAAGAAGAGGAAGAAAAAATCATTGATTTATGCGAGAAAGAACACTGCCATTGTGAACATGGCATTTGGAAATCTGCTTTAAAACATACAGTCAATATTTTCATATTTATCTTTATTATTACATTGGTTATTAACATAGCGATTTATTTAATTGGAGAAGAAACAATTGCTTCATTTATGCTAGATAGACCAATATTAGGACCAATCATTTCTGGATTAATCGGTCTTATTCCAAACTGTGCTTCATCAGTTATTATTACACAAATGTATTTAGAAAATATCATTTCTGTTGGTACAATGATTGCTGGTTTGTTAGTAGGAGCAGGTGTCGGACTTGCAGTATTATTTAGGACAAACAAGGGAATTAAAGAAAACATTAAGATTACAGTTCTTTTATATGCTATAGGTGTTGTTTCTGGTATCATTTTAGAATTGATTGGCTTGACAATTTAAGAGACAAATCTTGTTTTGCGAGAACTTGTTGCCTACTTTCCTAATTTATCTAGGATATATTAAAGTTCTCGCAGAAGCGTAAAGATTTGTCGACGCGAAAAATTGCGTAGCAATTTTTCTATTCAACAAAAAAGGACTTACTAAAATCTTTTCAAAGATTAATAGTAAGTCTTTAATATTTGTATATAATATTTTTTCTATTTATACAATAAAGTTAATTTTTTCTATTTCTTTTCATTTCTTTTGAAATTAATCACAACGGCATCATCATTATCAAAGAAATATTTAGAATCTGTGGTATCTGTTTGTACTGGGTTAATTTCATCTCTTTCATCTTTAAAATCAAGATTTTTTAAATCAAATTTCTTTTTAGGAGAAGTATCATCCTCAGTAGCAGTGGTAACACCATCAGAATATTTTCCGAAGTCAAAAGTTTTAATTTTTTGCTTTTCTTTATATTTTGACTCTAAATAATTAAATCTACCAGGTCCTACCATTAATTTTCCACCGATATCTTTTATTTTATAAGCACATTTCTTATCAGTAAGCATACCTTGCAATTTTCCAGGTGTAAAGTAATCGACATATGACCATTTTACATCTCCAAATTTATTGGCATATTGCATTTTTTCTGTATCCAAATCTACCTTGTAAGTCCATTCTCTGTGTGAACCAAATTCTGCTACCCACCATTTTAATTCATCTATTACGGCATTACCTGTAAATAC
>CALWZZ010000037.1 GCA_944386145.1 uncultured Clostridia bacterium | reverse complement strand
GTCTGTTTTTGAGTTCAGCTGTTATCAAATCTCCAGATTATACTATGGAAAGGCTTGTTGAAACAGCTTCTATTTTACGAAATGAATATCATTTTAATGGATATATTCACTGTAAAACCATCCCTGGTTGTAGTCAAGAATTAATTGATAAATTAGGTGTTTTAGTAGATAGAATGAGTATTAATATAGAACTTCCCTCAAATGATAGTTTAAAGTTGTTAGCACCTCAAAAAGAAAAAGATGGGATTTTAAAACCAATGACCTATGTTGCAAACACTCTCAAAATTAATAAAATGGATAAATCAAAATATAAAAAGAAATTTGTTCCAGCAGGTCAAACCACACAATTAATGGTTGGTGCCACACCTGAAACAGATTTGAAAATCCTGAAACTTTCTGAAAGTATGTATAAATCTTTAAAGTTAAAACGTGTTTACTATTCTGCTTATGTTTCTATTAATAATGATAAAAACTTACCTACCTTAGAGAAGCCCCCTCTTCTAAGAGAAAATCGATTATATCAAGCAGATTGGCTTCTTAGATTTTATGGCTTTCAAGCAGATGAATTGCTAAATGAAGAACACCCTAATTTCAATACTTTGTTAGACCCTAAATGTGATTGGGCTTTAAGAAATTTAGATAAATTTCCAATAGAAATCAATACTGCTAATTATCATACACTTCTTAGAATTCCTGGTATTGGTGTGATTAGTGCCAAAAAGATTATTACTGCAAGAAGAGAATTCTTACTGGATTTTGAAAGTCTAAAAAAATTGGGTGTTGTCTTAAAAAGAGCACAATATTTCATCACTTGTAAAGGAAAATATTTTTATGAAGTCAATAAATTTAACAAAAATTTTATTGAAACCAATTTATTATATACAGAAAGAAATACCATTCCACAAAAGAAATATGAACAATTATCTATTTTTGATACATTGTTACCTACAAAGGAGGATAAAGTAAAATGTCTAACTGGAAGCTTATAAATACAACCTACTTATATGACGGTACATTTGATGGATTACTAACAATTGTTTTTGATAGTTATTCTCATAAAACATTGCCACAAAAAATCGTTTCAGAAGAGGAATATATGGAAAATTTTTTAGACAAAACACAGTATATTGAAACAAATTACGAAAAAGCAAAACGAGTCTTTGAAGGAATCAATAAAAATATTTGCTATGAAGCTTTATATAATAGTTTTTATGCTTTTCTATCAGATGGTAAAAATAAAGAAATCATAATTTTAAAATATTTATGTGATGGATTTGATATTGGTCCTAAGATTAATACCATGCTTACTGTTTCTTATGTTTTTTCTGTTATCAACATGAGAAAAAGAGCCTTATCAGAATGTCATAAATTAAAAGGATTACTTCGCTTTATGGAAATTGGAGAAAATCTATATTATGCTTCTATTCATCCAGATAATAATATCATAGAACCTTTAGGACATCACTTTATTAGAAGACTACCTACGCAGAACTTTATTATACATGATAAAAATAGAAATATATGCTTTTTATATAACATGCAAGAATACAAGATTATTGACAGTACCAATTTAACAATACCAGAGATTACTGAAGAAGAGCAAAAATATCAAGAACTTTGGAAATTGTTTTTCAAAACCATTGCCATAAAAGAAAGAAAAAATGCAAGATGTCAAATGCAGTTTATGCCTAAAAAATATTGGCAAGATTTAATTGAAGAACCATAACCAAAAAGGCCCGTCCCCTTTGGCAAGATGGAGGAACGGACCATTTGGCAATTTTTAAATATTTTCTTTTCTGATGGTTTCAATAATATTTTGATTTTTCGTTTTCTTTACAGCATAGCGCATTGTCATAAATATAATAGCAAATACAAATATGATAGAAATAACAATTGGTATTATTGGAAGTTGATAAGCAGTTGTATACACGTCTGATGTAACTGTGTAAATTAGATAAGATAATGCAATTCCTACTGGTAATCCAAATATCAGTGCTTTTAAGCCATATATAAAGCTTTCATAATTTATCATTTTTCTAAATTCCTTATTGGTCATTCCTATAGACTTTAATATAGCAAATTCTCTATTTCTAAGTGCCATATTGGTCGTTATGGTATTAAAAATATTGGTTACGCCAATAATAGAAATAACAGCGATAAATCCATATATAAATATAGATACAATTAAATTCATACTTCTAGCTGCTCTTACATCTTCTTCCATGTTATAAATATTATCTTTATTAGTTCTATCGATTTCTATAATTTCCTCTTGCAATTTGTATGGGTCTTCTGCATTTATATCTATAGAAGCTAAGCTATAATCAAAGTTTTCCATCATTTCATCTGAAATAATGATGACTGGATTTGTATTTGCCTCACTAAATAATGAACCTAATGGATATTTATCTGCTCTTGTTGCAATTTCTATTGTTCCTTTATCTGATAAATTGCCATTTTCATCTGACACATTATAATATTCTAAGGTATCTCCTGCATTTAG
Organism: uncultured Clostridia bacterium; assembly: GCA_944386145.1. GTDB lineage: Bacteria > Bacillota > Clostridia > TANB77 > CAG-508 > CAG-269. The sequence continues at coordinate 10,054 of CALWZZ010000037.1, read as the reverse complement.
ATTAAATAGGTTTTCCTCTACTCTTTTTACACCATCTCTACCTTCTTCGTATTCGTAGAAAATTCTGGTATCACATAATATCACTTTATTTTTTACTTCATCATAATTTAAGCCTAATTCTGCTACATAATTTCTATAGGCTTCATCCCCTATGGCATATATTACTAATGCATCCATATCTGCACATTGACTGTAAGCCTTTGCTGTGTATAGTTTTTCTGTATCTATATAAGCATGTGTATTTTTTAAAATTGCATATTCTGTAATACCATCTAAATTTTTAATTTTATCAAAATATGCTTCTCTTTCTGCTTCATCTTCGTTATAATTGCTGTATACTATCAAATTGATTCTACTGTCTTGATATTGTAATGAAGATAATCCAAATACACTTTCTGCAAATGCATTCATGGAGATAAATAACACAATACTTAAAAATATAGAAAAAATGGTTGTTCTATACTTTTTCTTGCTTCTTCTAAAGTTTTTTCTGGCAATAACGCCTTCTATTCCGAAAAGTTTTTTTGTTAATTTATATTCTTTGTTTTTTCTCTTTTTATTCTTTTTCACTTTTATATCAGAACTTTCTCTTATGGCGTCAATAGGAGAAATTTTACTTGCTCGGTAACTTGGTCTGATTAAAGAAATGATAATCATGACAACAGACACGATGATAGCTACTACAATGGCTACCCAAGATATGGTTAAGTTTAATTCGAAATTGTCAATTAATGGTGTTGTTCCTGAATTGATAATTCCATTAACTATTGCCAATACAATCCCAATTGCCACAATTCCAACGACAATTCCCAAAGGTATTGAAATTAGTCCTAATCCCCCCCCTTCAAAAAAGATACTTTTCCTAATTTGCTTTGATGTTGCTCCTACACTTGCAATCATTCCTAGTTCTCTTGTTTTTTCTGTAAGAGAAATGCTAAAGCTATTTTTGATAACAAATGCAGATGTAAAGACAATAATGCCAATAACAATTGCTGCCATAATCATGACAAAGTTTTCCATTCTTCCACTTTTGAAAACACCTACATAATATAGCAATTGTTCATTGTCAGAAATATCTGCTTCATCGATTTTTAAATCTTTTTTCAAGTATTCTTCAAAATCATATGTTTCTGCTGGGTCTTTTAAGACAAGTGACATATTTACATTTTTGGTATCATCAATTTTATCTAATTTTGTTATCATGGTATATCCTGGTGCAGAATAGCTTTCACTGTTTAATCTTTCCATAATTCCTACAATTGTATATGTTTTTTGCGTATTCACAACAAAGGTTTCTTGCTCTAAATCATCTTCAATTCCACTTTCTTTTCTATCCAATCTATCTTGGTCTGTATAATATGGATTTGTTTGATTTAACACATCCCCATCTTTATATCGATTGCCAATATCAAGTTCTATTGTATCTCCAACATTCCAATCTACTTTTCCATTTTGAATAACATGTTCTGGTATGATAATTTCATTTTCATTTTCTGGTAATCTACCTTCTGTTATGATAATTCCCCCATTTTGTAAAAGGTCTTGGTCATAACTTTCAATATAGGCAAATGGTTTATTCTCGTTTTCAGATTCTTCTAAAATTGCATACCCTATTTCTTGTGATATTTGTACGTCTTGTATCTTAGCATTGTTCTCTAAATATTTTTCATTTTCTTTTGATACATTTTGCACTCGTATATGATAATTTCCATTTGTTTTGATTTCTCTTTCTATCATAGAGTTTTGAAAGCTGACAGCAAATGTCGTGATAGCACATATTAATGCAACAGAAAGAGAAATTCCAATAATGGTAACAATGGTTCTTTTCTTATTTAATTTTAAATTTTTCATTGTTAATTTATTTAGAATTTTCATCTTATTTCACTTCCTTTTCAAGTTCTATTGGCTTGGACAAGAATTAAATTTTGGCAAGGAAAATTGCATCCCCTTTATTTTATTTTCTCATCACTAATCAACTTTCCATCTTGTATCGTAATAATCCTATCTGCCTCCAAAGCAATATTTTCATCATGTGTAATCACAATTAATGTTTGATTATATTTCTGATTAGAGACTTTTAACAAATCAATAATCTCTCTGGAAGCCTTGCTATCTAAATTTCCTGTTGGCTCATCTGCTAACACAATACTTGGATTATTAATCATGGCTCTTCCGATAGAAACTCTTTGTTGTTGTCCTCCTGATAACTCATTTGGCAAGTGATTGACTCTATTTTCTAAACCTAAAATATATAATAATTCTTTTAATCGACTTTCATCTACTTTTTGTCCATCTAAGTCACAAGGTAATGTTATATTTTCTTTTACATTTAATATAGGAATTAAGTTGTAGAATTGATAAATAAGCCCTACTTGTCTTCTTCTAAAAATCGCCAATTTATCATTGTTTAATGAATAAATATCTGTTCCATCAATATATACTTTTCCGCTGGTTGGTTTGTCTACGCCTCCAATTAGATGTAACAAAGTGGATTTTCCACTTCCAGAAGCACCTACAATGGCTACAAATTCTCCTTTGTTTACACTAAAGGATACATTATCTAATGCAACAACTTCTGTATCTTTTTTACCATATTTTTTAGTTAGATTCTCTACTTTTAATATTTCCATAAACAATCTCCTTTCTTTTTATGATATTTAAGCATATTTAGAATACAGCAACATTCTTCTATATATAAAGATGCATTTTCTATTTAGCAAAAATGTCACTTTTATTGTTAGTATTATATTACTACATAAAAGTGACTCTAAAATGACTTATTTAATTTTTTTTATTTCTAAATTCATTTTTTAGAAATACTACATCCTTATATTATCTAAAAAAAAGATATATATTTATTAATGATATATAAGTTTCTCTTTATTAAATTAGATAATTTTTTATTTATATAATTTAATTGTAAATTCTGTCCAAGTATCTTTTTCATTTTTAGAACTTTTTACGCGAATATCGCCATCTTGATTTCTAATAATACTTTTGCAAAAAGCAAGTCCAATACCTAAACTACTTTCTTTACTATTTTTTGCCTTATAAAATCTATCAAAAATATGTCCCAAATCTTCTTTATCAATACCTTCTCCATTATCTCTTATTATAATTTTCGTATAAATGGTATTTTCCTCTATCTTTATCGTTATGTTTTTTGCACCATGTTCTATTGCATTTTTTACTATATTATTCATAGCTTCAATTGTCCATTTTTTATCACAATTGATGGTTTCTTCTTTATTTGAAACAATTTCTATATTCGCATGATGTATCTCACACATGGCTTTAAAATTGTTTTTTACTTCTAAGCATAAATTATATGCATTCTCATTATTTTTTGCTAAAATCAATGTTTTCGAGTCTAATTTGGCTATATTTAATACTGTTTTTATCAACCAATTAATCTTTTCTAATTCTTTCTGACTACTATCCAAAAACTCTATTTTCTTTTCTTCTGGCAAATCTGTATATAAAATGTCATTAATTAAATTTAAAGAAGTCAGTGGTGTTTTCAATTGATGTGAAATATCAGCAATTAATTTTTCAATATCTTTATTATTTTTCTCTAGTAATCCATTTTTTTCTTTTAACATAATAGTCATATCATAAATATCATTCTTTAATTTGCTAAAATCACTCTCATCTTCTTCTTTTAAATCTAATACATAATTTCCTTTTAATATTTCTTTACAGTAATTATCTAAATTTTTTAATTTTTGATTTTGCTTTCGGATATATATGGTATACACAAGAATAATACCTACAATACCTATTGCAAAAATCATAGAAAATACAAAAATCAATTTCGTAATAATTTCAAAATTACGATTTTCTATATCAATCGTTTCCGCATCAAATCCATATTTACTTAAAATATCCTCTGAATTCTGAGAATTATCAGAATTGTCCATGTTATCTATATTGTTCAGGTTGTTCAAATCTTCTAAATTATTTGAATCAATATTAGCATTTTCTGAAGAAGTATCATTCAAAAATATCTCTTTAATAATTTCTTCTTCTTGGTCTGGATATTTTTCTACAATTTTTGCAACGACCTGATTTGTATAATTATACAAACTTTCTTTGTAATTTTGTTGTATATAATAAATGGTAAATATGATTAACAAAATAATTATTATGCAAATTGTGTCAATATAGATAAATAAATTTCTTTTTTGTTTTGTGTTCATTTTTCTCCTTTTCAATAAAAAATTGCCAAAGGGGACGTGTTAAAATGGCAATTTTCTTAAATTAAATAAATTAAATTATTTTCCAAATATATAAAATTGCCATTTTAACACGTCCCCTTTGGCAATTTTTATCTGTCATCTATTTTATAGCCTAAACCTCTTACTGTTTTTATTATTTCTGGCTTATTAGGATTGTCTTCTATCTTTTCTCTAATTCTTTTTATATATACAGTTAATGTATTATCATTTACAAAATTTTCTTCGCTATCCCAAATATATGATAATATTTGTTCTCTGGTTATCATTTTGCCTCTGTTTTCAAACAACATGACTAAGATTTTGTATTCAAGTGCCGTTAATTCTATTTCTTTTCCTTCTTTTAAAACTTTTCCACATGATAGATTGATTTCCACATTTTTGATTTTTATTTTCTCTTCTATCTCTTTCTTTGCTGTTTTTATATTATGTCTTAACACATTTTTTATCCTAGACAGTAATTCTCCTGCATGAAATGGTTTTGTAATGTAATCGTCTGCTCCTAGGTCAAATCCTTTGACAATGTCTTTTTCTTCGTCTAATGCTGTTAAAAAGATGGTTGGAATTTCTTGTATGTTTTTCATTTCTTGATACAACGCATATCCTGTACCATCTGGCAAATTGATATCTAATAACATTAAATCATATTCATTGTTTTTTATTTTTTCTATACCTTCTTTGACAGTTTTTGCTGTGTTAATTGTAAATCCTTCTTGCTGTAAGTAATATGAAATTGTAATTGCTATGTTTTTGTCATCTTCTACCAACAATATTTTTGTCATACTATATTTTCCACCCTTTATATTTCATATTCATTTACTTGACAATTTTTAAATCTTATTACTGTTTCTGGTTCAGTAAAATGAACATTTTTACTATTCGACATTATACCATATTGTATATTTACTTGTCCATCCATCTGCAGTTATGGATTTTGCAATTAAATTAAAATGTGTTAATGTCCAGCCACTAAAAAGCACTCTCTTCACTTTTGTTATGATATTTGTTCTTTTTTCAAGATTTTATCATATATTTCTTATTAGAAAATCTAAACATAAAACTTATCTTACAAATATTAAATATGAATATGGAGGTCTCTATGAATAAAACAAGTATAAAGCTTTTTACAACCATCTTTCTTATCATTACGATTTTACTTTCTTCTGCTTCTTTTGCATTAGCTACTGATGATTCCTTATATGTCTGGTCCAGTAGTTCTAATACATTAAATAATACAGGGAATACAACAAATTCTTCTAATACAACTATAACAAACAATACAAGTACCAATGTCACGAACTCTACTACAAATACAAATAATACAATAAATACTACTAATAATACAAATGTAAATACATCTACAAACAATGCTACAAATGTCTCTAACGTAGAAGATGATAGTTCTGTACTGACAAATGCAACAAGTGAAGTTACTGATGACAATTCTTTGAATTTAGAATCTGAATCTGCTATTTTAATTGAACAATCTTCTGGTAGAATTTTATATGCTCACAACATTCATGAACAATTGCGTCCTGCCTCTGTTACAAAGGTTATGAGTATTTTACTTATCATGGAAGCTTTGGATTCCCGGAAAAATTAGTTTAACAGATGAAGTACCTTGTAGTGAAAATGCTGCTAGCATGGGTGGTTCTCAAATTTGGTTAGATACAAAAGAAACTTTAACTGTTGACGAAATGTTAAAGGCTATTTGTGTTAATTCTGCAAATGATTGTGTTGTTGCCATGGCGGAATATATTGCTGGTTCAGAAGAGGCCTTTGTTCAAATGATGAATGACAAGGCTTATGAACTGGGAATGAGTGATACGACTTTTAAAAATTGTCATGGTTTAGATGAAGATGGTCATGTAACTTCTAGTTATGATATTGCAGTTATCTCTAGAGAATTACTAACAAAATATCCTGAGATTACTAATTATACAACCATCTGGATGGACACTTTGCGAGATGGCGAAACACAGCTTTCTAATACTAACAGATTAATTAAGAATTATAGCGGTGCTACTGGTTTAAAAACAGGCTCTACTTCTCTTGCCTTGTATAATTTATCTGCTAGTGCCACACGTGATGGCTTGTCCTTAATTGCCGTTATTATGAAAGCCCCTTCCACAAAAGTGCGTTTCTCAGAAGCTACGAAATTATTAGATTATGGATTTAATAATTTCTCTTATCAAAGTTTTGGCAAAGCTGGAGATTTAATTCAAACTGCTAATATTTATAAAGGAATTCAAGCTACTATACCTGTTGTATTAGAAAGTGATGCTGGTATTTTACTTGCAAAGGGTAGTGAAAAAAATATTGAACAAACTGTAACTCTTGACGAAAATATCTCTGCTCCAATTACGAGTGGTCAAAAAGTTGGCGAAGTTTCCTTTTCTTTGGATGGAGAAGTTCTCGCAACAGTAAATTTAGTTTCACAAATTTCTGTTGATAAAATCGATCTTGCTACTATGAGTACAAAGGTATTTTCTAGTTGGTTTAATTTGTTAAGATAATAAGCCCCTTAGTATGCTGTATGTAGAAAATCTATATAGAGTTAATATAAGAGCCATTTTTTCTATAAAATCAAAAAGTGTGTTAACAAAAGTTAATATTTCGTTAACACATTTTTTGATTATTTTTCATATACTCTTCTACAAGTTCTATAAGTTCTTGTGCTGTATCTATCTGTTCTTGTGTAACTTCAGGCTTTACAACAAATTCATCATCATAATCACTATCTTCTCTTATCCTACTTGCAATAGCAATTTTTCTTCCTATTTTTTTAGGAAAAATTTCAGTATTTATATAATATTGATTAAAATAAGCAATTACATCTTTATGTCTTTTAAAATCTATTGGTTCTAATGCAAGATTTTATGCTATGAAATATTGAATAATATGCTCTATTATTAGCTGATTTATACAAATTTGATTCATATAATATTTTACTTGCTTTCAAATCATCATATGCTTGTTCTAGCCTATGTTTAGATAATTCTTTTGAAATTTTAGAACTCACTTAACACCACCCCTTCTTCTTGAACGTTCATGTAAAAAGGCAATGCCTCTAACCAATAATTAAATTTATCTATATTTTTAACTAATGGAGATAATGTGATATCAAAGTTATTGTCAAATTCTATGTCAAAGGCCAAATCCGAAATTTTTACAAAATATTCATACATTTCATCATCTGTCAAGTCTGTTAAAATCATAATGTCAACATCAGAATTTTCATTAAAATCTCCTCTTGCATATGAACCGTAAAGAATAATTTTTTTCATTCTTTTACCAAGTATATTTTTTACACCTGCTATAAATTCTTCTAATATACTACTAATTTGCTTTGGAATCTTTGGCATTTTAATCACCTACCTTTAATTTCAATATAAGTATAGCATATTTTACAAAAAAATACTATAAATTATCTCTTATTTTTCATATCTATCATAATATTCTCTTAATCCTAAATATTGATTATTCCAGTATTCAGCTTTTTTGTTTAGACCATATGTATATACTAAAAAATTATTTTTAATTGTATCAGTGTCTTCGACAGTATATTCTTCTCTTAAGTCCATTACATCATCATATAAATATAATGCTGACCTATTTTCATAATATTAAGAAGAAAATTTTAAGTTATTCTTTTAATTTGAATTTTAAAAAATTAGCAATGAATATCATTACCAATTAGATAACTTACTATGTATTTGATTTAAAATTTCTTTTACTTTTTCTATATTAATTCTATATAATTCATTCAAAACATATTTATTTTGCATATTTTCAAATTCTGTGATTAAGTTATTATTGAAATCTAATTTAAAATAACTAAAATCCTTAATTAATAAATTTTCACTTATACCACCTATTCTAACTTTTTCCTCCTGCCTTTTATAGCCTATTAATTTATTTAATTCTTTTTTATTGCTTAATAGTTTTTGGATATCCTTATTGTTAAACAGTATTGTAATATCATATAAATGCTTTGCAGTGTCCATATACATTTTTCTTATATAATAAAATTCAACAGCAAAAATTTTATCAATGAACATTCTTTCTAATTGTATTATTTCGATTTCTATTTTTGAAACACTAAATTGCTCTTCTAAAATTTTCTTTTCGGACTCATTTGCTAATTTATATATTAATGGTTCTATATAATATGTTTTAGTTGGTTCGCTTACAGTAAATGATGTTGATTCTACTTGTATTTTTCCTGCTCTTTGTAATGGTATTTTACTATCTTCATATACTGAAATATATTTATATATTCCAGTAATACTTCCTTTATTATCAATACACTCATCTTTAATTAATTCCAAACCTTCGATTTGATATCCTAAAGCAGATTCTTTTAACCTTTTCTTATTTTTAGTATTAGATTCATCTTTTAACACTTTTACAGTTAAATCTATATCTTCTGAAAATCTGTTCATAGTATCTAATATTTTATATATTGCAGTTCCACCTTTAAAATATGCTTTTATTTGATTTTGCCTTTTTGCTAAATCATCTAATATTAAACAAACATAATAATCTTTTTCTAAAATATCTATTGCAATTCCAGTTCTAGTGTTTAATGTATCTATAAAATCTTTAAATAGTTCTTTATTTAAATGTAATTTCATATATTCTCCTATCTTGCAAGTATAACCATTTTTTCAATTGTTTTTTTACTATTAGTTTCTCTTGCATATTTAATAATTTTTTCAAATTGTAATTTGTTTTCATCAATGAAATTATATATTATTTCATCATAATTTTCTACTTCAATAAAGATATTATCTTTATTTTCAATTAAGTCAATTAATTGTAAATATTTATAATTATCATTATTAATCTTTAGTTTTGGTTTTCTAATAATCACATTTAAATATTTATTTGTATATCTATTATTATTTTTGCATTCATTTGTAGCAATATCAATTGTATTTGGAACTTGTGTTGTTAAACCTACTTGATTAAATAAATTTGCTCCTGTTATATATCCTTTAACATTCCCAAATTTGTCAAATAAATATTTATATTTTATAATCTTACTATTTGCGAGTGGTACTTCTCCAAAGATATTTGTTTTTGGAATATAGTAGATACCTTTATATGCTGTTTTGATTATATTATTTTTATTTAGCCTATTTAATATTTCTTTTAAATTATTAAATATCTTTTCTGTATTTCCATCTTTATAGAATTGCATAATATATTCTTTTATATCTTCTATAAAGATTGGTTCATTTTTTTCGCAGTTCTGTATATAATTTAAAACCATATTATGACAATTCATTTTATTTTCCTCCTTGTTACTATTTCGTGAATGTTTAATACTATTATTCATTCCCTAGTAACATTTTATCATTTTTTATTGGTTTTGTCAATTTTATTTTTCTTATTAATAATAGAATTGTAATATTATTATTTTATTTGTCATCTGCCAATTAATTTTTTCTATATATTTGCTATTTTCTTAACATTAATATTTATAAAAATTGAAGAAAGTATGAAAATTATAATAAATACCTTTTCTCCAAGTAAAAGAACTTATTATAGCAAGTAAAGCAAAAACTATTACCTCTGTAAAACATAAACTCATTTGTCCCACAGCTGCTAAATGGATTCTCATTTATATCTGGCTATCTAAAGTGTAGAAAATTAAAAAATTATTGTCAATACTTTTGTTTACTATAATAATTTCTTTTTAAAAAATAGATTAGTTATTTCTAACTAATCTATAACTTGTAATTTGTCTTTATTTTTGTACTTCAGTAATTATTTTATCTAGACTCGAAAAATCAATAAAATTGACCTTCTTA
>CALWZZ010000036.1 GCA_944386145.1 uncultured Clostridia bacterium | reverse complement strand
GGACCAAAACACTTAGATGTTACATTAACAAGAGCAAAATTTGAAGAATTAATCCATGATTTAGTAGAAGCAACTGCAGGACCTGTAAATCAAGCTTTAAAAGATGCAGGAATTACAGCAAATGATATTCATAAAGTATTATTAGTAGGTGGCTCTACAAGAGTTCCAGCTGTACAAGAAGTTGTAAAAAGAATCACAGGAAAAGAACCAGATAAAGGAATTAACCCAGATGAATGTGTTGCCATTGGTGCAGCAATCCAAGGTGGTGTTTTATCAGGAGATGTAAAAGACCTAGTATTACTTGATGTAACACCATTATCATTAGGTATTGAAACATATGGTGGTGTATTCACAAAATTAATTGAAAGAAACACAACAATACCAACTAAAAAATCACAAATCTTCTCAACAGCAGCAGATGGTCAAACATCAGTAGAAGTTCACGTATTACAAGGTGAAAGAGAAATGGCTGCATATAACAAAACATTAGGAAGATTCCAATTAACAGGAATTCCAGCAGCACCAAGAGGTGTACCACAAATTGAAGTAACATTTGATATTGATGCTAACGGTATTGTTCATGTATCTGCAAAAGATATGGCAACAGGAAATGAACAAAATGTATCTATTACAGCTTCAACAAATCTAACAGATGAAGATATCGATAAAGCAGTAAAAGATGCAGAAGCACATGCTGCAGAAGATAAGAAAAAGAAAGAAGAAATTGAAGTTAGAAATAATGCTGAAAGTTTAGTATATAATAGTGAAAAAACATTAAAAGATTTAGGAGATAAAATTAGCGGAGAAGAAAAAGCAAAAGTTGAAACAGAAATTGATAATACAAAGAAAGCATTAGAATCAAATGATACAGAAAAAATTAAAGAAGCAACAGAAAAATTAACAAAAGTATTCTATGATATGTCTGAACAATTATACAAAAATGCAAATCCAAATGGAGCTCAAGGAGCAGATCCAAATGCTGCACAACAAGCTGGAACAGAAAATAATGGAAATGCACAAGGTAATGATGGAAATGTATATGATGCAGATTACAAAGTAGAAGATGACAATAATAAATAATTAACCTTATTGAGGGATTAAGGGAAATTCCCTTAATCCCTTGGTTAATCTTATTGAAAAATCCTAAGGAGGAAAAAGGTGTCCAATTGATGATGATTTTGGGGACGGAGCAAAAAATCATCATTGGTGAAAATTAATTTATGATATAATTTAAAAAATTATAGAATGATGATTTTTTGCTCCGTCCCCAAAATCACCCAAAATCATCATCAATTGGACAAAATTTAGAAAGAGGAGAAGGTTAAAAGAATGGCAGGAAAAAGAGATTATTATGAGGTTTTAGGTGTTAATAAAAATGCAACAGATGATGAACTAAAAAAAGCATATAGAAAATTAGCAAAAAAATATCATCCAGACGCCAATCCAGATAACAAGGAAGAGGCAGAAGCTAAATTTAAGGAAGTCAACGAAGCATATGAAACCTTATCCGATCCACAAAAAAGAAGAATGTATGACCAATTTGGACCAGATGGACCACAAGGCTTTAATGGTGCAGGTGGTGGACCATTTGGCGGTGGAAATGGTTATTATTCTTACACATCTTCTGGCTTTGATGGATTTGGAGATTTCGGAGACTTAGGCGATATTTTTTCTTCATTTTTTGGAGGAGGTTTTGGTGGTGGCAGAACCAGTGGTAGAAAGCATAATGGCCCAAGAAAAGGTGCGGACTTAAATCTTCATATTGATATCACTTTTGAACAAGCCTTTTTAGGTGTAGAAAAAGAAATTACAATTACAAGAAATGAAGAATGTAATGTATGTCATGGAACAGGTGCAAAACCAGGTACTTCTGTTACTAAATGTCCAACTTGTAATGGTACAGGACAAATTAGACAGGTTCAAAATACAATTTTAGGACAAATGCAAACCACTAGAACTTGTACAAATTGTCATGGAACAGGAGAGGTTATAAAAGAACCTTGCGACAATTGTAGAGGAAAAGGAACAGTTAGAAAACAACCAACAATAAAAGTAAAAATACCAGCAGGTATTGATGATGGGCAAACTGTTGTCTTAAGAGGAGAAGGAGAGCCTGGAGAGAAAGGTGGACCTAAAGGAGATTTATATATAACGGTTAGATTAAAGAAACATAGTATTTATTCAAGAAAAGGAAACAACGTGTATTGTGATGTACCAATTACGATTACACAAGCAGCCTTAGGAGCAGAATTGGAAATACCAATGGTAGATGGAAGAAAAGAAAAATATAAAATCCCAGAAGGAACACAAACAGGAACGAAATTTGCAATTAGAGGAAAAGGATTTAAGGCAGTGAATTCAAATGCTGTTGGAGACTTTGTATTTACAGTTAATGTTCAGACACCAAAGAGACTTTCTAAAGAGCAAAGAGAATTATTGGTACAATTAGCAAAAACCATGAATGAACAACCACCAATAAAAAAGAGAGGGATATTTGGATAGGAAATCTTATGGGGAGAAACTTCCCAATAAGATTTTTTTCTGTTTACTGGACAGATAAACTAAAAAAAGATATAATATACAAGAAAAAGTTTGATAAAAAATAAGGAAGAATGTAAAAACATGAAAGAAAATGCAAAGAAAAAAGTATTATTTATATCAAGTACAGGTGGACACTTAAATGAATTATTGCAGTTAGCCCCATTATTTAAAAAATATGATTATCATATCATAACAGAAAAAGACAAAGCAAATGAAAATCTAAAAGAAACTTATGGAGATAAACTAGATTTCTTACCCTATGGAACAAGAGCAAAACTATTTTCATACATATTTAAGTATTTATTTTTATGTATAAAAACTGTATATTACTATTTCAAATTAAGACCAAAGGTAATTGTAACAACAGGAACCCATACAGCAGGACCAATGTGCATACTAGGAAAACTATTTGGAAGTAAAATCATTTACATAGAAACCTTTGCTAATACTAATAAAAAAACAGCAACAGGAAGGTTACTATATCCAATAGCAGATTTGTTCATTGTCCAGTGGGAAGAAATGCTAAAACTATATCCAAAAGCAGTTTATGGAGGTTCGATTTATTAATGATATTCGTTATGTTAGGAACACAGAACAACTCTTTTCATAGATTATTAGAAGAAATCGACAAATTAATAGAAAACCAAACAATCAATGAAGAGGTAATTGTACAAGCAGGGTATACAAAATATCAACCCAAAAGTGAAAAGATGAAGATAATAGATTTTATATCTAGAGAAGAATTGGATACATTAGAACAAGAAGCAAATTATATTATTACACATGGAGGCGTAGGGTCAATTATTACTTCTTTAGAAAAAGGAAAGAAAGTAATTGCTGTACCGAGATTACACGAGTATGGAGAACATGTGAATGACCATCAAAAAGAAATTGTGGAAAAATTTCATCAAGGTGGAAATTTGATAGGCATACAATCTGTTCAAGAATTAGAAGGGGCAATCAAAAAAATAAAGGATTTTGAGCCAAAACCATATGTAGAAAACAATCATAAAATGTTAACGATAATAGAGAACTTTATTGATAATGTTTAAAAAAATAATATTTTAAGAACAAATTTAGCAAGAAGCATATAAGGTTAAATTTCTTTAGTAAAGGACATAAGATTAAGGGATAGGATAATTAAAATGATAAGGAAACGATAAAGTAAAGGAAAAATCAATGAAATTTAAAGAAAACATAAAAAATAAATTTAATAGAGAAAAGATAAAAAATAAATTCAAAAAGGAAAATATAAAGAAAACATTTACAAGGGAAAATATAAAAAAGGGAATCAATGCATTTTTTAATTCAATTGGTTTCCCTATTCTAATAGGAATTATATTGATATTAAAAACGATATTTTTCTACCAAAACACTATAAATATTAGAGAAACAATGGATAAAGAAACAATCATAGGAACAATTGCATTTATAACTACCATAATAGGGCTTATTTGTGCATTACCAAATAGAGGACGAACAATTACAACAATTGTTGTTGATAGTTTATTAAGTTTATTACTATTTGCAGACAATTTGTACCATACATATTCAAGTTCTGTTTTATCTGTTGCACAAATCATGAATCTCCAATATGGAGAAGAAATCATGGATACCTTACCAATGTTAGTACAAGCAAAAGAGATTTTTTATTTTATAGATATTATTTGTATTATTTTATTATTATGTACAAAATTCTTAAAAATTAGCAAAAAGCCAAAAACAAAATGGAGAACGAAAATATCCAAAGTGGTAGTAGGAATATTAGCAATTGTGTTATTTATAAATGTAGATATGGAATTTATTGATAAAACAAAGGAAGACCCATTTAATAAAGATATGCAAGTAAAAAAGAGCACAATTTATGGGTATCATATATCTGATATAGAAACCACGATAAATATTAAGAATCAGGCAAAATATGCAACGAAGGAAGAAATGTTAGCAGATTATGAAGATTTAAAAGAAGAATATGATGAAAAATATGGAAAAACAAATTATGATATAGAAGGAATAGCAAAAGGAAAAAATGTCATTATCTTACAATTAGAATCTATCCAAAATTTTGTCATCAATAAAGAAATTAACGGAAAAGAAATTACCCCAAACTTAAATGCATTTATTAATGAAAATATAGAAATATCTAATATGTTTATGCAAAGTTATTCATCAACAGCAGATTCGGAATTTTCTACAGTGACCTCACTATATCCTATGGAAAATGGAATGTCTTATAGTCGTTATTATACCAATGTATATGATGATATTTTTACGATGTTTAAAAATGAGGGATATACAACTTCTTATATGCATGGAAACTATGGATTTTTCTGGAATAGAGAAAATGTGTATAAATCATTTAATGTAGACAATATAGAATTGAAAGATTCATTTGCAGATACATCAGAAAATATTATGGGGTATTTATCAGATGAATTATTGTATAGACAGGCAGTAGAAAAATTAAAAAGCTATGATATGCCATTTGTTTCTTATATTGTTTCAGCTTCTTCTCATACATCATTTAGTTTAGATGGTTTAGAAGATAGAAGTAAAGTAAGTATTGATGTAGGAAAATATAAAGATACCTTTTTTGGAAATTATTTAGAATCTGTAAATTATGCAGACTATGCGTTTGGCGTATTTATTGAAGAATTAAAAGAAGCAAATTTATATGATGATACAGTGATTCTTTTATTTGGAGATCATAATGGCATGGATATGTATAATGAAGAAATGCTAGACTTTTTAGAAGAAATTAATCCAGATTTAACAGATACAGACATCAAATTAAACTATATTAGAGTGGCATGTGGAATGAAAATACCAGGAATAGAAAATATGGTAATCGAAAAACCAGTTAATAAATTAGATATTAAACCAACATTTGCCTATTTAATTGATGGAGAGGCAGGATTTAGCTTAGGTACCAATATGTTTGCACGAAAAGATTTTATTTGTTTGAATAATGAAAGAATTGTAACAAGTCGATATTATTTTGATGAAAAATGGTTCCGAATAAAAGATGGAACAGAAGTGAGTTTAGAAGAAATTCCACAAGATGAAAGGGAATTGTTAGAAGACTATTATGAAAATATGAGACGAGAATTGGATATTTCAATTTCAATTAGTATTAATAACTTGTTGAAGTGATGATTTTGGGGACGGATGATGATTTTGGGGACGGAGCAAAAAATCATCATTGATGAAAATTAATTTATGATATATTTTTAAGAATTATAGAATGATGATTTTTTGCTCCGTCCCCAAAATCATCACCCGTCCCCAATTGGACAAAAAGGAGGAAACTTGTAAATGGAAGAAGACAGAATTATCAATCCAGAACTAGAAAACAGTGGCGAAGAACGCTTAGAAAATTCGTTAAGACCCAAAACATTAGATGAATACATCGGACAAGACAAAATTAAAGAAAACATGAAAGTGTATATTGAAGCAGCTAAAAAAAGAGGAGAACCATTAGACCATGTTTTGTTATATGGTCCTCCAGGACTTGGAAAAACCACTTTGTCAAATATTATTTCAAATGAGATGAATTCCAATATAAAAATTACTTCTGGACCAGCAATTGAAAAACCAGGGGATTTAGCAGCATTGCTTACAAATTTATCTGAATTTGATGTGCTATTTATAGATGAAATCCATAGACTTAGTAAAAGTGTTGAGGAGATTTTGTACCCAGCACTAGAGGATTACACATTAGATATTATTATAGGAAAAGGTCCAAGTGCTAGGTCAATTAGACTTGATTTACCGAAATTCACATTAATTGGGGCGACTACAAAAGCTGGTTCTCTAACAACACCATTAAGAGATAGATTTGGGATTGTGCATAGATTAGAATTATATTCTGTGGAAGATTTAACCAAAATTGTCAAAAGGTCAGCAGGCATTTTAAATGTAAAAATAGAAGAAGAGGCAGCAGTTGAAATTGCTAGGAGGTCAAGAGGAACCCCTAGAATTGCTAACCGTTTACTAAAAAGAGTAAGAGACTATGCAGCTGTATTGGCAGATGGTGATATTACATTAAAAATAACAAAACATGCATTAAATAAATTGGAAATTGATGAATTAGGACTAGATGAAATAGATAGAAAAATCTTAGATACGATGATTGTGCAATATGCAGGAAGACCAGTAGGAATTGAGGCATTAGCAGCAACCGTTGGAGAAGAAGTAGATACCATAGAAGATGTGTATGAACCATATTTAATTCAAATTGGATTTATTGCAAGAACGTTAAGAGGAAGAGTGGTCTTACCACCAGCGTATAAACATTTGGGCTATCCTTATCAAGAAAGTCTTTAGAAAAAAGGAGAAGTTTTGTGGGAACAGTTTTAGAAAAAATTAAACAAATTACAAGTCATACAGTAACAAAAGTCTTGATAATCAATATTTTGGTTTTTATGATTACAAACTGTTTATTTGATATCAAATATGAACAAGTTGACGACTTTATTATTTATAATTTATATTCAGGACTAGACGGAACATATAATGTGCATGGTGTGTATATTCATCCAGTGATATGTTTTTTATTAGGGATTTTTTATAGAATTATACCAGTTATAAATTGGCATACCATATTTTTACTTGGTATGCAACTACTATGTTTTACAACAATAGGAACAATTCTTTTAAAAAGGAATAGTAGCAAATTATCTTATGTGTTATACATTTTGTTTATTAGCATTTTGTATCCATCACTATTAGAATTAATACAATACACATCTGTATCAGCACTTTTGATTTTAACAGCATTTTTTGTGATTATGGATAAAGTAGAGCAACAAAAACAAAGAAAAGCAATAACCGCTTTTTCTGCGATTCTTTTCACAATAGGGCTTATGACAAGAATGCAATCACTTTTAATTATCATCCCATTTTTTGCGTTATATATGGTATATGAGATTATTCAGGTTATCAGAAAGAAAAGCGAAAAAACCAAGCTATTTATGTTGTTAAAACAATATGGGATTTTAGCAATCATAACAGTTATAATATATATATCTAATCTTTTAATTTATCAAACAAATGATGTATATAAAAATTTTATGGAATTCAATGATATGCGTGCATATTTACATGATATTTCTTACACAAATTATGCAACAAATCAAGAAATATTTGACGAGATTGGCTGGTCTGAAAATGACCATTACTTATTTTATACATTTAATTTCGGAGATGAAAATGTATATAATAAAGAAAACTTGCAAAAAATTATTGATTATAAAAAAAGCAATGGAACTTATTACGCTTTCGATTTTGACTTAGAAGAAACCATCCATCAATTAGAAGAAGAAATGAAAAACACCAATCCATATATTACAATCCTATTTTTTGTGGCATTTGTCATTGCCTTATATACAAATCGAAAGAAAACAGGATGGGTTATCAGCATATTTCTAGTTACCATCTTAGTACATATGCTATTTATTGTACTAAATAGAAGTATGTTGCGTGTGGTAATTCCTGAATACATTTTAGGAACAGCTATGATGTTATATTTTGTGCAAAATGCAAAAGAGACCAAAGAAAAAATAGATGATAGACTAAAAGCCATCTCAGTAATTTCTATGGTAATCATCATTGCCTTTTCAGGAGGCGTATACAAATATAATTATGAATTAGAGGATTATAGCAATTATAAAAATGTCATCAATTATACCAATGCCCATAAAGAAAATGTATATTTATATACAGTTCCATCATTACAATTCCGTTATTTAGTATATCCTGTATATACCATGCCACCAAAAGGTGCATTTTCAAACCTAAGAGTTATGGGCGGATGGGATATGTATACAGAAAATTATTATGACTTTAAAGAACGATATGATTTAGAAGGAACCTTTTTGGATTTATTAAGGGAAAATGTATATCTAATTGATGGCGATGTTACTTGGTCAGGAAATTACTATCATAATTATATTGACCATATTGTGCAATTTATAAAAGAACATTACCAAAAAGAAGTTACATATACAAAAGTAGAAACATTTGATAATATTTATGTTTATAAATTAGAAGAAAAATAATTACAATTTTATAGTTAAAGTAAAAATTAAATCTTTTTAAAAGCAAATTGTGATATAAATAAATCAGCATACAGAAAGGAAAGAAACCAAAATGAAACTATTATTACATACTTGTTGTGCACCATGTAGTGTGTATTGTATTGATACATTAAGAAAAGAAGAAATTGAACCAACAGTATATTGGTTTAATCCAAATATCCATCCATATATGGAATATAAAGCAAGACGTGATTGTTTAAAAGAATATACAAAAAGTATTGGCGTGGAAGCAATATTTGAAGAAAATTATGGTTTAGATGATTTTTGCAAAAATGTCATAAACAATTTACAAACAAGATGTAGAGAATATTGCTATCCGGTTCGTTTAGAACAAACAGCAAAATATGCCAAAGAAAATGGATATACCCATTTTTCAACAACATTGTTAGTAAGTCCATATCAAAATCATGAAGCCTTAATCGAAGTCGCAAATCAAATGACTAAGAAATATGGCGTAGAATTCTTATACCGAGATTTTCGCGTAGGATTTAGAGAAGGACAAGCAAAGGCTAGAGAATTAGGGTTATATATGCAAAAATATTGTGGTTGTATTTTTTCAGAAGAGGATAGGTATAGGAAAAAAATAGAGAAAGAGAGGAAAGAGAAAGAATGAATTTAAAGAAAAAAATTCTTTATATTTTTTTAGTGGTACTAATGTTTTTGGTTTCGATAAATTCTTATAGTTATGCAAGTCAAGCTAAATGGGATTATTTATAACAAACGAACAAACATTTTAGAAAATAGAAAAGGGGGGATGTTATATGGCAATATATTATATAACAATTTTAGGAGGAATACTAATACTAATTTTTTTAGGGTTACTTATTTTGATTGGAACTATTATATGTTTAGTAAGTATTATTAAAGCTAAAAAACAAAAAAAGAAAATTAATAAAATTAGTACTTTAATTGGAGGCGTTTTGATAATATTACCACTTGTTTTTATAACATCGATATATGATTGGGAAAATGAAATATCTCAAGATGATAATACTAGTGATTATAACAATTTAGTTGAAAAATGGAGTAACAGCTATACTTCTTGGAATACTGCTAATGATGATGTAATACAATATTTACTAAATGGTATAGAAAGTCGTGATGTTGAAATAATTTCTAATATGTTTTCGGAGGAAACTAGAAATAAATCGAATTTTCAAAGTGAAGTAAATGAATTTTTAGAAAATGTACCAGAAAATTTTAATGAGTATACTTATAAAGCAATATCTTCATCGCAACCAGGATCTTATTCAAAAGGAACATCAACAAGAGAATTGAATAGTAGTTATATATTTCAAAAAGATAATAAAGTAATTTACTTATCTTATTCAGGATATATTGAAAATGATAGTGAAAAATCAAAAATAGGATTAGAAAAATTATATTTACAATCAGCAGAAGCAAAAATACTAGAAAGAGAAGAAGAAAATGATATACAAAGTAAATATCTTTTCATGATGCCAGATGGCAGTGACTATAGAGAAAGAACAACTACAGATAATCAAGAGAAATATGTTATTAAGGATAATCAAATTCTTGTTTGCTATATAGATGTTGATGAAGAATTTGAGTTTAAAATTATAAAAAATAATTATCCATATAGATTTAATTCTTACGATAGAAGTATAACTAAAGATGAATTAATTAATGCATATAAGCAATCAAGAAAAGTAGAAGATATAGTTTCTTTATTAGGTGATCCGAATGCAATTTCTTATTCTCGTACAGTAAAGAATATTCTTTATGAATTAAAAGATGTGGATACTACAATATATGCATTTATAGACTATGATGTTTATTATAGATTAGGAAGTTGTAGCTTTTATACTCAAGATGGCAAGTATATAGAAACTATTAAAAGTTCACAAATGGAAGATGAAGGATGATAAAAAGCGTGTGGTAATAATGAATAGATTATATACATTACAAAATATTTAGAAAAAGATTGGAAAAGAATAGATTAAATAAAGTTATGTAATAAAAAAATAATAAGGTGGAAGTTTTTATATGAATAAGAAAAGAACAAATTTTTTTGTAGCAATATTAAATACTATTGCGATAATATCATTATACATATTGTACTTTACTAAAGATTTTTTAAATAAAAATATTATATCAGGTCCAGAAGGTATTAAATCAATTTATGGTAGCATTATAATAGATGTAATTATGGGGAATATTGTATTAATACTAATACTTATATGTAGTTTAATAGGAGTACTAAATATTATTTGTGCAATACAAAATAGAAAAAATAAAAAAATATCTTTTTGGCAATTAATATTTGGAATATATGAAATATTTATGGCTATTTTATTTTCAATAGATCCAATTATTACAGATTTAAAATTGAATATAATAATTGGATATGCAGTAATTCCAATAGTATTAGCATTAATTAATATTATATTAATAAAAAAGAATAAACCTAAACCAATTCAAATAATATCATATATTCTAGCAATTATAATTTCAATTCTTGTTATATTAAATAGTGAAATTATATATTGGGATATAATATGTATAATTATGCAGTTTATTTACATACATTTTCAAGAAAAAAATATTCAGGAAAGCAAAACAAGGAAAATTGTTAATATAATTTTATATTATATACTTCAAGCAATAGTTGTTATAAGTTTTATGGCTATTATTATAGTAACAATAATAATAAGTATAGTTAATTATAATAAAATAAATAGCCAAGTTATAGAAATATTAAATAATATGGGAAATTTGACAGAAATAACAAATGAAGAGCCATATATGGTTGTCGAAAATAATTTAAAATATGGATTTATTAATGAAAATGGTGAAGAAAAAATACCTTGCGAATATGATGGTGTATCATATTTTCATAGTACAGATATTAATAATCAAAAATATTATTTTGCACTAGCTAAAAAAGGTAATGATTATTATATAATTTCAAAAGGAAATGAACAGCTTAATATTAGTAATAATGAGTATTTTAGAAATATATCAAAATATGTAGAACAAGAAATGATAGCTAAATATAGCGACCAGGATTTGCAGCTAGTGACAGAACAATCTTATTCATTTGCTTTACAAATTTTAATAAAGCAAAAAGCAAATGTAGTGATACAATCTATGCCAGAAAAAATTTTAACTTATGAAAAAAATTTACAAAGAGATAATTCAGGATTTTATAATGATGATAATCTGTATTATAAAGCTGAAAATTATACTATGGTTATAGAATCGGTAAAAAATGATAATCCTATATATACTTTAAATGATGATTATTTTATAGAAACTAATCCAACATACAATATAACAATAAAGAAAAATAATGGCGAGGAAAGTTCTAGTATAGAATGCTTACCAGGATTTAACAAATATTCAAATAATATTGAAACATTAAATGATGGTTCTATAGTATTTAAAAATCCAGATGAAGAAATTTATGGTTGGTATGATAATAATGGAGATATGAATTATCTTCCAACTGGATATGAAATAGAAAATATAATAGATAATATAATTATTATATCTAGATATAACGAAGAAAGTATGATAACAGAATATTATTTTATAGATCAGTCAGGACAAATATTATTAAAATCCTATGATGTTCTAGTAATATTAGAAAATACATATGTAGTACAAAATGAGAACAATAAAATGATACTATATGGAACAGATTTAAATAAAATTTCAAATGAATATGACTTAATTGCATTTATGTCTTAAATTAATATGTATTAGAAGAAAAAATCTATCTAAAAAAGATTAAAAGAACAAGAGAAAAATTAGAAAAATGTACATTATTAAGATTATCACTTTCTAAAGCTATTTATGGTAAAAAAATAATAAAATTTAAATAGAGAATGAAAGGACTTATTTAGCTTGATAAAAGTTTAATAAATGTAGCTAATCTAAAAAATAAGCAAATTCATCTAATGAAATTAATAAGAAGGAGGATAAAATGAATTTTAAAATTAATTATTATTTTGAAGATATTGAAAAAGAAGAGATATTCTTCAAATTAACAGAAGGAAAAGAAGAGGCAATGGAAATCTTTAACTCAAGTTCGAAGCTTATCGATGAG
>CALWZZ010000035.1 GCA_944386145.1 uncultured Clostridia bacterium | reverse complement strand
AAAATAATATTCAATACATTTTCCTTCATTATTCATATTTATCAACATCCTTTATTAAATTTTATTTAAAATTTAAACATAGTATCTTATAATGGGACAAATCTCGCTTCACGAGAACTTTTTTCTACTTTTCTAATTTAACTATATGTAATTTAAGTTCTCGAAGAAGCGTAAAGATTTGTCGACGCGAAAAATTGCGTAGCAATTTTTCTGTGCAATGTTGTTTTTTTGAATTATAGGAAATGCAATTTCCTATAATTCAAAAAAACCATTTCCTCCTATTTGTCTTAGGACGAAATGGTCATCATTCGTGGTACCACCTAAATTTATTAGTATATGCTTACTAACCTCATTCTAGTTTTAACGGTTCAACCGCCTTTTCCTACTATCATTTCAAAAAAGGACCTAAAAAGTGAATTTTCTATATATGATATTTAATGGTTTCCAGCCTATGACCATTTTCTCTTGTAAATATTTGAAATATATATACTTTTCTTTTTAATTGGTTTTATTATTTTTCCTCACGCATACTATTTTATCATAAAATCACATAAAAAACAAGCCTTTTTTCTATTTTTTCACATATCCTATTAATCTTTTTCTTTATTAATAAATTTCTTCACATCTTCTCTAACATATTCCCATCTGTTTTTCATAAACATGTTATTTTTATAAATTTGTTCTATTTCATCAAATGTAGCAAATTTAGCATCTGACACTTCCTCTTTACGTAGTTTTATATCCTCTAGATTTACATCTTGTTTTACTAAATATACATCTAGCCATAGATTTGGTAATTTATAATGTTGTATTTTTGTTGCTTGTTCATCATTTAGTTCAATGCCCAACTCTTCTTTGGTTTCCCTTTTTAGCGCGTCCATTATACTCTCTCCTTTAATGACAGAACCACCAACAGTCATTGACCATACATTTGGCTCCCTTTTCTTTTGAGGTGCTCTTTTTTGAATTAAAATTTTATTTTCTGAATTAATTATCCATGCATCAACGCCTTGATGATAAACACCTTTCTCCCATGCTCTTTTATCATCTTTATCTAAAGTAACCCCTGTCGGATTACCATTTTCATCTAAAATATTCCATAATTCCATTTTATTGTTCCTCCTATTTTTCAACTTTTATTTCCATAAATCTCCATTTATATATTTGGTTAATGCTACCATAAAAGCATTTCTTGTTAGGTCTATTCTTGTTAATTCTCCATGTGTCAATAAACTTATACCACCTTGCCCTTTATTTAGTTCATTTCCATTAAAGATTCTGTCCATTACTTTTCCAAGTTCTATTTCTTGAATTTCTTTCATATATTTATCTGGTATGGGAAATCCTTGGCTTGTCCCCACACTGCTTAGCCCACTATTGTCTTCGATTACTGCCGCATTAAATTCTATCCATTCATCACATAATAAATTTTGAATTCCACCTTCACTTGCAATATAAAAATCGGCATATATATTATTATTTTTTGCATATTCTTTTAGGTTTTTTACACGATTTTTTGCTCCTTGAAATACTTCCTTATTTAATGGTTGATTACTTACATCTGAGTTTACAGATATTCCTTCTATTTGCACATCATCAAAATATTTTTCAAATGCTTCTTTTGCTCCTTGTATTTTTCCTGGATTTTTTGTTCCCATTAAAATTTTCATTGTTTTCTATCTCCTTTTTTAATTCGTAATATAACCCTTATAAGTAGCTTACTATATATTCAAAAATATCATATCTACTTTCACTATATTACTCTTCAAACATTTCTGCTAACTTTATTCCTATATTATATCCTTTTTTATAAAAATCATCTGATGACATTTTCAAATAATCAAATCTATAACATAATTCCAAAGTCACTGGTCCATTGTAGTTACATTCTTTTAATTTATTTATAACATGTTTCCAATCTATTGTCCCATCAAATGGTAATAGATGTAAGTCATCCGATTTATCATTATCATGTAAATGTACTGCAAAAATTCTATCTTTAAAAAACTCAAAATTAAATTTATCATTGAAATGTGCATGATAATGCCCTACATCAAAACAAATTCCTACATTTTCTTCTTTTATGTTATCTAATACATACTCTAAATAACCTTGAATCTTTGTATTTTCAAATGCTACTTTAATATTTAATTCTTTTGCATATTCTACAATTTTTCTAATCCTATTTAACCCTATTTCTCCATACATAGGTGCTTTATAATGGCTCGTTAGGTGCATGATTACCATTGGTATTCCGTTATCATGACAATTTTTAATATCTTTTTTATATCTTTCTACTTGGTTATCTCCTTCAATTCCTTCTTCCCAAATTGAATTGATATTTTGATATCCTAAATGTGCAAATATAATATTAAGTCCCAATTCTTTGCATACTTTTACTTGTTCTTCTTGGCTATGTTCCCAATTTTCATCATACCATTGAACAAATACATTTTTAAATCCTGCATTTTTTATAGATTTTATTGTTTCTATAACACTTACTTTTTTGTTTTCATTTTGAATAGCTACTGCAAGTTCTCTCATTTTACACCTCCATAATTCACATTTTTGCTATCACAAATTTTGCACTTATCATTATAATTCCATATGCTTAAATGTCCTTTTGCTTTTATTGGATTGTCTAACATTTGATATAAAAACTTGTTGTGTCTCAATTTTATTTACCACTTTGGTAATTCAGAATCTAACTCTTTGAATCCTTTTTTTACGATTCCAATATTAATAGTGGATAATCCCATATTATTCATTTGTTCTATTTGTTGAATTAGCATGTCTAATATTTCATCTGCCTTTTTTCTATCCAAACGCCTTTCTAACGTATAAGGAATTAACATTTCTCCTAACATTCCAAATAAATCTTCGCCAAAGAACATATTAGAATTAAATTCTTTTTTTAATCTTTTATAACCTTTGGTATTTTTTAAATATTCTAGTGTAGAATATTTTATATATTCCTCTTTAGTATATTCTTTAATCTCTTTATTTTCTTTTACAATCTTTTTTGCTGATTCTTCATTTATTAAATTATTATAAATAAATTGCAAACTTCCAGTTGCTTTTTCTATTCTCATGTTTGCTACTTCGAAAAATGCACAAAACATTACTAAGTATTTTGCTAATTGTTCTTTCGTAATCCCTTCATAAAATTTTTCTAAAATATGATAAATTTTTCTTGTTTCTATTGCTCCATATACTTCACACATTCCAGAAATTAGACTCATTTTTTCATTTATATCTTTGTTCTTTTCCATTACATTTTTATCTTTTATATATTCTTTCATTTTTTTTATATAAGGAATTGAAATTACTAATTTATCATTTTTGCATTCCATAAACGCCATTCCAGATAATTTAAGCAGAAAAACTCTCTGTATATCTATTAATTCTTGTGCATTAGTATCATCTAAATTTATTTCCATATATCCATTCGTAGGAAATTTTTTTATACATTCAATCACATATCGAGGCATATATTTCATATTTTCTTTTAATATAATGTCATAATTTTCTAAGATATATTTTTCCAAGTCCTCTCTGTCTATTTCTTTTTCTGTACTCATTATTAGTTGTGGACACAGAAATTTTATTCTACCTTCGTCATTTGTATCCAAAAGATATTCTTCAAAAGTTTTATTCTTTTTTACTTTATCTTTTAACATTTCTTTTATATCTTCAATCATATATTTTTTTGCTTCTTCTAAAAAGTCATCATATTCTTCCATATCTTCTTCGTCATAATAGCTTTCTTCTTCAAAATCTAAAAGTGATTCATAGTATTTAGCCAATTCATCATTTCCAATTTTTTCATAATATTCTATTACTTTATCATATATCTCTTCATTTGGCACAAATGTCCCATTATCTTCTGCTTCATCAAGGATTTTTGCTATTTTTTCCATATCTGGTTTTGATTTTTCAAGCTCCCAATCACATTTTACTTCATAACCTTCTCCTGCCTTTGGATTTGCTTTAATCCATTCATCAATTTGTTTTTCTGCTTCTTTTTTGTTTCCCATAATATATGTATCCCTTATAATGATTAATTCAAATTCTTGTTTTGTATCTTTATCTATATTAAACTGTTCTAATCTTTCTGTTAGCATTTTTATCTCTGGTTCTAAATATATTTCATCTATTTGACCACAATAATCTATAAAAACCGAATAACTTTCAATAAAATTTTCTAATCCCCATTGAAAAACATCATATTTTTCATCAAATTTTCCAGTATCTCTTATGTTTTCTTCTTTACAAATTTCTAATACTTCTTGCCATATTTCTTCATATTTCTCTATGATTTTTCTATCTAATGGGGTCGGTGGTTCTGTTTCAATATCTTCAATGGATGAATCTATCATTTCGTTTAATTCCTTTATTTTTTCTTTTAATTTCTCTGTTTTTTGATTCATATGAATCCTCCTTACATTTTTTATATTTTTTCTAATTTTAATAACACTATTTAATGACTATAAATTCTCAACAAAGTCAATCAAATTTTGTATATTTTCTTCTTCATAAGCTACTCTTCGATTTTTCTTCAAGCAATTGCAAGTTTCTAATAATTCCTTGCTATTTATGTGTTTTAATTTATTAATTCTAGTTTCGTTTACTTGCATATTTGATATGTTTTTTAAATAAGTTTCTATATCAAAACCTATAAATTCTAAACTTTCTCCATATCTTTGTTTTAGCTTATCAGCTATTTGAATTCCTTCTGGGTCCAAATCACCTGAATAATATAATGTATATCCTGCATTTACAAGTAAATCCAAAAGTATGATACCTGCTAATTTTACTTGACCATACGTACAAACTAATGGAAAATCTTTTCTTTTACATTTTTCTGCTATTTCCATGAATACTGCCGGATTTTCTGTTATTAATACTTTTTTATATTTATTGTTTTCATTTATACCAAGAATATTAGACAAATTATATATTGTTAGATATATTGGTTCATTATACTCTTTAAAACCTTTTAATCCTTTGTGTTCTAAACACCTATTTTCTACAAATCCTTCAATATTTCTGCATAAAACCATATTTGAGACATCATCTACTAGCAAGTGATTTTTGTAATATAGTTCTGATAAATCTTTACTACTTTTTGGTACTTGGACATTATTAATATAGCTTAACAACATTATGAATATTTTTCCACATAAATTTTTTCTATCATATCCATGTGGATTATTTATTGTGTTACTTGCAAATACAGGTATCCTTACATTTTTCTTTGGCAAATGATTTATACCCATACAAGCATTCTTTAATGCTTTTTCTAATGAATCCTTGTCTTTATTATAATATTTTTTTAAATTATAATATATATTATTTTTATTTTCTATTATTTCTTTTAAATATTTGTATATATTTTTTTCTTTATTTTGCTCTAATATTTCTTCAAAAAATTCATCCAATTCTTCTTGATATTTTTTCTTACTATCTTTATTTGTAATAATTTCTTCTTTAAAATATGTGTTGATAATATCTTTTAAATCTACTCCAGAAAATTTTGTATTTTGTAATTGATTCTGTAATTTCATTATATTGATTGTTATTGTTTTATTCTTTGAATAGTCTTTTTTCATTAGACCTGACAAAGCCTGTCTTTCATCTTTAGTTGGATTCGTAATTATTACGTTTCCCTTCATTTCTCCATAAGATACATATTTATTTTTTATTCCTTTTAGTAATCGTAAATATCCATTATCATTTTTGAAATATTCAACCGCTTCTTCTAATACTTTCATTTTTCACCCATTTCATTTTTTTATTTTAATTATTTTTCAACGAAATCCTTAGTTACCAGTTCACGCTTTTTACCATTCCAATAATATCTCATAACAGAAACGACTTTTCTATTCACATCACTTATCAGTTCACAAATTGACAAGCTTGGAACAGTATCATATTCTCCCCAAAGGACTTGTGAATTTATAATATATTCCAGGTCTAATTCTGTTAAAATTCTAAACATATCTCTAATATTATTATCGTCAACTCCAGCAAATGCTTCATCTAATGATATAATTCTTAAACAATCCTTTCTCGCACTTTGATATCTTGCACATACTGAAGCAAATAGTGGAATGTACATTGCCATTGCTTTTTCTCCACCACTTAATTTGTAAAATGCATTGTTTGTTAATTCTTTTGATTGCTCTCCTGATTTTTTATACATAAATTGGAACTCAAACCATTTTCTATAATCTAAGGTTTCTTTTATAATATTGTAAAATGGTACGATTGCTCCTTTTTCTGTAAATTCTTTTTCTGCTTTTGCAAATTTCGTTCTAAAGTGTGTTGCAACTTTTTTGATGTCTGATTGTCTTAATAATCCCACATCTGAATTTAATATATCTACAATTTCCTTAGTGTCTATTTCATTTTCGTCTATTGCAAGTTTTGGTTTCCAATTTAAACTAAAGGATAATCCACTAGATGTATTAAGACTTCTCATTAATTTGTTCATTGATTCTACCCATGCCTTTGCTGAGTAAATTCTTTCCCTTATTTTTCTACCAACTGCACCTATCAAAATTTCTTCAAATAAATGTCTGTCTTCATCATCCACTAAGTTTTTTGTTTCTTCGATTGTTTCTTCAATATATTCTTTTAAATTATTTAAGTTGATTCTTCTTCCATTTACAAAGCAGGTTATATCACTTCTAGTTCTTGTCTTTTCAATCTCTTTGATTTCTTCTTCTTCATCTTCTAATTCTTTTATAAATATTCTTCCAATTTCTAAGTTATAATCTAAAAGTTTCTCACTATTTTCTCTATATTTTTCAATTAAAGTTTCAAAATAGCTTGATATATCTTTAGATTCTTTGTCAAAATATGCATAATCGTCTAAAATCTTTCTTGTAATTTTATTTATCTCTTCATATTCTTCAATTACATATTTTAAGTCTAATTCTTGTTTTAATATTTCTTTTGCAATTTCTGTTTGTTTTTGCAAACTATTTAATTTGCTATTTATTGTTAATTCATTTTCTTCTAATTTTTGAATTTCCGCTTCTATTTTTGCAATATCTCCTATTAGTTTTTCCTTTTCTTTTGGTAATTTATCTAGTTTTTCTAGGCACTCTTCCATTTGTTTTTCTAAGTCTGATACTTCTGCCATTTGTTTTATTGTTTCGATTTTTCCTTTTAATGTTTTGATTTTTACCGTAATTTTTCCTTTTTGATATAATACATCATCTAAATCATATCTTAAATTTTCTAGAGTCTCTTGAACAACTAATACTTTTTCATATTCATTTATATAGTTATTATGATATTTTTCCATGTCATAGATGAAATCTTTTAATTCATTTGCACTTTCTAAATTTTCTGTATATGCTTCTAATGTTAAAGCAAATGGTAATTTTGCAGTTTTTACCTTTACTTCTTCTTTCGCTTGTTTTAATTTTTCAAATTTTTCTGCCAATACATCTTCTAGCTTTGTTATATTTTGTTTTATAGCTTCCAATTTGTTTATATTGATTCTTAAGTTGTTATATGCGTTTTCAAGCTCTTCTTTTTTAGGAAATTTGTTATATTCTTCTTTTATTTTTTCTATTTTTTCATCTATTTGTTCTATTTCTTTTTCTAAATTATCTTTTTCTGTTTGTAAATTTAATTTTTCTTCTTCTAGCTTTTGTATTTGTTTTTGCTTAAATTCTTTTCTTGCTTCAGTTCCAATAAACTTTGCTTTTTCATCTTTATCTGCAATACCTTGTAATATTCCTATCTTATATTCACCTTTTTCATTTACGTAAGTATTCGCAGTTTTATCTTCTATCATGATACTTTTTAACACATTATATACAGTTTCTTCTTTGATATTGGAATCTTGTGGTAATTTTACATTTAATAAATGTGACAAATCATATGTAAATTCTACTGGATTTTCATATAAATATTTATCCACAAAGTCAATATCTATTTGTTTTATGTTTTCTCTATATTCTTTTGGTATGATTAATGCATTTAAAATTCCCATGTCTAAAAGAGCTGATTCTATTTTGTTTTTTATTTGCTCGTCTAAATCAGGTTTAAAATCTATTGCATTATATAGCTCAATATATGGTATATTTTTCTCTTTTAACTTTTTTCTATTTTCTTTAACTTTTTCAGTGATAATTGGCTCTGGCTCTTTTTTGCTTTTCCATTCTTCTATTTGTTCTTCTAATTCTTGTATTTGTTTTTTGATATTATCCTTTTGAACTAATTTTGAAGCTCTTTCATTAAGCATTTCTTGTGTTTTATTATTATATGGCACATTTAAGGCAAGCACTATATCCCCATATTCTGCTCCTTCTCCATAATTGTTTACTTTTTGAGATATATTGCTCATTTCTTCTTGATTTAATTTCAAAAGAGAATTTTCTCTTTCCCATGTATACATGTCTTCTATAAAATTTTCTTTATTTTCCTGTAATTCATTTCTTGCTTTATTTGTAACTTCATCTTGCTTTGTTTTTTCTCTTTTTTCCCTATCTAAATTTTCTAATGCAACTTCATATTCATTTGACATTGTTTTTTCAGTTTCTAATGCCTTTTTTCCTTCGTCTATTTTTGTTATATATCTTTTTATATCTTCTTTAAAATGTCTGTAATCATATTTTTCTTGTAATTTTATTTCATCCATTTTAAAGAAATATTCATCATAATCTATTTTTCTTGCTATTTGTTCCATTTGGTTATTTACATCTTGAAAATTTGTTTTTTCCTGTTCAATTTTTTCTTTTGCTATTTTTTCTTCATCTTCTTTTTTTCTAATTGTTACTTTTTTATTTTCTTCTAAATTTTCCTTTGATATTAAATCCTCTTCTAGTTCTTTTACCTGCTTTTCCATTTCGATTTGTTCTTCTTTTTGTTTCCATATTTCATTTGCTCTTAGTTCTTTTTCTTTATATTTGTATATTTCATACTCATTTTCTACTTGCACTTTTTTAGCTTTCATTTCTTCAAATGCTTTTTTGTTAAATGTAATCTTTTCCATGATTTCTGATGCTTCTTTTTGCGTTTTTGTATACCTTTTTTGTTTCTCATCATATTTTTTTGCTTTATTATATAAAATACATTTATTGTAATTATCATATGGTGTTATGATTTGTTTTAGTGCTTTTTCACTAATTTGTAGATTTTCTAATTGTTCTTTCGTTTTGTTCATGTTTTCTATTGATTCTGAAACAGCTTTTAAATCTTCATCTGATAAGCCTCTTAAACTGTTTGACATGATTTCTGTTATAATTGATGGCTTAAACCCATCTTTTGAAAGTTTTGGTGTTCTTATTTCTATTAATAATTTGATAAACTCTTGATACTCTGAAAGTGATTCAAATCCAAATATATTGTTGTTTACAAGTGTTGCATATTCTGCTGTTGTATCAACAACTTGTCCACCTTCTCCTATCCTATTTTTTAATTCTTGTTTTGTTAGTGGAATTTTGTTTCCCATATCCTTATATAAATAAAAATCTTTTCCAATTCTTCTTCCATCATTTATGATAAATCCCCAGAATGTTACGCCTTGGTTTTTCTTTGCTCTTAATCCCATACCAATTGTTAAATAGTTTTTCGTTTCTTTTTTGCAAAATTCCATATATAGATAGCTTGTGTTTTCTTCTTTAATATCCTCTCCATACCCTAAAATATAGTCTTCAATTTTTCTTGCTCTTGTGTTAAATGGATCTAATCTTTCTGGTGATTTATTTCCATCTAATAAAAGAGGAATAAAGCTCTGCATAGTAACACTTTTACCTGAGCCATTTGTTCCTCTTAAAATAAGCCTTCCATCTGCAAATTCAAATTCCTCTTCATCATACCACCAATAATTTAGTAGTCCAATTTTTTTAATTTCCCATCTATTTTCTCTGTTTTCTACTTCCATTACTTATTCCCTTTCCCTCTACTATAAATTAAAATCTTTAGGATATTTACCAATAATCTTTGAAACAATTGGCATAATTATATATTCTTTCGTATCTTTATTTTCTCTAATCATATCAAACTGTTTCATATAATCCACTATATCCAAAGTCAATTTATCTTCTTCCATCTCTCTATACTCTTTACTAAAACCTTTTGAAAATCTTGTCTTAACTTCTCTAACTAATTTAGTCAATTGAATTTCTGATATTATTACTAAATCATTTATATTTTTTTGATATTCATTTGAATTTATTTTTTCTTTTATAACTCTGTTTATAAATAAAACTACATCAGAAATTCCATTATTTGCTGGAAATGTATGTTTAAAATTCTTATTTTCTACTAACAAAATATATGCGCCATTTTTATGGACTTCTAATGTTGATTCTAACATTTTATCAACATCTTGATTTATTGCATTTCTATAGTTTCTTATATAATTATAATCTTGGTCATTTTCATTTTCTTTATATACTACATTTTCTGTAAATAATCTTCTATATACTCTTTGTCTTCTTTCTTTTCCTTTATCTTGTTCTAAACCTAGTTGCTCTTTTTCATAAATATCTGTATACAAATTACAGTCTGTTATATTACTTGAAAAGTTACGCATAAAATATTTTGAAATTCCTGTTACTTCATATAAGACATCATTTTCTATATTTTCTGCAAATTTATTTTCATCTCCATCATAAAGTTTTATAAATCCCATTTCTTTAATAAATTTTAGGACCTTTACCATAGATTTTCTTTGAGAATAAATTGTAAAATCTATTTTTATATCATTTATATCTACTTCTGCAACAAGATTTTGTATATAATCGATTAATCCAGATAAAATAAATTGTTCTCCTCTAGTTCTTTCTTCTAAATAGATTAGAATTAGGCACAAAAACATATATTCTAATTTTGTATCAAATTCTTGAATTCCCATAAACTCTTGTGGTTTTCCTGGTATTTTTTCCATTTTTATTAAATATGGATTTACGATTAATTTATATCCTAGTTTGTTTTTTATAAAATCTTGAATTTCATCTGTTAAATCTTGTTTTACCAAATTATAACTTTCTTGATTAATGTCTTTTACAAACCAATAGTTTTCTAATAATTTTTCAAATGTTGTCAAATTTTTATCTCCTTTTTATTTTCTATTCTCTAATTTATTTAAAGTTAAAGTTCTTTATTATATTTGTTTTTATATTATCAATATATAATTTCAGGTTTTGCTTTCTATAAATTCTAATTCAAAAGCTGGCATTTCTAAGTCCCCATCTTCGCATTTTAGTATACACCTTTCCTTGTTTTGAGGATATATCAACTTTATTTTTCTTCCATCTTCTATTACGATTTCATGACTTTGCATTTGTCCTGCTTTACTTATCCATTTTAATAATGTTTTTCTAAAATTGCTTTTAATTTCTGGCAATGATTTTATATCTATTTTTCCATCTTTTATATATTTTTCTAACTCTCTTCTTTCTTCTTCTAATTGCTTAAAGTATTTTTCTATTTGCTCTTGTTTTTCTTTTGTTTTATCGACAATTGCAACCTTACTCTGTTTTTCTCTGTATTCTCTTATTCGTGGTTTTACTTCATATTCATTTGAAGATTCTTCTAACAAGCTACTATTTATACTATCTGTTTCTCTTACATAATTTCCTTTCATATGTCTAGTGTTAAACATTCCAAAAACTAAGCTTGATAATTTATGTGCTTCTCCAATATTTTCTACTTTTGCAAACATTTCACATATCTTTTTATATTCTGCTTTTTTACTACTTACATTTCCCTTAGCTTCTGCTATTTGATTTGCAACTCTTGTTATTTTTCTTATGATTTCTGTTGTTTTTTCGTTTATTTTTTCTACTTCACTAACTCTTAGGTTTGTACCTATAAACCATTTTTTTATATTTTCCCACTTATCCTTGTTTCTATCTTTTAGTTCTTGTTCATCAATTTCTTCATCTAATTTATCTATTCTAACTCTCTTCTTTTGACCTAAATATACCTTTTCTAAAAATCTTTTTTGTGTATCTTCATTTAAAGTTTTTAATTTTTCTTCTATCGCATAGGAATTATCTTGTAAAAGTTTTATAAATTCTCTTAAATACCTTACTAAATCATTTTTATAGATTATAAATTGTTTTGATTTTGCAACTTCTTCTAATTTTACATTATAAAAAGTTTTAATATAATCTTGATAGTCTTGATTTAATCTTTTAAAATCATTATTTAGATTATCCCATAAACTAATGACATCTGACTCATCTTTAAAACTCGTTTTTTCAATACTTTGTATCTCTTCTTTTATTCTTTCTATCAATTTAGGTTCTAATGACGCACCTTCTATATGCAAGTTTTCTAACCTAATTACTAATCTTTCTATTTCTACTGCATATTCTGTTAATTGATATCTAAATTTTCTATGTTTGAATTCTTCTACTGTTGTTACATTATTCGTATCTTGCAATGCTGTTAGATTCCCCCAATTTACTAATGCTGTTAAATCATTTTCACACATTTCTATTGTATAATTTTCAAAGTTTGGTTTGTCTTTTAAATAATTCCAAACATCTTCTTTATATAACATATAGTTTATTTTTTCGTATTCTTCATAGAAATATCTTAGTATTGGTCTATATCTTTTTGTATTTTCTGTTGTTAAATATGATGTTTCTGTTATTTGTTTTGATAGTGTTTCATTTATTTCCATATTTTAAACCTTTCTAAAAAAATAAAGAGTAGTCCTTTTGTTTACTACTCTTCTGTACATTCCAATTTTATCATATATTTCCAGAATTTTCTACATTTTTTGTGAAATTTGTGAATTTATGTTTCATTTAATATATCAAAGTCATAACCCTTCCATGCTCTTTGATATTCTCCATTAAGTAAATATTCTTTCATTTCTGGAAATTTTAATATAAACCTATTAATTAATTCTTCCCTATTCTCATAATAGTCTTTTTCTATGTATTCATCAATTATGTCATCTATAAGTATTTCTTTATATTCTTTCTCTATATCAATTATTGATAT
>CALWZZ010000034.1 GCA_944386145.1 uncultured Clostridia bacterium | reverse complement strand
GGAGAATTTAAAAACTTAAAAGAATTATATAAAAAATCAAGAAGTGAAGGATTTGGACCAGAGGTTAAAAGAAGAATCATTCTTGGAACTTATGTGTTATCATCAGGATATTATGATGCATATTACAAAAAAGCGCAACAAGTACGTACATTAGTTATGAATGAATTTAATAAAGCTTTTGAAAAATATGATGTCATTTTAGTACCAACATCACCAACAGTCGCATTTGATATTGGTTCAAAATCAAATAACCCATTGGAAATGTACTTAGCAGATATATGTACAGTTTCTGTGAATATTGCAGGACTTCCAGGAATTTCTATTCCATGTGGTGTAGATAACGAAGGTATGCCAATTGGAATGCAATTAATCGGAAATAAATTCTGTGAAGAAACAATCTTAAATGCAGCTTATACATTTGAACAAGATTTGAAATTTAGAGAGAATTATAAACCAGAATTTAAGAAATAGGAGGAAAATAAATGTCAAGAGAAGATTATGAAGTAATTATAGGACTAGAAGTGCATGCAGAGCTTTCCACAAAAACAAAAATATTTTGTTCATGCCCAACAAAATTTGGAGCAGCTCCTAATACACAAACTTGTCCAATATGTATGGCAATGCCAGGAACATTACCAGTATTAAATGAAAAAGTTGTAGAATATGCTGTAAAAGCAGGATTAGCAACAAATTGTGAAATATCAAGAAATAGTAAAAATGATAGAAAAAACTACTTCTATCCAGACCTACCAAAAGCATATCAAATTTCACAATATGACAAACCATTATGTGAGCATGGATATGTAGAAATTGATACAAAAGAAGGAAAGAAAAAAATTAGATTAACTAGAATTCATATAGAAGAAGACGCTGGAAAATTAAATCATGACGAATTTGCAGGAGGAAGTTTGGTAGACTTAAATAGAGCAGGTGTACCACTAATCGAAATTGTTTCAGAACCAGATTTAAGAGGTAGTGAAGAGGTAGAAGCATATTTAAGAAAATTAAAATCTATATTAGAATATATTGAAGTATCTGACTGTAAAATGCAAGAAGGGTCTTTTAGGGCAGATGTAAACGTATCTGTCAGAAAAAAAGGAGATTCAAAACTAGGAACTCGTACAGAAATGAAAAACATGAACTCTTTTAGAAGTATCACAAGAGCCATTGAATATGAAGTAGATAGACAAATTGATGTCATTGAAGATGGAGGAGAAGTAGAACAAGAAACATTAAGATGGGATGATGTATCAGGAAAAACATTCCCAATGAGAGATAAAGAAGATGCACAAGATTATAGATACTTCCCAGATCCAGACTTGGTTGCAATCAAATTATCAGAAGAATATATTGAAAATATCAAAAAATCATTACCAGAATTGCCAGAAAGCAGAAAAGAAAGATATCTAAAAGAATATCAATTATCAGAAAAAGATGCCAATATTATTACATCTTCAAAATATCTATCAGACTTATTTGAAGGAGCAATCAAAGTATGTAATAATCCAAAAGCAGTAAATAACTGGATAATATCTGATATATCAAGAATCTTAAATGAAACAGAAATGGAACCAATCGAAATTCCATTTGATAGTCAACAATTAGGAAAATTAATTATCTTAATTGACAAAGGAACCATTAGCTCAAGTATTGCTAAAAAAGTATTAGTAGAAATGTTTGAACACCCAAGAGACCCAGAAGATATTATAGATGAAAAAGGATGGATACAAATATCAGACGAAGGTGCAATAAAAGACGTTGTATTAAAAGTATTAGAAGCAAACCCACAATCAGTAGCAGATTATAAAGGTGGAAAAGATAAAGCATTAGGATTTTTAGTAGGACAAGCCATGAAAGAAACAAGAGGAAAAGCAAATCCACAAATGTTAAATCAAATGTTTTTAGAAGAATTGAAAAAATAAATCGGAAAATTGAAAACGGGGCGATGACTTTGGGGACGGAGCAAAAAATCATCATTTATTCTATAAAAAGTTTTATAAAAAATCTTTATAAAAATGATGATTTTTTGCTCCGTCCCTAAAGTCATCGCCCCGTCCCCAATGACCAATTTAACATGTTGCTATTGCAAAAATTATTAACTTGTGATATAAAAGATACAAGGAAAATTGTATGCAAACAAAAGGAAAACGAGGTGAAAACATGATAAAGGCTTACGCTAAATCAGATATAGGTAAAGTAAGAGAGATTAATCAAGATAGCTACTATATATCCAATTCTCTAGATGAAGTTCAGTTATATATGTTAGCAGATGGTATGGGAGGATATAATGGCGGAGAGATTGCAAGTAGTCTTGCTATTCAATCAGCTAAAAGTTATATAGAAAATAATTTTAAAGACATTCCAAAAGATAAAGAAAGTATTATTCAATTGGTTGGTAGCAGTATGGAATATGCCAATATGGTGGTATATGAAAAGTCAAAAGAAAATCCAGATTTAGAGGGAATGGGTACTACTTTAGAAGTTTGTTTAATATATAATAATAGAGCCTTTATCGGTCATGTTGGAGATAGTAGAATATATAGAATTCGAAAAGATTTTATGAGAAAATTAACACAAGACCACAGCTATGTTCAAAAATTAGTAAAGGATGGAACGATTACACAGGAACAAGCGGCACATCATCCACAAAAAAATATGTTAATGAAGGCTTTAGGATGTAATGCTTTTGTAGAACCAGATGTTATGGTAAAAGGTTTCCAAAAAGATGATATTTTGATTATGAATTCAGATGGATTAACCAACTTGGTTTCACAAGAGGATATGTTCAAATGGGCAAAAAAAGATATTGAGCAAGCACCAAAAGAATTAGTCAAGCTTGCAAATGAGCATGGGGGATATGATAATATAACAGTTATTGTCATTAAAAACATATAATTACTAAAAGCAATCTACAGATTACACATATTAAGGAGAGATAAATATGATTTTAGAAGGAAAAATATTGGGGAATAGATACGAAATCATCGAAAAAGTGGGAAATGGTGGTATGGCTACAGTATATAGAGCAGAAGATAAAGTGCTAAAAAGAAATGTAGCGGTAAAGGTTTTAAAGGATGAATTTACAACAGACGAAGAATTTATCAAAAGATTTGAAATAGAGGCACAATCAGCTGCAAGACTAACACATCCCAATATCGTATCTATTTATGATGTTGGCTCAGAAGATAATTTATATTATATCGTTATGGAATTGATTAGAGGGAAGACACTTAAAGAAATTATCGTTGAAGAAAGAGGGCCACTTCCATGGAAATGGTCAGTAAATGTAGCCATTCAAATTGCTTCAGCATTAGAAATGGCACATAAAAATAATATTATTCATAGAGATATCAAACCACATAATATTATCATAACAGAAGATGGAATTGCAAAAGTAACAGATTTTGGAATTGCAAAAGCAGTTTCTAATTCGACAATCACAGCTTTTGGAACAACAATTGGTTCTGTACACTATTTTTCACCAGAACATGCAAGAGGTGGATATACAGACGCTAAATCTGATTTATATTCTTTAGGAGTTGTTATGTATGAAATGGTAACAGGAAGAGTGCCATTTGATGCAGATACACCAGTTTCTGTGGCATTAAAACACATGCAAGAAGAGCCAGAAGAACCAATAGAATTAAATCCAAACTTGCCATCAGCAGTAAATAGAATTATTATGAAAGCACTAAAAAAAGATACAACATTACGATATCAATCAGCAACAGATATGTTAGCAGATTTAAGGCAAGCTTTAAAAAATCCAAATGGTGATTTTGTAGAAGATAGAAGTTATGACGCAACAGCAAAAACACAAAAAATTAATACAGATTTATATGGAAATATCGAAGAAGAGGATAATAACAAGAAAAAAGGAAAAAAGGATAATAAATTTGTAGCATTTATAAAAAGACATAAGGTGTTAAGCACCATTATTGGACTTATCTTGTTATTTGCCATCAGTTTAGGAGGCACATTAGCATATTTGAATATCACAAATCCAGCTGAGGTACTTTTACCAAATTTAGTAGGAATGTCAAGAGAAGAAGCAGAGCAAACAGCGAAAGAATCTAATTTAGTATTTGAAGTATCAAGTGAAGAATACAATAAAGATGTTCCAGAAGGATATGTCATTTCACAAGACCCTTCTTACATAGAAAATTATAATGTCAAAGAAGGTAGCACCATAAGTGTTGTCATAAGTAAAGGACAAGAAAAGACAACAGTTCCTAAAGTTGTTGGAATGACGAGAGAAGAAGCTGAAAAAGCCTTAGAAGATGCAAACTTAGAAGTAGAAGTAGTAGAAGAAACAAGTAGAACAGTGCAAGAAGGATATGTCATTTCTCAAGATTTAGATGCAGATTCAGAAGCCTATGCAGGAGATACAGTAACAATCCATGTAAGTACAGGAACAGGAATTAAGCAAGTAACAGTCCAAAATGTTGTAGGGCAATCAGAAGAAAATGCAAGAACAACATTAGAAGGCCAAGGATTGAAAGTTACAGTAAATTATACAGAAGCAACATCAAATGATGGAAGAGTTACAGCTCAAAGTGTAACCGCAGGAACAACTGTAGATGAAGGAACAACTGTTACATTAACAGTAAATCAGGTGGCAGAACCAAAAGACTTGACTGTAAACATTAATGTAAAAGCAATTACTAATTATACTGAACCATCAGATGATGAAAATTCAACAGGTGATACAACTACAAATAATAGAGTAAGTATTGAAATCAAAGTTGGTGGAGAAACAGTATATACTGATTCAAATGTAGATAAAAATATTACAGATAAAACTGCAACAATTCAAGGAAAAGGAACAGCAACAGTGCAACTGACAATAACAGATTCAAATGGAGGAAATTGGTCAAGAACTCAAACTGTTAACTTTAATGATGCAACGACAATAAGTTTTAGTTAGTATCACTAGATAATAATAAAAAGTTCAATTCATAATTGCGGATTGGACTTTTTTAATATATAATAGAAAAGGAAAGAGCAATTGGTACTCTAAAGAGATAGATCTCAAAGTTTTTCCTATACTAGAACGTCGCTTCGCTCTAACGATTGCACACAAATTTTACTAACGTAAAATTTGGCG
The DNA here is from genome assembly GCA_944386145.1 of uncultured Clostridia bacterium. Classification (GTDB taxonomy): domain Bacteria; phylum Bacillota; class Clostridia; order TANB77; family CAG-508; genus CAG-269. Next base: position 8,027 of record CALWZZ010000034.1, on the reverse strand, counting down.
CACGAACATTTCTTAGCTGTGCGAAACGAAGTGAGCTACAGATAAGTTATACAACGGAATAACGCGGGCTTTTAAAATGTTATAGACAGATAAAATGTTCAAAAAGCCCGCTATTGTTCTTGAAAGCAAAATTAACTTTACATAAAAATGTCTCAAAAAGAAACGTCCCCAATTGGACAAAATGGAGGAAATATGCAAGGATTAATTATAGAAAATATATCAAATTTATATCAAGTAAAAACAGAAGAGGGATTATATGAAACAACCGCAAGAGGAAAATTCAAAAAAGACGAAATTACCCCAGTGGTTGGAGATAAAGTAGAGATAACTGTAACAGATGAGATACAGAAAAAAGCAGTTATTGAAGAAATTTACGAAAGACAGGTATATATTAAAAGACCAAAGCTTGCAAATATTACCCAAATTGTATTTGTGGTTTCTAGTAAAGACCCAAAACCAGATTTATATATGTTAGATAAGCAATTGGCTTTTGCAGAATATATAGGTGTAAATGCAATTATTGTACTGAATAAAACAGACTTAGACCAAAAAGAAGAATTTAAGAATATAAAACAGGTATATAGTAAAATAGGATATACAGTTATTTTAACAGACGCAAAACAAAGGAAAGGAATAGAAGAACTAAAACAGGCATTAAAAAATAATGTCAATGCGTTTTCTGGAAATTCTGGGGTGGGAAAATCTACATTAATTAATGGAATATTTAATAAAGATATAACACAAGAAGGCGAAATTAGTAAGAAAAATAAAAGAGGAAAAAATACCACAACAGCAATTAAACTTTATGAAATTGATGATAATACCTATATTGCCGATACACCAGGATTTTCGACTTTTGATATTTCAGAGATTGAAAGTAAAGATTTGTATCAATATTTTAAAGAATTTAATACATATGCTAAGAACTGTGAATTTATTGGATGTACCCATATAAAAGAAGAAAATTGTGGAATAAAACAAGCTATGCAAGAAGGCAAAATTGACACAGCTAGATATGAACGATTTTGCAAAATATATAATGAATTAAAAGAAAAGGAGGAAAGAAAATGGTAGAAGTTTCAACATCTATTCTTTCAGTAAAAAAAGGAGAGGAATCAAAAACATTTTTTGCATTAGAAGCAGCCAAAACAGATTATTTTCATATTGACGTTATGGATGGAAAATTTGTAGAAAAAGATACATATCAAACAATGTTAGAATATGCTTCTTATATTAGAAGAATATCAAATGCACCATTAGATGTACATTTAATGGTGGAAGACGTCAAAGAGGCAGTAGATGATTTTAGTGCAGTAGAACCAAATATTATAACATTTCATTTAGAAGCATGTAAAGATGAGAAAGAGGTAATGGAAACCATAAACTACATAAAACAAAACAATTGTAAAGTAGGGATAGCTATAAAACCAAATACCAGTATAAAAGAGGTTTATCAATACTTGCCATATATCCATATGTGTTTGGTTATGACAGTAGAACCTGGAAAAGGTGGACAAACATACTTAAGTGAAATGACAGAAAAAGTGAGAACTTTAAAAAAATATATTGATGAAAATCAATTAGAAATTGACATAGAGGTTGATGGTGGCATTAATTTAAGAACGGCTCCAGAAGTAAAAAAAGCAGGGGCTAATATTTTAGTTGCAGGAACAGCAATTCTAAATGCCGTGGATTACAAAGTAATTATTGACGAATTAAAATGTCCAATTGGGGACGTTTCCTTATGAGACATTTATGTACTCAGTTTGACAAGTTACATAACATACTATATAATAGATGTACCTAGATGGCTTGAAATGTGTTGTGTTAGATACCAGAAATAGATTTATTTGGAGGGTAATTATGAAAAATTTAGGTGAGTATTTATCACCAGAATATTCATGGTGGATAGCAGACTATGGTGACACGATGACTGCACTTAATCCAGAGATTAATCCAACATCAGAAAATATAAGAATAATTTTTTGGTGTATTTCTTGCAATGAATGTCATGTCATAAAATTGAGTGATGTGAAATTGGATGATGATGGGGGTTATGTTTTTTGCTGTGAACATACGCGAAGAGGTTCGTTTGAATGTTACTTCTCACATTGTGATGTACCAGAACAGTTAAAACAGATTTTTAAAGAAGCATCAGCATCATTTGAAAAAAATTATTAAGTGAAACTTGTAAACCATAATCTAACACAAAAACTAGAATTAACTAGGCAAAGAAGGAATCTGACATTGCAGATTCCTTCTTTTGAAAGATTTTTTAAATGAATAGAAAAATCACTTTACTTTATTTTTGATCTTTCGTAGTTCCATCAGATTCATTATCTTCTTTTACATCTGTTGCTTTATCAGATGGACTTTCTTTTTTAGTTTTTGATTTACGTTCTTCCTTTTTTTCTTTTTTTTCTTTTGAAGCTTTATCTTCTTCTTTTTTAACACTATCAGTTGTGGTAGGTTTATCATTTTTATTTTCTTTTATAAAAAGTCTATAAGAAACACTACCAATACCCCATATAACAGTAATTAATGAAAGAATAGTACCTAAATAAGGAATAAGTGTCAATAGCCAGTAAATGAATGTAACAATAATTAAAAAGCCTAATTTATATACATTTTTTGAAATATTGCATTTGTTACAAATTCCGTCATTAATATCAATTAATGTAACAGATGTACTAATAAAGAACAATATCATTAATAGACAAAGTAGTAATAACACAAATTGACTAGCAATAGGGATAAGAAGAATGATAATTGTTAATAGAGCAAGAACAATTGGTACAATAATTCCTAATCCTATAATTTGCAAAGCTTTTTTCCATGACATTGCGTTGCTTGAGGTTTGTAATACTTTTGGAGCAAACCATAAACCAATTAACCAAATAACAATTACAGAAACAAGTATAGTACCTAGAGAATATATGTAATCTGTTATATCAAAAGTATAATTAGCTAATTGTGAGAAAATGACCTCTCCAGAAACAGCATTATCAGGAATGGTGATTTCTTCATCAGAAAAATAATTTAAATTTCCTTGAATAGTTCCATAAGACGCAACACTAGAATTTTCTGTATTTTCTTTAAAATGGATGTCAGAACAATTTACAAATACATTTCTTCCTACCATACCATTAATATTCAAAGAATTACAAACACTGCGAATGTCTCTGTAAACAAATCCATCGATTGTTAAGGTATCGCCAATAGAATAAATGTTATAAATTGCACCTTTAATATTAATTGTATTAGCACAAGCAAATAAATTACTCAAAATATAAGCATCTTCTTCAACAGTAATTGTATTAGCACAAATAAAAGCATCTCCACCAATCTGAGAATCAATTGTAACATTATTTGCAATAATAAATAAATTTCCGTCAACAGGTGTATCAATTGTTACATTTTGCTCAAATAGATATTCGTCTCCTTCTTTAATCGTATAGGTTTCTTGCGTTTGGCTAATAGGGTCTACTTGGTCAGTTGTTGTTGCTTCAACCTCATTTTCAGCTTTAACCATTGGGGCTAATAGTGAAATAACCAGTAGCATAATTAATGAAATAATTCCAATCTTATTTTTTAACATAAAGAACCTCCTCTTTTAATTTTTTATCAATAGCAATATATACCGTAAATGAAAATTTGTCAATGTCTATTTGGGGACGTTTCTTTTTGAGACATTTTTATGTAAAGTTTTTTCCATTGCTATAAGTATAAAAGTAAAAAGAAAAATTTCTGTTATTTTTTAGCAAATGAACTTTACATAAAAATGTCTTAAAAAGAAACGTCCCCAAATGGACACTATGAATGAGTTTCTTCTTTGGATTTATCAACAAAGTAGGCACATTCACTTGTTGTCGAAAAAGTGGTTGGTGTGATACTAGAATAAGAACACTTTCCATCTTTTTGATAAATACAATTTAGTGAACAATTAATATTTGTCAAAAAATCACCTCTATATAGTAGTATGGAGCAAAATAAAATAAATATGCAAAATATAATAATTATTGGAAGTGGTTAGAGAAAAATGGATATATCCAAAATTAAGGGGCTTTTTTAATATGAAAAACAAAAAATTGACAATTTACATAAAACTGTAATATACTATATATATACTTAGAGTTTAAAAGAAGTGTGGGTTACATTATGGAGGGAAAATGAAGAAAAAAATAGACAAAAAAATAAAAGAAAAAGTAAAAAAAATGAAGGGAAAGTCTTGTTGGCTAATAAATGACCAAAATAGCTTGCAACGGCTAAATTTAAAAAAGCCAACAAGAGAGAATGTAAGGTTTCTTATCGAGTGCTATGATTGTATTGCACTTGATGAGAAAGATCCTGAAATTCATGTGTTTGAACTTCAGGACTTAATTATAGATGAAGAAGGGGATTCTTGGGTCTGGTGTCCCATTACGAAAACCCCGATAAATTGGATATCCCAAAAGAGATATCCAAAACAAATAAAAAAATTATTAATAAAATAAAAAAAAATTGCCCACACCCAACTAAGTAAAAAAGGAACCTGACAATGCAGATTCCTTTTTCTATTATATTAAAAAATTAAATATATATAGTTAAATTAGAAAAGTAGAAAAAAGTTCTTGCGAAGCAAAGTGGGTTACAGATAAGTTCTTATTTTATAAAGTTTTTATTTTTTTTATAATGCTTACAATACTCATGAATTGAACAAACATCACACTTAGGATTTCTAGCAATACAAGTATTTCTACCATGCCAAACAAATAAATGGTTGATATCTTTTAAATATTCTTTTGGAAAAATCTTAATCAAATCTTGTTCGATTTTTTCAGGTTCTTTTTCACTAGATAATCCAAGTAAATTTGAAATTCTTTTTGCATGCGTATCAACAGCAACACCTTCTGCAATTCCAAAAACTTCTAATAGTACAACATTAGCCGTTTTTCTACCAACACCAGCTAAACTCATTAAATCCTTCATATTATTAGGTACTTGTCCGTTAAAATTCTCTAATACTTGTTTTGCACATAATTTAATATTTTTTGCTTTATTCTTAAAAAATCCACACGGATGTATCAAATCTTCAAGTTCTTTTATATCTATATTTGCAAAATCTTCTACAGTTTTACATCTTTCAAAAAGTGCAGGTGTTGTTTTGTTTACTCTTTCATCTGTACATTGTGCAGAAAGAATAACGGCAACAACTGCTTGGAAAGGTGTTTCAAAATCTAAGCTACAAGTTGCATCTGGATAAGTTTGTTTTAAAATTTCTACCATTTTTATTGCGTCTTTTTTGTTCATATATAGGTCCTTTCATTATAATAATATATTTTTTATTTTTTAATTTTTAATTTAGAATATATATATTTTAAAGAAAAAAAGGAGAAAAGTCAATATTGGGAACAAATATGAAAGATTGCAAAATGGGCCGTCCCCTTTGGCAATAGTTACCATAAATGTAACATTAAAAAACAAAAAGAATATAATATACAAAAGAGAATGGAGGTAGTAAACATGTTAAAATTATTTAAAAAGACTTTAGCGATTTGCTTGATAGGACTTGGCTTAGGAATATTATTGGTTTTATTACTTCCAATGACTGGGTGGCTATTTATTATAGGCTTAGCTGTGGTATGCGTTGGATTTATGTGGCTAGCATGCTAAAATAAAAGGAGGGATACATAGATGACAATTGTTGTAAAAAAAGTTCCAAAGTTTTTAAGAGGTTTTGTAAAATTAATATTTGGAATTAAAGATAAAAATTGACAGGTTGTATAAGAAAATGACTAGAAAGTAAAAAGATTAACATAAAAGTTGAGCAAAAAGCAAAAAAGTGGTATAATTAATATGATGACAGAAAAATCTGTCAAATACAAAAGAAGTAGGAGGTTACAAGTAATGTACGATGAAAAAATCTCAGAACGGATGAGAAAAGGGGTAATAATCGACGCGGATTTTCCAGCAAACATGGTATTAGCTGAGAAGGTCATTCAGAAGGAATGTGGATATGCTTCTGGAATTGATTATATTAATCATGATAATCAATGTGACAATCAGCTCACAACAGTTAGGTATGTTCACACTAGACCGCTCAAAGATGAAAAAACCGGAAAATGGTATAATGCCAAGGTATTTGAAATTATAAGCCCCGACCGCTATGTACCGTCAAAAGAAGCTCCAGAAGGAGCAATCCGTTCTGAAGAGGACATCTAAAAGTAACAGAAAACAGACCGCAGTTGTTGCGGTCTGTTTTCTATCTAGATTAAATAGGAAACAATATGAAACTTTTTTGTTTCACAACCCAAAGTGAGAATAAAAATTAATATTTTATTTTCAAAAGAAAAAGCGAGTGTTCCTATACTACAATTTTATTTTTAGCATTATAGAAAATGTAAAATCCTATAACGCAAAAAAAGAGCTTAAGCTCTCTTTACTTTTCCATCTCTTAAACATTTAGCACATACATAAATTCTCTTTGTTTCTCCATTTTCTGTAACTTTAACACTTCTTAAATTTGGTTTCCAAGTACGTGGAGATCTTTTACTGATATGAGAACGTGTGATACTAAGTTTATTTCCATGATTAACTGATTTCTCACATATTGCACATTTAGCCATTCTGAATTGCACCTCCTAATAAAAAAATAAACTGACTAGTAACAAGTTTAACACAAAAGTATGAAAAAAACAAGTATTTTTTAAAAAATATTTAAAAATCCTTGCAAAATAGGAAAAATGTGGTATAATAATTAAGCTATATGAATAAAGAAAGGATTGAATAAAATGGAATGTAAAGTAGAAAAAACAGAAAACGCAAATGAAGTAAAATTAAATGTAACAATAGAAGCTTCAAAATTTGATGAAGCAATGAAAAAAGTATATTTTAAGAGTGCAAAATATTTTAATATACCAGGATTTAGAAAAGGTAAAGCACCAATGAATATTGTTGAAAAATATTATGGAAAAGAAATTTTCTATGAAGATGCTTTTAATGAAGTAGTTCCAGAAGAACTAGAAAAAGCAGTAGAAGAAAACAAATTAGAAGTTGTTAGTAGACCAGATATTGAAGTAACACAAATAGGAAAAGGACAAGACCTAATTTTTACAGCAGTATTCCAAACAAAACCAGAAGCAGAACTTGGAAAATATAAAGGTGTAGAAATTAAAAAAATCGAATATAAAGTAACAGACGAAGATGTAGAACATGAATTAGGACATATGCAAGAACACAATTCAAGATTAATATCTATAGATGATAGACCAGTAGAAAAAGGAGATATTGCAAATATTAATTTTGAAGGATTTGTAGACGGTGTTGCTTTTGAAGGTGGAAAAGCAGAAAATCATGACTTAGAAATTGGAAGCAACACATTTATACCAGGATTTGAAGACCAAATCATTGGAATGAAAATTGATGAAGAAAAAGACATCAAAGTAAAATTCCCAGATGAATATTTCTCAAAAGATTTAGCTGGAAAAGATGCAACATTTAAAGTAAAAGTAAATGAAATCAAGAAAAAAGAATTACCAACATTAGATGATGAATTTGCAAAAGATGTTAGTGAATTCGATACATTAAAAGAATTAAAAGAAAGCATTAAAGAAAAGAAACAAAAAGAAAATGATGATAGAGCAAAATATGAAACAGAAGACGCTGTTATCAAAGCTGTATGTGAAAATGTTAAAGTAGACATTCCATCAGGAATGATTGAAACAGAAACAGAAAATATGTTAAAAGAATTAGAACAAAGATTAGCATATCAAGGTCTAAAATTAGAACAATATCTTCAAATGATGGGAAAAACAAAAGAAGAAATGCAAAAAGAATATGAACCTCAAGCAATTGAAGCAATCAAATCTCGTTTAACAATAGAAGCAGTTATCAAAGCTGAAAAAATAGAGGTACCAGATATCGATGTAGAAGAAAAGATGAAAGAAATGGCTAAAAATTATGGTAGAGAAAATGATGAAGAATTTATGAAAAACGAAAATGTAAGAAATTACATTAAACAAGGATTAGAATCAGAAAAAGCTCTAGAA
>CALWZZ010000033.1 GCA_944386145.1 uncultured Clostridia bacterium | reverse complement strand
GTGTTATCGTAAAAGGAATAGACAACTGTTTAGTAAAATTATCAAAATGTTGTAATCCACTTCCAGGAGACGAAATAGTAGGATATATAACAAAAGGAAGAGGAGTATCTGTACATAGAAAAGATTGCTATAATGTAAAAGACCTAATATCAGAAGAAAATCGAATGATAGATGTTGAATGGTATAATGACGAAAAATCAGAATATCAAGCAGAAATTGAAATTTTCTCAAATGACAGAACAGGATTATTAGTAGACATATTAAAAGAATTAGCAACAACAAAAGTCAATATTTTAGGGGTAAATACCAAAACGACAAAAGAAAAAATTGCTATAATAGACATTACCCTTGAAGTAGAAAACTTGGATGAATTAAACAAAGCACAAAGAGTGGTAAGAAAAGTAGACAGCGTCTATGATGTAAAAAGGAAGAAATAAGGTCGAGAGGGTGATGATTTTGGGGACGGAGCAAAAAATCATCTTTCCAATTGAATTAATAAATTTATAATATTACTTTAAGAGAATGATGATTTTTTGCTCCGTCCCCAAAATCATCATCCATCGACCCAAAGGAGGAAGTATGATTTTAAAGGAACTAAAGATTCAAACTTGGATAGGAGACCCAACCAATTGCTATATTATTTTTGATGAAGATAGCAAGGAAACCATGGTCATTGACCCAGCAGGAGATGTAGAGAAAATTGTTGAGATGATACATATTTTAAAAGGAAATTTGAAGTATATTTATTTAACACATTGTCATGGAGACCATATAGCAGGTGTAACAGGATTAAAAGAACAATGTGGTGGGAAAATTTTAATTCATCGTTTAGATAGTGAAGGGCTAAATGATGTCAATATCAACCTTTCTACGATTATTGATTTACCACCAATAGAATTAGAGGCAGATTCAAGAATTGATGACAATGATTTAATTCATTTGGGAGAATTAGAATTCAAAGTTATCCATACACCAGGGCATACGAAAGGTTCTACTAGTCTTTACTGTGCAAAGCATGAATGCGTATTTTCAGGAGATACCATGTTTCGTGGTACATGGGGAAGAACAGATTTACCAACAGGAAGTATGGAAGATATCATGGACTCTATCATACATAAGTTATTAATACTTCCAGATAATACAATTGTGTATCCAGGTCATGGAAAAGCGACAATGATACAGGAAGAAAAGCCGATTTACTTGGAATTGAAGCCAAAATTGTATTGAAAATTACCAGATTTTGTAGTATACTTATGTAGAAACTGAAAATTCAAGTTCAGAAACAGGAGGAATCACATGAAAGGCGGTTTATAGGTAAAGCCTTTATTAAAAACCTAAATATAAAATATAAAGGATGAGATTAAAAATGGAAAAAGTAGAACCAAGAACATTGGCAGGATTTATGGAATTATTGCCAAATGAGCAAATTTTATTTAATCAAATGAAAGAAAAAATTGAGCAATCTTATAAAAAATTCGGATTTTTACCATTAGACACACCAGTCATTGAATTAGCAGAAGTATTACTAGCCAAAGCAGGAGGAGAAACTGAAAAGCAAATTTATCGTTTCCAAAAAGGAGACACCGATTTAGCACTACGATTTGATTTAACAGTACCACTTGCAAAATATGTAGCGAAAAACTATGGAAATTTAAGTTTCCCATTTAGAAGATATCAAATTGGAAAAGTATATAGAGGAGAAAGAGCACAAAAAGGAAGATATAGAGAATTTTATCAATGTGATATTGACATCATTGGAGATGGAGAATTAGCATTAATTAATGACGCAGAAATTCCAGCAGTTATCTATACCATGTTTAGAAATTTAGGATTTGAAGACTTTACAATCAAAATTAACAATAGAAGAATTTTAAATGGTTTATTTGAAAGTGTTGAGCAAAAAGAAAATTCTGTTGAGATATTGAGAATTATTGATAAAATAGAGAAAATTGGAAAAGAAGCGGTTATAGAAGAATTTACAAAATTAGGATTGAAAGAAAATCAAATCAATAATATTATAAACTTTATAGAAATTGAAGGAACTTCAGATGAAAAAATTGAAAAACTAGAAAACTTAGGCATTCAAAATGAAACTTACTTAAAAGGTGTAGAAGAATTAAAAACCGTTATCCAAAATGTAAGATTATTTGGTGTACCTGAAAAGAATTTCAAAGTGGACTTAACCATTGCCAGAGGCTTAGACTATTACACAGGAACGGTATATGAAACATTTTTAGACAAATATAGAGAAATTGGAAGTGTATGTTCTGGTGGCAGATATGAAAATTTAGCTGAATATTATACAGACAAAAGCTTACCAGGTGTTGGTGTTTCAGTTGGCTTAACAAGATTGTTCTATAAATTAAATGAACTAAATATTGTCAAAGCAGATAGAAAGTCTGTATCAGATATCTTAATTATTCCAATGATAGAGAATTTACAAGAACCAATCAAATTGGCTACTAAGTTAAGAAATGTAGGCATAAACACAGAAATTTATTTAAATGATAAAAAATTGAAAGCAAAATTTAAGTATGCAGATAAATTAGAAATACCTTATGTTATTGTCATGGGAGAAGATGAAATTAAAGCAAATGAAGTGACATTAAAGAATATGAAAACAGGCGAAGAGCAAAAAGTTTCAATGGATGAGGTAAAGATTAAAGAAATGATAGAAAAATAGAAAAGAAAAACACAGTTTTACATTTTATAAACTGTGCTTTTTCTTATTTCTTATACTTAAACGGACATTTCTTTTTAATAAAATCTCTAAACTCTGAAGGTGTACCTTTCTTAAAACCAGACTTATCTAGCAAAAGAGAATGTCTGCTATCTAAATATAAATAAAAAAAGGTATCTGTTTCAAATACTTTGTACAAATCTCTATATTTCACGAAAGAATATTTCAAATTAGAATATACTTTCAAACGTTTTGGATAAAAAGTAAAGGTAAACACTTTTTGTTTTGTAACCTTATCACTTTGATAATCCTCTTTCACTTCTGCCATAGGGTAAAAATATCTCCAAATAATAAAAGAAGTTAAAATGGCACAAAAAATAATCGCTATTCCATAATTATGATATTGAATATGTAGTAGTATGCAAAAAAGAATAAGCATAGATATTGTAATAGAGAATAAATGATATCTAAATGAAAATTTTTGAGCATGGAATTGCAAAAATTCATCATATGCTTTTTTGGAATATTTTGTTACATTTTTAAATAATATGTTCAACGTGATCACCTATGAATAAGTATACCATATTAGAAGCTATATCTGCAATCCAATTTTTAATAAAACTTAAGGATTGTTGCTATTATTAATCTTTCAAATTACAAATGGACGAAGAAAAAAGAAATGCTTGCACAATATAATTGGAAATGATATAATCCAAACGAAAGAAATAATAAAAAGGAAGGGTTTGAATTTATGTATGATGTCATAATCATAGGTGCAGGACCTGCAGGTATATCAGCAGGACTATATACAATAAGAGCAAATCTAAAAGTATTAATCCTATACAAAGACCAATCAGCCTTAGAAAAAACAGACAGAATAGAAAACTATTATGGGTTTGAAAAGGGAATATCTGGACAAGATTTATATGAAGCAGGAATAAAACAAGCTAAAAACTTAGGCGTTGAGGTAAAAAAAGAAGAGGTAACCAATATACAATTTGGAGAAAATAATCAATATACAGTTATGACAGAAAATCAAAATTATAATACAAAGACTGTGATATTTGCAACAGGCAATAAGAAAAACATACCAAAAATAAAAGGCATAAAAGAATTTGAAGGAAAAGGTATTAGTTATTGTGCAGTATGTGATGGTTTCTTCTATAAAAACAAAGATATAGCAGTTTTAGGAAATGGAAGATATGCGATATCAGAAACCAACGCATTAATTCATATAGCAAATCACATTACTATATTGACAGACGGAGAAAAGCCACCAGAAATTAGAGCAGAGAATGTAGATATTGATACCAGAAAAATACGTGAAATTAAAGGCGATAAAAAAATAGAAGAAATTGAATTTGAAGATTCTACAAAAATGAAAACAGATGGATTGTTTGTTGCATTAGGGGTAGCAGGAAGTAACGAGTTTGCAAAAAAATTAGGAATTTTAACACAGAAAGACAGAATTGTTGTGAATGAAAATATGGAAACAAATATCCCAGGAATCTATGCTTGTGGAGATTGTACAGGTGGATTACTGCAAGTTTCAAAAGCGGTGTATGAAGGTGCAAAAGCAGGCTTGCAGGCGATAAGGTATCTAAGAAAATAGAATGGCAGTGTATAAGAAAGATAGTATTTTAGTATAATAAATAAAAAAAGTGTGCATTAGCAAAATCAAAGATTTTGACGCACATATATCAGGATTGTAATATCCATTATTGATGGAAAGGAGAATAATTATGAGTGTTTTAAAGTTTGATGAAGGAAATTTTGAAGAAGAGGTATTAAAAGAAAAAGGAAAGGTTTTAGTAGATTTTTATGCAGATTGGTGTGGCCCATGCAGGATGATGTCTCCTATTATTGATGAAATAGCAGAAGAAATGGGAGAATCTGTGAAAGTAGGAAAAATAAATGTAGATAATAACCAAGAATTAGCTATTAAATATGATGTGATGAGCATACCAACTATCATGGTATTTGAAAATGGAAACCCAATTAAAACTTTTATTGGTGTAACAGATAAAAATGAAGTATTAGAGGTATTAAAGTAAAAGTCTAGCTTTAGCTTTATGTTGTAAAAAATTGTGACTTAGAATAAAGCAGAAATATTTATGATAAAAGTTTTATTATGAAATATTAATAATAATGTGTATAAATAAAAAAGAGGTGTAGTACAATGAAAGTAATATATTTTTTAGCAACAGATGGTATTAAATTAGATGGACTATTATGTACAAGTGAAAAGAAAACAGAAGATATCATATTGTCTATTCATGGGATGGGTAGTAACTGTATGAAAAAAAGAGAGACCACGATTGCAAAATATGCCAATGAAAATGGTATTGATTATTTTTGTTTCAATAATCGAGGAAGCGAATTGGTAAAATATACAAGGAGATATACAGAAGGTAAAAAAGAAAAGAACTTAGGTGGAACAAGTTATGAAGATGTGCTAGAAGGCTATGAAGACATCACAGGTGCAATTATAAAATTGAAAGAATTAGGATACAAAAATATTTACTTGCAAGGGCATAGTCTAGGATGTACAAAAATTGTGTACACATATAATGAATTAAAAGATGAAGAAGATGATATGCTAAATAATATAAAGGGAATTATTCTAAATTCATTAATTGATATTCCTAGAGCATTAAAAATTTATCTAAGAGATACATTTGATAAATATTTGGAATATGCAGAAGAAAAAGAGAAGGAAAATCAAGGGAATACTATGATGCCAAGAGAAGCATTTATCCATCCAATTAGTGTAAAGACATTTTTAAGATATGCAAGAGATAATCAAGAAATCGATTTTGCTAAATTTGGAGAAGACAATGAATTAGAAAAATTAAATAATATTCAAGTTCCATTGTTTATGAGATGGGGAAATGACAATGAAATGATTGTTCAAAAAGCAGAGGAATTAGTGGATATTGTTAATAATATTATTACAAATCCACATAAAGATATTAATTATATAGATGGTGCAAATCATAGTTATGATGGCAAAGAAGAGGAATTAGCAAAACAAATTGTAGAATTTATAAAATCAATCTGACCACTTGTCCTAGCTTGAAAAAAATAGAAAAAGAATATATAATATTATGAGTATAAAAGACAGTATAAGCTGTCTTTTTAAGTTTTAGGAAATGTAATTTTCTGGAATTTAAACAAACCAAATTGATACAGTATAGAAATTTTGTAATGTAAAATAGAAAGATAAGAAAATAGTATAAAATTGATTTGTTCGTATTTATAAACATAGAAAAGTTTTGATGAATCATATTGAAATAAAGAATATCAAAGGAGGAAAAGAAATGTTAAAAAAAGTACTAATTGCAAATAGAGGAGAAATTGCTGTAAGAATTATAAGAGCTTGTAGAGAAATGGGAATTCGAACAGTTGCTATTTATTCAGAAGCAGATAAAAATGCATTACATGTACAATTAGCAGATGAAGCTATTTGTGTAGGACCAGCACCATCTAGTAAAAGTTATTTGAATGTAAAAGCCATATTAGAAGCTGCTTGTTTAACAGGAGCAGATAGTATTCATCCAGGATTTGGATTTTTATCTGAAAATCCAAACTTTGCGAAAATTTGTCAAGAAACAGGCATTAAATTTATTGGACCAGATTATAAATTAATTGAATTATTGGGAAATAAATCAAAAGCTAAAGAAACCATGAAAAGAGCTGGTGTTCCAGTTGTTCCTGGGTCAGATGGATTAATTTATTCTAAGGAACAAGCTGTGAACTTAGCAGAACAAATTAAATATCCTGTTATGTTAAAAGCATCCGCAGGCGGTGGTGGAAGAGGCATAAGAGTTGCGTATTCTAAAGAAGAATTAGAAAAAGAATATGATATCGTTAAACAAGAAGCAAAAGTATCATTTAATGATGATAGTTTATACTTAGAAAAATTTGTAGAACATCCAAGACATGTGGAAATTCAAATATTAGCAGATGAACATGGAAATTGTATTCATTTAGGAGAAAGAGATTGTTCCGTACAAAGAAGAAATCAAAAAGTATTAGAAGAAACACCAAGTGGTATATTAGATGAAAAAACAAGAAAGAAAATGGGAGAAGTAGCTGTAAAAGCTGTAAAAGAAATTGGCTATTCAAATGCAGGAACCATCGAATTTTTAGTAGATAAAAATAAAGATTTCTACTTCATGGAAATGAATACAAGAGTACAAGTAGAACATCCAGTTACAGAGATGGTAACAGGGGTAGACATTATCAAAGAACAAATTAAAATTGCCAGTGGAGAAGAACTACAATATAAGCAAGAGGATATCAAATTTGAAGGACATTCAATGGAAGTAAGAATTAATGCAGAAAATCCAGACAAAAACTTTATGCCATGTCCAGGAACCATAACAGGGTTACATGTCCCAGGAGGAAACGGCATAAGGGTAGATACGGCAATATATAGCGGTTATACCGTACCACCTACATATGATTCAATGCTTGCAAAACTAATTGTTCATGGAAAAACAAGAGAAGAATCAATTGCAAAAATGAAAAGTGCAGTAGCAGAATTTGTTATAGAAGGAATTACAACCAATATAGACTTTTTATTGAAAATATTAGAAAATGAAAACTTTAAAGCAAACAACTATGACACTTCATTTATCCAAAAAGAATTTAATATGTAGAGAATAAGAAATTAGCGAAACAATAAAGCTAATTTCTTTTCCTACTATGTATAAGAAAATGTTACAATTCACAGCTTATAGATAAGTATTAATAAGAATGTTGATATATAAATATTTTTTTAGCTGTGAATTGTAACAAAATAATAAAAAATCTCTTTTTTGACTATGTATACTAGTTGAAATAAATTAAAAATATGTATATAATAACAAGGATTTTGAAGGAGGGATTAAACCTTGGTAATTGACAAAGTAAAAAAGGTAAACGAGAAAGAAGAAAAGCGTGTAAAAAATGAAAAAGCTTCTGACATGATGATTGGAAAATGGGTAAAATGTGATAATTGTAAAGAAATTCTTTATAAAGATGATTTACATCAAAATTTAAGTGTATGTCCTAATTGTGGAAAACATTTTAGATTATCATCAAGAAGAAGAATTAAGCAAATTGCAGATGAAGGAACTTTCAAAGAAATTGGTGGAGATATTGTAACAAAAGACCCATTAAATTTTAAAGGCTATATGAAAAAGGTAGAAATGTTAAAGGAAAAAACGAAAATAGAAGAAGCTGTTAAATGTGGTATTTGTGAAATTGAAGGAGAAAAAGCAGTTCTTGCAGTTATGGATGGAAACTTTTTGATGGGAAGTATGGGTTCAGCTGTGGGAGAAAGAATAACACTAGCTATTGAAACAGCTACAAAAAAGAAATTACCATTAGTTATATTCTGTGTATCAGGTGGAGCCAGAATGCAAGAAGGTATTATATCATTAATGCAGATGGCAAAAACATCAAGTGCTCTTGCAAAATTAAATAAAGCAGGACAATTATATATCTCTGTACTAACAGACCCAACAACAGGTGGTGTAACAGCAAGTTTTGCAAGTTTGGGAGATATTATTTTAGCAGAACCACATGCCTTAATTGGATTTGCAGGACCAAGGGTTATAGAGCAAACGATTAAACAAAAATTACCAGAAGGATTTCAAAGTTCAGAATTTTTATTAGAACATGGTTTTATAGACAAAATAGTAGAACGCAAAGACATGAAATCAACAATTGCAAAATTAATCAGATTACACAAGTAAGGCAGTAGAGTATATAAATGAGAGTAAACAGTAAATCACAAGAGGAGGGGACATTATTTGTTGAATAGAAAAAAGTTTTTTCCTATTCAACAAATTAATAACATTGCACAGAAAAATTGCAAAGCAATTTTTCGCGTCGACAAATCTTAACGCTTTTTTAGAATTTAAATAGATATAGCTAAATAAAAAAATAGTAGGGACTGTTCTCAAAAAGCTAGATTTGTCAAAACAAGAAGAAAAGACCAAATGGTAAGGTGTGTCCCCTGACAATAGAAAAGGAGGGAAAAACATGGCGAAAATAACTGCATGGGATAGAGTTATGCTTGCGAGAAAAATAGATAGACCTAAAGCATTAAATTATATCAATGAATTATTTGACGATTTTATAGAATTACATGGAGACAGAAATTTTGGAGATGATAAAGCAATTGTTGGTGGAATTGCAACTTTTGAAGGTTTGCCAGTGACAGTTATTGGAGAACAAAAAGGTAAAAAAGCAAAAGAAAATATGGAAAGAAATTTTGGTATGCCTAATCCAGAAGGGTATCGAAAGGCATTAAGATTAATGAAACAAGCTGAAAAGTTTAATAGACCAATTATTACTTTTATTGATACACCAGGGGCATATCCTGGAATGGGTGCAGAAGAAAGAGGACAAGGTGAAGCCATTGCAAGAAATTTGTTAGAAATGTCACAATTGGAAGTGCCAATTATTTGTATAGTTATTGGAGAAGGTTCTAGTGGTGGAGCATTGGCGATTGCTGTGGGAGATAGAATTGTTATGTTAGAAAATGCGATTTATTCCATATTATCTCCAGAGGGATTTGCTAGCATTTTATACAAAGATTCTAGCAAAGCAAAAGAAGCAGCAGAGGATATGAAGGCAACAGCAAAAGATTTAAAAGCGTTTGGAATAATTGATAAAATTATCAAAGAACCAGAAGGCGGTGCTGGAGAAGATTTTGAAATGGTTATAAAAGAATTAAAGACATATATCAAAAAAAGTTTAAAAGAATTGAAAGCCTTATCTAAGAAAGAATTAGTAGAAAATCGATATGAAAAATTTAGAACAATGTGTTAATAATAAGGCATAAAATTAATATATTAAAAAATAAAATTAATTGAACCAACATAAAATAAAAAAATAAAACATATATATAAGAGATAATAATTTACATTTAGTACAAAAAATTGCAAAAAATATTTAAGGAGGAATTAAAAATGTTATTAGAAGGAAAAAAAGTAGTGATTATGGGTGTAAGAAACAAATGGAGCATTGCTTGGGGAGCAGCACAATCAGCTTATGAGCAAGGAGCAGAAGTTATTTGTACATGTTCAGCAGATAGTGTAGAAAAGGTAAAAGATTTAGTAAAAGATATGCCAAGAGTAAGTGTTTATGTATGTAATGATGTAAGCATAGATGAGGATATCGACAAATGTTTAGAAGAAATTAAAAGAGACCATGGAAAAATAGATGGACTATTACATGCGATTGCACATGCCAATACAGAAGACTTAAGAAATGACTTTATCTTAACATCAAGAGATGGGTATGCACATGCACAAGATGTAAGTGCTTATTCATTAATTGCAATTGTTAGAATGGCAAGAGAAAAAGAAATGTTAAATGAAGGTGCAAGCATTGTAGCATATACATATTATGGTTCAGAAAAAGCAATTGAAGGATATAATGTTATGGGGGTTGCAAAAGCTGCATTAGAAGCAAGTATCAGATATCTAGCAAGAGATTTAGGAAAAGACGGATATAGAATTAATGGAATTTCAGCAGGACCAATTAAAACATTATCAGCAAAAGGCATTAAAGACTTTGGTTCCATATTAGATATTGTAGAAGAAAGAGCACCACTACATAAAAATGTTACAATCAATCAAGTTGGAAATGCTACAGCATTTTTATTTAGTGATATGTCAAGTGCGATTACAGGAGAAATCATCCATGTTGACAATGGATTTTCAACTGTTGGCGTATAAAATTTTCAACTGCAACACGTTTTTAAGTATGAATGTATAAAAAATAAAAAAATAGTGTAATATAATAAAAAAGATGATATAATAATGTCGAAATATGTTTTACATATTAAAAAGTAATATTCTATAAAGGAAATAGACAACATTGAATTCATAAAAGGGGGAAAAATGATATGAAAAACAAAAAAGTAGTCATTGGAATCATCATTGCAGTTATACTAGTGATTGCAATCATAGTAGGAATTGTTATTATGAACATGCCAAAAGAAAAACCAGAAGAAGTTTTAAATACATACTTTTCATATATAAACGACCAAAACTATGAAGCAATGTATGAAGAATTAAGCAGTTCTTCAAAGGAAAGTGTTAGTCAAGAAGACTTTATTACCAGAAATCAAAATATTTATGAAGGAATAGACAGTAGTAATATAAAAATAAATGTAAAAGAAGTAATAAATGAAGATGACAAGAAAAAAGTATCTTATAGTGAAGAAATGGTGACATCAGCAGGAACTATCCGTTTTGATAATGAAGCATATCTTGTAAAAGAAGATAAGGAATATAAATTAGAATGGTCATCAGAACTAATTTTTCCACAATTGAAAAAGGATTATAAAGTAAGAGTGGAAACGTTAAGTGGCAAAAGAGGAAGTATCTTAGATAGAAATGGAAATGTACTAGCTTATGATGGAACCATATCACAAGTAGGAATTGTGCCTGGAAAATTAGGAGACAATCGAGAAGAGAATATTAGCAGAATTTCAGAATTAACAGGTGTCTCTGTTGAAACCATAAACAATTATTTATCAGCTTCTTATGTGAAAGATGATACATTTGTGCCAATTAGAAAAGTGGCAAAAGATGACACAGAACTAAAAGAACAATTGTTACAAATTCCAGGAATTTTGATAAATGACGCACAAGGAAGAGTATATACATTAGGAGAAGAAGCAGGACATTTAATTGGATATGTACAAACCATTAATGCAGATGAATTAGAAGAATATACAGACAAAGGATATAGTTCAACAAGTTTAATTGGAAAATCTGGTCTAGAATTGGCTTATGAAGATAGACTAAGAGCAACAGATGGTGTGAGAATTTATATCATAGACGCAGAAGGAGAAGAGGTAACAACACTAGCAGAGCAAGAACAAAAAGATGGAGAAGATATTACACTTACCATTGATAGCGATATCCAAACAAAGTTATATAATCAATTAAAAAATGATAAAGGACTATTTGTTGTTATGCAACCTGCAACAGGAGAATTATTGGCATTAGTTAGCACACCAACATTTGACTCAAATGATTTCACATTAGGAATGACAACAGACGAATGGAACGCATTAAATAATGACGAAGATAAACCTTTATACAATCGTTTTATCCAAAGATATTGCCCAGGATCAACCTTTAAAGCAATTACTGGCGCAATTGGTCTAACAACAGGAAGTATCACAGCAGATGAAGACTTTGGATATACAGGAACAAGCTGGCAAAAAGATTCTTCATGGGGAGATTATAGAGTAACCACATTAACAGGATATAGTGGACCTAAGAATCTACTAAATGGATTAATTCATTCAGACAATATCTATTTTGCACAAACAGCATTAAAAATAGGAACAAGTAAATTTACAGAAAGTCTAGACAAAATTGGATTTAATGAGCAACTAGAATTTCCATTAACACTTGCAACATCACAATATGAAAATGAAGATGGAATAAACTCAGAAGGAAAGCTAGCAGACTCAGGATTTGGACAAGGAAATATATTGGTAAACCCAATCCATATGGCATCAATTTATTCAAGTTTTTACAATAATGGAAATATGATAAAACCATATATAGAATATAAAGAAGACAAAACGCCAGAAATTTTAATTGAAAATGCCTTCTCAGAAGAGGCAGCAAATACCATAAAAGACGATTTAATACAAGTTGTTGAAAATCCAGAAGGAACAGCAAATGATATGCAAGTAGATGGTGTAACCATTGCAGGAAAAACAGGAACGGCAGAACTAAAGGCAGACAGCAATGACACAGAAAGCGGAACATTAGGTTGGTTTGATTGCTTTACAACCAACCAAGGGGAAAACGACATATTAGTAATTGGAATGGTCGAAAATGTTCAAAACAATTCTGATGGTGGAAGCCACTACTTAATTAGAATGATAAAAACATTATTTGAATAAAATTGAAACAATTTGGGACAGGTAGCAATCTGTCTCATTTTTGTCGAATTTTGTCAAATTAGTCTGGTATCGTGAAGGCTATTTTTATAGGAATAAAGTATAAGTAAAATTGTGTGCAATAAATCTTATACGCTTCTTGCTAGACCTTAAATTAATATAGCAAATATAAAAAATAGGGAAAAGGTCTAGCGAAGCTAGATTTGTTCTAGATAAAACAAAAAATCTTTCCCAGAGTTCAATAGTCTAAGAAAGAACTTTATTATTTAAAAGCATTGGTATTACTCGATTTTAAAAAAATTTAGATTATAAAAAATTATTAAAAATTTTTAATTTTTGCTGTTATTTTTGAAAAAAACTTTTTAGATATTTTCATTGACATTACTATATTTTATTGTTACAATTTAAACATAAAAATCTTTCTTAGAGTATTGAAATCTAAGTAAAAAGCAAGAAGTTTTTTACGATAGTATATCAACTTAATACTAGTTTAAATATAAAATAAAAATACTAGCAATAGGCCAAAAAAAGTATAAAAGAGAAAAAAGGAGGAAATACTCTTTAGAAAAAAGCACATAAATGTAATGTGGTAAAAAACAAAAGAAGGGAGAAAAAATAAGAATGAAAGAAAAAGAAGTTTCTAAATTTGTAAAAAGAGAAAAACATGTAACAAAAGGAGATTGTATTGAAAAACAAAGAGGTATTACACTGATTGCGCTAGTTATTACGATTGTACTAAATTGCTCGTACCTCGCAATGGACCAAATGAATAAAATTGAAAAAATATAAAACCTCAGGTATAA
>CALWZZ010000032.1 GCA_944386145.1 uncultured Clostridia bacterium | reverse complement strand
TTCTTTCAATGTTTTTTAAGAAATGTATTTTTTCTGTAACGAATCAGAAATATTTTTGTAACATTTACAGGTCTATCCTGTAATCTAATGATAAATTTTGCTATAAAATATAATTTAAATTAGTTATTCTTTAAAATTTCAAGTGAGGTGCTTATGAAAGTAAAAACATTGAACGGAAACTTAAATATTATTGGTAAGAATTTAAGAAAATATAGAAAATTAAAAAAAATTTCACAGCCAGAAATTTGTAGAAAATTGGATTTAATTGGTGTTACTATGTATATTTGTGACATTTATGAAATTGAATATGGTAAAAAAACTGTAAAAGATTTTGAGGCTTTAGCTTTTTGTAAAGTTTTAGGTATTTCTTTAGAGGATTTATATGATGATACAGATCAATATTATGAAGCATAAAAAATGATTATAGCATAAAATTAATTTATTCTATAATCATTTTTTGTTTGTCATATTATTAGTATAACAAGAATTTAAAATTAGGTTTTCAAAATTGCATATTGTTGGACATACTGAATGTTTTAAACAATCGCAAAAGTCAATTCTCCTTTGACTGCCACTTTTCCATCAACAGTTGCTAATGCTTCTCCAATTCCAATAGGACCTTTTCTCTTAATGATTTTTACTTCTAATTTTAATCTATCTCCCGGAACAACTTGTCTTTTAAAACGTAATTTATCGATTCCACCAAATAAAGCATTTCTTCCTTTATTTTCTTCCATAGAAAGTATAGCCACTGCACCAGTTTGTGCTAGTGATTCAACAATTAAAACCCCTGGCATAATTGGATTTCCTGGAAAATGTCCTTTGAAATAATATTCGTCTTCACTTACGTTTTTATATGCTACGGCACTTTCTCCTGGTGTATATTCTTCCACCTCATCTATCATTAAAAATGGTTCTCTTTGTGGGATAATTTCTTTAATTTGTTCTTTATTTAACATTTATATTAACCTCCATTTATATTTATTTCATTATATTTTTTAATGCAAAGGTAATATATATAATATTTTTTAAGTTTCGACGCTTGATTGGAATGAAAATTAGAATTCATTTTGCTTTCAAATGAGGAATGTTCACGGTACTCACGTAGTGAGGGTCTGAGTGAAAGAGGCTTATGAGAAAGCATTATGAATTCTTTTTGAATGTAATGAACAGGAGAACTTAAAAAATATTATATATTACCTTTGCTATCTTATACTATGTCTTATTTTATTTTAAATAAAGGTGTACCATATTCTACAACATCTTCGTTTTTTACACAAATTTCTACGATTTCACCATCAAACTCTGATTCGATTTCATTCATTAATTTCATGGCTTCTACGATACATACCACTTGTCCTTTTGAGATTTTATCTCCGACTTTTACATATGGATCTTTATCTGGTGATGAACTTGCATAAAATGTTCCCACCATTGGAGATTTTATTACTTTATAGTTTTCTTTTTTCTTTTCTTCTACAGTTACCATTCCTTTTTCTTCTTGAGGTCTTACAGCAGGAACTGTCATTGGAGCACTTGCTTCTATCACATGTGGTTCTACAATGACTTCTCTCTTTTCACTTTTCTTCATGCTAATCTTCACACCATCTGGAAATTCTATTTCTAATTCCTCTAATTTAGAATTTCCCATATCATCCATTAATTTTTTAATATCTTTGTAATCCATATTTCTACCTCCATTTTTATATTATTATAATTCACAGTTAAAAATTTGTCTAATTAAGCAAAAGTTATATTACCATATTTTATGAAATTAAATGTGCTAATGGAGAAATATTACAAATTCTTGCATTATCAAGTAGGAGAATCTCAGACTTGCTGTGAGAGGTGCCTGCTTTATAATGTTAGAATTTGTATATTTCGTAATGCCAGCCATTTAATGAATAAAATATGATAATATAACTTTTGCTTTTCAAATAAATAGCTGTGAATGATGAATTATTAATCTTCATATTTCTTCAACAAAATACTACTATTATGTCCACCAAATCCTAATGAATTAGACATTGCATATTTAACATCTACTTTTCTTCCTTCATTTGGAACAACATCCAAATCACATTCTTCATCTGGTACTTTATAATTAATCGTAGCTGGAACAAATCCTTCTTCAATAGCTTTTGCACAAACAATTGCTTCTACGCCACCTGCTGCACCTAATAGATGTCCTGTATGTCCTTTTGTTGAACTTACCATTACTTTTTTTGCATTTTCTTCTCCTAATGCTGTTTTGATTGCTTGTGTTTCGCAAGAATCATTTAGGTGTGTTGATGTACCATGTGCATTGATATATGTAATTTCTTCTGGATTGACATGTGCTTCTTCCATGGCGATTTTCATGGCTCTAGCACCGCCTTCTCCTCCTGGAGCAGGAGATGTGATATGATATGCGTCTGATGTAGCACCATATCCTACCATTTCTGCATAAATTTTTGCTCCTCTTTTTTTCGCATGTTCTAATTCTTCTAAAACAATGACACCTGCACCTTCTCCCATGACAAATCCACTTCTTTCTTTGTCAAATGGAATGCTTGCTCTTGTTTTGTCCTCTGTTTTTGTTAATGCTTTAATGTTTGTAAATCCTGCTATACCAAGTGGTGTAATTCCTGCTTCTGTTCCTCCTGCTAAAACAACATCTTGATATCCATGTTTTATCATTCTAAAGCTTTCTCCAATACTATGTGTACCTGAAGCACATGCTGTTACCATAGCAATAGATTCTCCTTTTGCACCGATTTCAATTGCTACATTTCCTGTTGCCATGTTTGGAATTCCCATTGGAATATACATTGGAGATACTCTATCTGGTCCTTTTGTCATATATTTTTCATGTTCAACTTCTGTAGTTTCAATTCCACCTATTCCTGACCCTATGATAATTCCTACTCTTTCCATATTTTCTGTTTCTTTATCTAGTCCACTATCATTCCATGCTTCTCTTGCAGCAATAATAGCATATTGAGAAAATTTGTCTAATCTTTTTGCCTCTCTTCTGTCAAAATAATCTTCTGGGTTATAGTCTTTTATTTCTGCTGCTAGTTTTACTTTAAAATTTGTTGTGTCAAAACTTTTAATTTCATCAATTCCACATTTTCCAGATTTTATTCCTTCCCAAAAATCTTTTGTTGTATTTCCTATTGGAGTTAATGCTCCTAAACCTGTGATAACAACTCTTCTTTCCATCTTTCTCTTCCTTTCTTATATAATATGTGCAAGATGCTGCTTTCAATTTGTTTTTACATCACCATTCCACCATCAACATTAATCACTTGCCCAGTAATATATGAACTTTCGTCAGAACCCAAGAAATAGATTAAATTAGCCACTTCTCTAGCACTTCCCATTCTCTTTAATGGAATTTGATTATGTATATTTTCTTTTATTTCATCTGACAAAACAGCGGTCATATCTGTTTCGATAAATCCTGGTGCCACTGCATTTGAACGGATATTTCTTGAAGCCAATTCTTTTGCTACACTTTTTGTAAATCCTATAATTCCTGCTTTTGACGCTGCATAATTACATTGTCCAGCATTTCCAGCGACACCAACAACTGATGATAAATTGATAATGCTTCCTTTTCTTTTTTTCATCATGTATTTAGTAACTGCTTTTGTAACGACATATGTTCCTTTTAAATTAACTTCTATCACCTTGTCAAACTCTTCGTCGCTCATTCGCATTAACAAATTGTCTTTTGTAATTCCTGCATTATTTACTAATACATCAATACTTCCGAATTCTTCAATTGCTTTTTTTACCAATGTTTCAACTGCTTCTTTATCTGTTACATCTGCTTGCATAATAAGTGATTTTACACCTTTACTTTCAAATTTTGCTTTTAATTCTTCTACATTTGTTTTACTTGAAACATAGTTAATAACAACATTGTATCCATTTTCTGCAAATTTTAAGGCTACTTCTTTTCCAATTCCTCTTGAAGCACCTGTTACAAATACGGTTTTGTTTTCTTCCATCTTTATCTTCCTTTCTTAATTAATGTCAGGGGACACACCTTACCCCTTGGTCATTTCCACTTGAGTCAAGGTATTTCCCCTCCCCTTGTGATTTAATATTTACCTTGTCTAATGTATTCTCCTTGTTTATGTATTTAGATAATTTTCCAAATTTTCCAAGCTATTTATATTTACTGTTTTTGCTTCTTTATTATCTTTTTTTACAAATCCTGTTAACGTTCTTCCTGGTCCAATTTCAACATATTCTTCTACTTGTTCTTGTTCCATTAATTTTATAGCCTTGTCAAATCTTACTGGGCTAATGATATGATTTGCCAAAATTTCTTTTATATTGTCATTTGGATTGTAATATGTACCATCAATATTTTTAATCACTTTTACCTTTGTATCTAGATGAAAATCAATATTTTCTAATTCCTTCTCATAAGCTTCTTTTGCCTTTTCCAATTTAATGGTATGGAATGGTCCACTTGTATTTAATTTAATGGCTCTTTTGGCACCAGCCTCTTTTAATTTTTCCATAGCTATCTCAATTGCTGTATCTTCTCCTGATATAACGGTTTGCACACTACAGTTGTAATTTGCAACTGTAATAAATTTATTGTCTTTTGCAATTTCTTTGTAAACTTCTTCTATTTTGGCAGAGTCTAAACCAATAATTGCTGCCATAGAAAATGTTTCGTTAGGCAAAAGATTTCCCATATAATATCCTCTTTTTTGGATTAATTTAATGCCATCTTCAAAACTAATAATTCCTGCATAAATTAAAGCTCCATATTCTCCTAAACTTAATCCTGTTGCTATATCTGCTTGTATACCTTTTGATTTTAATACTTCTAAAATTGCTAAACTTGTTGTTAATATTGCAATTTGTGTATTTTCTGTTTTGTTTAATTCTTCTTCTGGACCTTCAAAACAAAGTTTTTTTACATCCATTCCAGAAATCTTAGAAGCTTCATCATAAATGTTTCTTGCTTCTTCATATTTTTCATAAATATCTTTTCCCATTCCAACAACTTGTGCGCCTTGTCCTGGAAATAAAAAAGCTCTTTTCATCTTTCCCTCATCCTTTCTTTGTCCAATTGGGGACGTTTCTTTTTGAGACATTTTTATGTAAAGTTCCTTAAGTTTAAGAATAATAGAAACTTTATTTTATTCATTTATATTTTACTTCTTTTGAGATTAAAGTAAATAACTTTACATAAAAATGTCTCAAAAAGAAACGTCCCCAATTGGACATCACACCTCCATTAGAATACTTCCTGTATTTAATCCTCCACCATATCCTAGTAAAATAACTTTATCGCCTTTTTTCAAAAGTCCTTCATTTTGCATATCATATAACGCAATTGGAATACTTGCACAAAAGGTGTTTCCTCTTGTTTGTATGTTTGTATACATTTTTTCCATTGGAATATGTAATCTTGTGGCAATTGCTTTCATGATTTTTATATTAGATTGGTGCGGAATTATGTATTTAATATCTTCTAATGAAATTTTTGCTTTATTTAACAATCCCTCAATATTTTTCACTGTGTTTGTTATTGCATATTTATATACTTCTTTTCCATTCATATATAATTTTTGCCCATATTGATATGTTAAAATTTCATTTTTTTCTCCGTCTGATTGCATATGGGTTACATACATTCTTTCTTTTTTATTTTCTTCATCTTTTGCTATCAATGTTGCTCCTGCTCCGTCTGATAATACAACTGCTGTTCCTACATCTTCTTTGTCGATAATTTCAGATAGTTTATCTACACCAATGATTAATGCTTTTTCGATCGTTCCTGAATCTATATAAAGTTTAGCAATATCAAAAGCATTAATATATCCTCCACAGCCAGCTAATATATCTAAACATATACAAGGAGGAAGCTCTAATGTCTTCTGAATATAATTTGATATTCCTGGCATTAGCAAATTTGTACTAGTTGTTGCTGTTATGATTAATCCGATGTTTTCCTTTTTTTCTGCTTTAGACAAAGCATTTTTTACAGCTTCTAATGCCATGTCTTCTATTGTTTCTTCAATTGCATAATATCGCTTTTTAATTCCTGTTCTCTTTTCGATATATCCTTTTTCTAAATGTAATCTATTTTCCAATTCTTCATTTGCTATTTGCTTTCTCGGGAAATAAATTCCATTGGCTACTATTTGTATATTTTTCACTTATATACCTCTTTCTCAAATTTGATACACGTTTTTCCCCTTATATATTTATATACTATTTTTTTGATTTTTTCTATTAGTATGACTGGTCAAAAAAAGATATTTGCTTTTTTTAAGCAAATACCCTTTTTATTCTTCTACCTCTTGGACAGTAGTTTCTTCTCCATTATTGGGCTGTTCTTCTAAATTTTCACTATTTTCCTCACTACTCGTCGTATTATTATTATTTACCTGATCATTTGTTGTATTTTCATTACTTTCTGATGTGTTTGTTTCTGTTGTATTTGATGTTGTATTTGTATTTTCACTTGTTGATTGTACACCTAATCTATCTAAGTAATCTTCTACATCATAAGTTCTGTCATTTGCGATCATTGTATAATGCTTTTCTCCTCCAGTGATTGTCATATAGATGTCATCAACAAATGCTTTAAAAGCTTGTTCTCCTGAGGCATTTAATAAAGTATATCGGTTATTTAAACATGCTACAATGACATTATAGCTTGGTATAACTAGTAAATTGGTTGCTTCTCGATTGTTGTTTGCTATATATCCGAAACTGTCATATTCAAAAGCAACAACTTGGTTTCCATGTAAGTCAAATAATCCCCATTTATTATCTCTCATAACTGGTATTAAATTATCTACCAAAATATATCCTGTTTTTAAATCATTTTCTTCAAATCGAGAAATGTCTACACCAATTCGATCATTTTCTGGATATATAATTGTATTTCCATTTAAATCAATAACACCATATTGGTTATTTCTTCTTACTAAATATAATCCTGCATCATAATCAATCAATCCAATACTATCATAATTGATTTCTACTTTTGTCCTTTGGTCTGTACCAATAATTCCATATTTGTTATTACTGCATACGATAAAATCTCCTACTGCTTCTTCATAAAGAATATTATCATATTTACATTCTAAAATCTCTGTTCCATCTAATCCATTAATAACCCCATAGTTTTTACCATCTGTAACGACAAGCATATTTTTTAACATAGCTTTTTCATTCTCAAAATTATCACTTATATCTGTGTATCCATAATTTAATACTGCTGTTTCATATATACTTGCCAAATATGGGATAGTATCAATTGCATACGTATTATTTGATTCATTATATTCGAAGGTTGTATTAAATACTTTTTGCATGCCGTCTGTTGTAATGTATAATTGCCCATCAATTGCTTTTACTGGCTTATCCATATATACATATGAATATTCATCCTCATTTTCTGCTAAATTTAATTTATACACTTTATTAGAATTTAGTGTTAGATTTGCAACTTCATCTTCACTTTGTACATAGCACCTACTATTATCTTCAGATCTATCTGTATATTCTCCATTATAGCAACTATATCCTAAATATACTGAAATAGCTCTTACTGGTACATATATTGTTCCATCTGACTCTATTACTAATAATTCTTTAACATCTTCATTTTGTTGTCCATTTAATACAAGTTTTAATCTTGCTCTTTGTAAATACATCATATAGCAAAGGATTCCCACAATTACAATAACAACTAAAATCATTAGTACAATGATTACCTTTATAATATTTTTTGTTTTATTTTCTTTTTTGTTTGTAAAATCTTCATCTAACAAATTCATTTGTATCCCTCCTTACTTAAGATAGCCATACTTTTTGTAAAATTCATTTTTGAATGTTTCTAAATTATCCCTCTCTATTTCTATTCTAACCTTTTCCATCAAATTAGTCAAGAACCTTAAGTTATGAATAGATAATAATCTAACACCCAAAATCTCATTAGCCTTAATTAAATGTCTAATATATGCTCTCGAATAATTTTTACAAGTATAGCAATCACATTCTGGATCTAATGGTCCCCAATCCCTTTCATATGTTGCATTTCTGACAACCACCTTTCCATTCCATGTTAAAGCTGTTCCATTTCTTGCTATTCTTGTAGGTAATACACAGTCACACATATCAATTCCAGCGATTGCAGATTCTATTAAGTAATCAGGTGTACCTACGCCCATTAGATATCTAGGTTTATTTTCAGGCATTAAAGGTGTCGTAAATCTAAGCATTTTTAAAAACTCTTCTTTTGGTTCCCCAACACTTATACCACCTATAGCATATCCTGGTAAATCTAATTCTATTAAATCTTTTGCACTTTGTTTTCTTAAATCTTCGTAAAATCCTCCTTGAATAATACCAAATAAAGCTTGATCTTCTCTTGTATGTGCTTCTTTACAACGTTTTGCCCATCTAGTTGTTCTTTCCATTGACTGTTTGGTATATTCATATGTTGCTGGATATTCTACACATTCATCAAATGCCATGATAATGTCAGCCCCTAAATCTTCCTCTGTCTTCATAACACTTTCTGGAGAAAAGAAATGCTTACTGCCATCTAAATGTGACTTAAATTCAACACCTTCTTCTGAAATGGTTCTCAAATCTCCTAAACTAAATACTTGAAAACCTCCACTATCTGTTAAAATTGGTCTATCCCAATTCATGAATTTGTGAAGTCCTCCTGCTTCTTTTACAATATCTTGTCCTGGTCTTAAATATAGATGATATGTATTTGATAGGATAATTTGTGCTCCTACCATGTCTTTTAATTCTTCTGGTGTCATTGATTTTACTGTTGCTTGTGTTCCTACTGGCATAAATACTGGTGTTTGTATATCACCATGTGGTGTATGTATTATTCCTCTTCTTGCTCCTGTAGATTTATCTATATGTAATAATTCATATGTTACTGCTGGTTTCATGTTTTCCTCCTCAAGTTGTCAATGGGGACGGAGATTTTGACAACTTCTTCTTTCTTCCTTATTTATTATATAGTTTTAATTCTTTTATTAAGTTGTCAAAATCTCCGTCCCCATTGACAAACTTATTTTTGTTTTTCATCTGTTGTTTTTTCATTTTCTGATACAGGTGTTGCTTTCACTATGGTTTTTGGTATAAATTTTAGTACTTTTCTATAAGCTTTTGCCTTGCTCTCTTCTGTTTGCTCTTCTGTCTTATAGGCTAAAATTCTATCAAATGAGACCTTGTTTGTTAACCCTTCTAACTGATAAGATGCATCCAAC
Organism: uncultured Clostridia bacterium; assembly: GCA_944386145.1. Taxonomy (GTDB): domain Bacteria; phylum Bacillota; class Clostridia; order TANB77; family CAG-508; genus CAG-269. The sequence continues at coordinate 4,261 of CALWZZ010000032.1, read as the reverse complement.
AATCTTTTCGCTGTATCTGTTCTTAAATATTGGGGATTTAAATCTGTAATCATGATTCCTTTATTAAAATCTATTCTTACTCTATCTAAAGCATCCGCATCTTTTAATATTGTCATTAGTTTTTTTGTATATCCTTTATCTTCTTCACTTATGTGATATTTTCCACATAGCTTATCCATTATTTCATCTTTACCTTCATGTGCTTCCACAACTGCTTTTAATATATTTTTATCTTCTTCAGTATAAGGTTGTCCATTCATATATCTAACATGTATTTTATTTATTTTTTTTGCACTTCGCTTAGCATGTGGTCCTACATTAAAAGCAAATTTTCCTACTTTTCTTCCTATATCATGCAAATATGCTGCTGTTAATAAGATGTCTTTTGTTCGATTATCTGTATCACCTTCTAATACACCTTCATTTTTTGCAATTATCATAGTGAGTAATGCTACCCTATCATTATGGGAAATTCCGTGAATACCTTTTTGTATAACATGACTTTTGTCAATGTGTTTTTCTTTTTTTCTGAAAAACGCACCAATTTCTCCTGTTGTTATTTCTTCTAATTCATCCTTTAATTTTAATTGTTCTAGACCTTGTCTTTGAAAATCTGCCACCGCTGTTCCAAATTTTTTATCTCTATATGGATTTTTCTTTTTATGATTGATTTCTTTTATTTCTGTATAGATTTTTTCGTCTGTTGACATATCTAGTTTAGGTGTCTTCCATCTTTCAATTCTGTCTTTTATGAGCTTAAAGAAATTTTTCTTGGAATATTCTTTCATCATATCTTCTTCAAGTTTTCCTTCATACATCAAAGTAATAAAAGAATTCATTGCTTTTGCTGGTAAGTGATCTCCATTTAAATATCCAATCTTTTCTCTCATTTTCTCTATATATTTTAAATAATCTTCTTTTACTTTATATGTTTTCTGATCTTGATTTAATTCTTCTTCTTTTGCTTCTCTAAAAATGATTTCATATTCTCCTGTTTTAGGATTTATAATTGGCATATTTGTGACAGTATCTCTATTTAAATCAGGTACTAATTTAACTGTTTTTACTTTTCCCTTTGGAAGTACACAATATCCTTCATACTCGATAACATTATCTGCTAAACTTCTTACTTTATAATTGCTTAATTCACTCATTTCTGTTGGAGAGATTTTGATAGCATTTAATACCATGTTTGGTGTTAATAGTGGATTATTTTCCGTTTTTGTTGTTTCTAAATTTTTCATATAATTATCCATTGTTGGTAGACCATCAAACATACAAGCTACTGCCGTTCCAAACGAATTTATATTTTTTAATATGCCTGTAGATGGTTTAAGATATTTAGAATTTAAAATCAGTTCAGCTGTCTCCTGATCTTTTGTTATATGATATAATCCATTTTGCAAAATTTCTTCTTTTCCCACTGTATCTATATCTGTTCTGACAGATTTTAAAATTGTAGATATAATTCCTCTAGGTACAAACATTGCAATATCTTTTATTAACATAAACATTCTCCTTTGTGATTCTCTTAAAATTGTCAAAGGGTACAAGCCATTTTGATAATTTTTTTCATTTGATAAACATTGCATCTCCAAAACTAAAAAATCTATATTTTTCTTTAACAGCTTCATGATATGCTTTCATGATATACTCTTTTCCTGCTAATGCAGATACAAGCATTAGCAAAGTGGATTGTGGTAAGTGAAAATTGGTAATTAATCCATCTAAACATTTAAAATGATATCCTGGATATATGTATATTCCTGTGTCTCCCTCTGTTTCTTTTACCATTCCATGTTCATCTGCAATGGTTTCCAATACTCTACAAGAGGTTGTTCCTACTGCAATGACTCTTTTTCCTTGTTTTTTTGTTTCATTTATTTTGTCAACATCTTCTTGTTTGATATAATAATGCTCTGTGTGCATTTGATGTTCTTCTACATTTTCTTCTTTTACTGGTCTAAATGTGCCTATTCCAACATGTAATGTGACATTTGCAATTTTTACACCCTTTTCTTCTATTTGTTTCAATAACTCTGGTGTAAAATGCAATCCTGCTGTTGGAGCTGCTGCTGAGCCTTCATATTTTGCATATACGGTTTGATATCTATCATTATCTTTTAATTCTTCATGAATATATGGTGGTAAAGGCATTAAACCGATTTTATCTAAGATTTCGTTAAATATGCCTTTATATGTAAATTTTACTTTTCTTGTTCCTCCTGGCATAATTTCCAGAATTTCAGCTGTTAATAGACCATCACCAAAAATTACTTTTGTACCTACATGTAACTTATTACCTGGTCTTACAATACTTTCCCATATATCGCCTTCTATATTGTTTAACAATAAAAATTCTACATGGGCACCTGTTTCTTTTTTTCCATAAATCCTTGCTGGTATAACTTTTGTATTGTTTCTAACCAAACAATCTCCAGGTTCTAAATATTCTATAATATCCTTAAATATCTTATGCTCTATTGTTTGTTTACTTCTATCTAAAACCATTAATCTAGATTCATCTCTTTTTTCTAAAGGTGTTTGTGCAATTAATTCTTCTGGTAAATCATAATCAAATTCTGACACTTTCATGTTTTCTATCATTCCTTTCCATCTTGCTCATCACATTTAATTGCAAAGCAATTTTTTTGTGCATTTTTTATGACATTATAGAAAATGTCCAACAGTGAACGTCTCCAATTGGACATTGTGACTTTTTTCGACAAAAAAGCTACAAAAAGCTACCTGTCCCAAATTGTCTAATTTTCAAATATTAATTCTATATTCCTAAATAAGTTTTCAAATATCCCTCTAATTTCTTCTATGACATTTTGTGGTTCTTGGTATACTTCTTCTAATGCATATGCATATTCAAAATTAGATTTTTTTGCTGGTTTTAAGGTATATATTTCGTTTGGTAGACCTACATAACCTTCTGATGTTGCAATTGCTTGGTTCATGTAGTCTTTATACCATTCTCTTTGTCCTATTAAGTATTCGTTTTCATATCCATATTCTTTATAATCATGTAATGCCGGTATACTATATCCATATTCTTTTGCTGTTCTTTCTAAAGAATGTAGAAATTCATGCAAAAATACTTCTTCTGGAAATTGGTTTACTCTTCTATCATATTTATAAATATAGCTTTTTGAACTATTGGGTAATCGAATATTCGAAAATCCAATGCCATAGTAATCCATAGAGCCTAACCCTATCCAATCTTTTATTTCAATATCATCTTCATATTCTTCATTTCCTAGTCTCACAACCGCAAAAATATGGTCATAGTTATTTTCATTTATAATATCTTTTATTTGTTGTTCGATATCTTCTGGAGATACATAATATCCAAATTCTTCATCATAAGATAAAGAGGTGATTGGTGCTTCTATTTGATAAATATCACATTCGGCTGTCATTTTTCCTTCTGATAGCTCATTACAAGCTGTTTCAAATCTATCGATGGTATTTCGAATATCTGTAACATCATTATTGGTTACCTGTATGTTGATCTGTTGATTGTCTATATTGACATTTGTGTTTTCAAAGATAAAACATGCAAAATTCCAATTGCTATCTTCTTCTGCTTGTCCTTGCTCAATTTTAAAGTCCGAAAACCATGCTTCTCCTTTTGCATATCCTTCTGTTCCACCTAATCTAAATGCGATATCTACGGTTTCTCTATTTTTAGAGTTAAAAATAAATTCTATTTTTTGCCAATCACTGTCCCCACTAATAGCAACACTTCTTTCAGTTGTATTTGATATTGCGATTTGTGCTCCTATACCTGATGAGGTTTTGTCTCCAGTCACTCCACTTGTTTTTATCATACAAGTGACTCTATATGGTGTATTTGGTTCTACTTGCACTTCTTTTGAAAACATAGCATCATTAAATTCTGTAGAAGTAATTTTATAACTATTCACATCTGAATATTTGACTTCTGTATCTCTTTTAAATTCTGATGCATGTAATTGTGCTTCACTTCGTATAAAATCATTAAAATTATTTCTTTGATAAAATTGGTATGCTAAATACAAAGCAATACATAAAATGATAAAAGTGATAATATTTATTACTAATGCTTTTGCACTTTTTCCTCGCATTTATTACGTTCCTTTCTCAATACGCGTTCTGCAAATTTCGCTTTGCTCCAACTTTTAACCACTGGTTGGAAAAGAATTAAATTTTGGCAAGGAAAATTTTATTTAAAAGGCAAGGGCGCATACTTTTGTATGTAACCGCGTTTTAAATG
>CALWZZ010000031.1 GCA_944386145.1 uncultured Clostridia bacterium | reverse complement strand
TATTATCTAAAACATTTTATGATACACAAGATTATTATAATACAGGAATTATACCAGTAGGAACAGGAAAATATAAAGTAGAAAATGTGCAAGAAAATTATATAACATTGACTAAAAATACGAATTGGTGGGATAGAGATACAGATTTATCATTAGAAGAAATTACAGTTAATGTATATGATTCTGTAGGAGAACTATATAATGCTTTTAAATTAGGAAATGTAGATATGGTTAGTACAAACAATATCAATATACAAGATTATATTGGAACTATGGGATATAGTACAAAAGAGATTAAAGGACGAGAACATGATTTTTTAGTTTTGAATACACAAAATACATTATTAGCAAATCAGGAAGTTAGAAGAGCCATATCGTATTCAATAGATAGAAATAATATTGTATCAAATGTTTTTCAAAATAAATACTATACTTCAAGTTTTCCACTAGATTTTGGCTCATGGATATATCAAGAACAAGATGCAAGTTCTGGATATAATCCTGAACAGGCAAATCAACTTTTAACAGAAAATGGATGGAGTTATAGAAATAATTATTGGCAAAAAACAATTAACAGCAGAACACAAAGAATCGAATTGAACTTGATTGTAAAAGCATCAAATAGTACACAAGTATCAGTCGCAGAAAATATAAAAACACAATTAGAAAGTCAAGGAATCAGAATGAATATTCAACAATATTCTGATGAGCAATATAATCTAGCTATACAAAATAAATCTTATGATATGATTTTATGTAGTATGAATCTATCACCAAATCCAGATATGTCACTATTTTTTGGAGAGAATAATTTAGCCAATTATTCAAATGAAGAAATTACAAATTTAATGAACGAAGTGAAAAACACAACTGATGAAGAAACAATAAAAAATGATTATGCAAGACTTGCAGAAATTTATAAAACAGATATACCATATATCAGTTTGTATACGAATAAACATACAATAGCATATAACACAGAATTGGTAGGAGAAATTAATTCTAATTGGTTTAATCCATTTTGTGGAGTAGAAACATGGTATAGATAAAGAAAATAAAAAAAATTAAAATAAGTATTGACAAAACAAATTTTTGATATATAATAACAATATCAAACAAAAGTTCAAATAAATGAGGAGGAAAATTATGAGTGAGAATGCAGAAAAAAAGAAAGCATTAGAAGCAGCAATGAGCCAAATAGAAAAACAATTTGGTAAAGGATCTGTTATGAAATTAGGAGAATTTAAAGCAATGGAAATAGAGGCAATTCCAACAGGTGCTTTAAGCTTAGATATAGCATTAGGAATTGGTGGAGTACCTAGAGGAAGAATTATAGAAATATTTGGACCAGAATCTTCAGGAAAAACAACATTAGCATTACATATTATTGCAGAAGCACAAAAAATGGGAGGAGAAGCAGCATTTATTGATGCAGAACATGCATTAGACCCAGTTTATGCAAAAAAATTAGGTGTAGATATAGATAATTTAATTGTATCTCAACCAGATACAGGAGAACAAGCATTAGAAATTACAGAAAGTTTGATTAGAAGTGGAGCTTTAGATGTTATTGTTGTGGACTCTGTAGCAGCTTTAGTACCAAAAGCTGAAATTGATGGTGACATGGGAGATTCTCACATGGGATTACAGGCAAGACTTATGTCACAAGCATTAAGAAAATTAGCAGGAGCAATCAATAAAACAAAAACAGTTTTAATTTTTATTAACCAATTAAGAGAAAAAATTGGTGTTATGTTTGGAAACCCAGAAACAACAACAGGTGGTAGAGCATTAAAATTCTATGCATCTGTTAGAATGGATATTCGAAAAATAGAAAATATCAAACAAGATGGAGAAGTAAAAGGAAACCGTGTAAGAGTAAAAGTAATAAAAAATAAAGTAGCACCACCTTTTAGAGAAGCAGAATTTGATATTATCTATGGAGAAGGAATTTCAAAAGAAGGTAATATTTTAGACATGGCTGTTAACTTAGATATTGTCGAAAAAGCAGGTTCTTGGTTTAGTTACAATGGAGAAAGAATTGGACAAGGAAGAGAAAATGTTAAGAAATATCTAAAAGAAAATCCAAAAATGTTAGAAGAAATTGAAGGAAAAGTAAGAGCAGATTTTGAAAAGGTATTTGAAGAAAGTTTGGGGGAAGAAATACCTGAAATCGACATGGATGATGATGAAGAAGAATAATAATAAAAAAGAATAAAGGGGGTACAAAAAATTGTATCTCTTTTATTGCTATTTTTATCCTGGTATAGTAGAATAAGGAAAGAATGATTAACAAAATAGTTACAATTTTGATTATATATAGTGAATTTGGTTGGAATGAGATAGGATCACACAAAGACTCAAAAAAATTTTTCTAATAGATTTGCACTTGAGAAAGGAATATAGTAAAAAAATGGCTAAAACAATAAAACTACTGGCAAGTGATTTAGACGGAACGATTATTTTTAATAATCAAATAACAACAAAAGGATTGGAGGCAGTAAAAAAATTAAAACGAAACAATGTGGATTTTGCTATTTGTACAGGTAAAACATATGCTATGACGAAAGAGATATGTGATATAATTATGCCGGAATATGGAATTTTTGGTAATGGTACACAAATTATTAATCTAAAAATGGGAAAAGAGATTATAAAAAATAGTTTGTCAAATGCACAAGCAAAAGCATGTATAAAACTTGCTCAAAAACAGAATTTACATATTCACCTTTATACAGAAAATACAATGATTGCAGAAAAAACTATGAAATATATGGCTTATAGAAATTCTATTCTATACAAAAATCAAATGCAATTTAAGACGGTTCAATCTTTAGAAAAATATATAGAAGAACAAAAACCAAATATATTGAAATTTGTTATATCAGGAGATAAAGACCTAATACATATAAAAAAAGAAATAGAAGCAAACCAAGATTTAACAGCTATTCAAATAAAAAAATACGGAGAATATAGAGATAAAATTGTTGGAGAAGATTACCAATATTTAGACATTGTTCCTAAAAATGTAACCAAATATGAAGCATTAAAACAATTATGTGAGTATCTAAAGATATCTCTTAAAGAGACAATGGCAATAGGAGATAATATTAATGACATCGATATGATAAAACATGCAGGAATTGGTGTAGCTGTTGGAAATAGTTATGAAGAAGTAAAAAAAGAAGCTTTCTATGTAACCAAAAATACAGTGCAAACAGGGGCGTTTGCAGAAGCAGTTGATAAATTTATAAGAAATGAAGGATAAATTGAAATAGATGACTTGTAAAAAATAAGGAGGAAAGATGTACACTGTAGAAGAATTTGATAAAGAAAAAACAAAAGTATTAAAATATGTGTTATATAAAAAAAGAAGTGAAAATGAAATTAGAAAAAAATTTGAAAATGAAATAGAATCAAATTTGTTAGAAGATATCATTAGCTATCTAAAAGAAGCTAACTATATTGATGACAAAGAATATATCAGGAAAACAATTAATAATTTTATGGCTTTAAAAAATTTATCAATTCGAGAAATCGAATATAAACTATTGAGCAAAGGAATTAAAAAAGAAGATATAGAAGATTATATCTATGAAAATAAAGAAGAATTAAATCAATATGAAATAAAATCAGCTAGTAATATTATTATAAAAAAACAAACCTCAATGGAGATAGAAGAAATAAAACAATATTTATTAAAAAAAGGATATAAGCGTGATAATGTCAACACAGCATTAGAAGATAGCTGAAAATAAATTGTAGATATAAATTAAATTATAGTTTTCTTGTGATATAACAAACAGCGATATTCTATAGTATAAAAAACTGTAAACATCGAAAAAAGGAGAAACAAAATGTCAATATTAACATTAGAAACCCAAAAATATGCAATAAAAATAGAGAACTTTGAAGGACCCTTAGATTTATTGTGTCATTTAATTGAAAAAAATAAAATGGATATATATGATATTCATTTAAATGAGATTACAGACCAATACATACAATACTTAAACCAAATGGAAAAAATGAACTTAGAAATTGCCAGTGAATTTGTTGTAATGGCATCTACTTTGCTATATCTAAAATCAAAAAATTTACTTCCAAAACAGGAAGAAGAGGAAGAAGAATTAACAGAAGAAGAACTAATTAGAAGAATTATTGAATACAAGAAATTTAAAGAAATTAGTAAAGTTCTAAAACAAAATTATATTGAAAATGGAAACAGGTATTATAAGGGGCAAGAAAATATAGAACTTCCAAAACAAAAATTGGAGAAAAAATATGATAATCAAATCATTCCAAAAATTTACCAACAACTATTAGAAAGGACAAGTGTAAGATTAAATCAAAATGCAAAAAATATTGAAAAAATTGCATTAGTAGAAAATTATACAGTAGCAAGTAAAGTAAAAGAAATGTTTAAAGTCTTAGTAAAACAAAAACGATTTGTGTTTAATAAAATGTTTTCATTAAGTAAACACAATAAACAAGAGGTGGTTACAGCATTTAGTGGATTATTAGAAATGTCAAGAAGAAAAAAGGTAGAAACGACACAAGAAGAATTGTTTGGCGATATTACAGTAGAGAAAACAAAAAGAGCATAATGACAAATTTAACCTTGTTGTATACGGAAAAATCCACATAGGGTCAAGATAAAAGACGATTTTCCCTATACAATAAAAAATTTCAAAAATTTGTTTAAAAGTTAAAAAAGAGGAAAAACTAATATAAATTGCTTTATGAAAAGGAGGCAAGTATATTGGTTTTTCTTTTTATATTACTCATTTTACTGATTATCACATTAAGCATTGTGACAAGCAAAATTGAAATCAAGTTAATGCCTTTTATCTTAAATTCGAAAAAGCATAAATATGTAGATGACCAAAGTAAAGTGATTATTAAATTAAAATTGTTTGAAATTATTCCTATTATAAAATTCACAATAACGAATCAAAAATTAAAAAGACTACAAAAATTATTTAAAATGAATGAAAAAATAGAAAAGATAGAAAAGATAGAAAGAGATATTATACAAAACAAAGATAAAATAGATGTGCAATTGCTAGCAGTAGCCAAGGAGATAGGGAAAAGTATAGAAATAAAAAAGTTAGAATTAGCAATGGAATTGGGAACAGAAAATGCTTTTTTAACATCTATGTTAGTAGCAATTCTTTCTAGTGCTATAGCGGTTGGTTTCTCTAGGACAAATGTAAAAGAAAAAGATGTTTTATATGAGATAAAACCAATATATACAAGCCAGAATTTTGTAAAAATTGCCATTTCTGGTATATTTCAAATAAAAATGGTACATATTATAAATATCATATATGTATTAAATAAAAAAGGAGGAATGAAAAACAATGAGCGAACATCCAATAGAAGGTCTTATGACTACAGCTATGAATAGCATTCAAGATATGATAGATGTCAATACCATTATAGGGGAACCAATAGAAACTTCTAATAATATTGTCATTATTCCCATATCAAAAGTATCATTTGGATTTGCAGCAGGAGGAAGTGAATTTAAAGGAGAAACTGTAGATGAATACAGAAAAAGAGAAAAAGAAGAAGAGGTACAATATCGATTACCATTCGGCGGTGGCTCAGGAGCAGGTGTTACCATTAATCCAATAGCATTTTTAGTTATCCAAGGTGAAAATGTAAAACTAATGCCAGTAAATTATAGTTCATCAATAGACAAGCTTTTAGACTATATACCAGATTTATTAGATAAAACAAATAACATGATAAATAAATGCATGCAAAAATCAAAGGGAAAAACGAAAACAGAAATGAAAGAAGAAAATAATGTGGAAAAGAAAAAATCAGAGAAAGTAAAGGCAGATAAAAATAGAATAGAAGAAGATTTAGAGGAAGGTAGAATTATAAAAGAAAGAATAGAAAAAACAAAAAAACCAGTTGAAGAAGAAATAACGTATGAGTACGAATATGATGAAACTTTAGATGATGATGAATAGAGACAATTCGGGCCAGGTTAGGTTTTGTCCCTTCCGTGTCGAACTATGTCGAAAACAATATATTTTTTTGCTGTATTAAAAATTTAACCAGAATACTGTATATACTATTTTATTCATTAAATGGCTAATATTCTTCCATTTGCACATTTAATTTCACAAAATAGTATATACAGTATTCTGATTTTATAATAAATCTAATTTAAAGATGTTCCAAAAAAAAAAACGTATTGTTTTCGACATAGTTCGACACGGAAGGGACAAAACCTAACCTGGCCCGAATTGTTTCATTCATTTGTCGAAAACTTCTAATAATACGACAAAACTTCCTAATTTTCACTCTTGGAAAATACTGGAAAAAGGAATATAATACAAAAAGAAATTTAAAGGAGGTCATCATGGAAACAAAGTTTTATGAAGAGGACAAGCTGTTAGTTTTTAAAATAACAGAAGAAATTGATGATTTTAGTGTTCAAAAGATAAGGAGGAGGGCGGATTATGAAATTGAAAGATATATGCCTAAAAAAGTTATATTTGATTTTAATAGTGTTACATTCATGGATAGCGCAGGGATAGGATTGATTATTGGTAGATACAAATTTGCCAAAATGTTAGGAGGAACTGTGGAACTTGCCAATTTAACAAGTAGTATTAAAAAGATTTTTGAAATGAGTGGTATTTTAAGATTAATTCCTATTACCAATTTAGAGGTTTCATGATTTTATAGGTATACCTAAAAAGAAATGAAATATATATTAAAAGAAATTTGTTTATGTTAGGAGAGTAAAGATAACTTTTTTACATTATAGGAAATTGCATTTCCTATAATGTAAAAAAAAATAATTGCACAGAAAAATTATTTCATAATTTTTCGCGCAACAAATCTTATACGCTTCTTGCTAGACCTTAAATTAATATAGCAAATATTAAAAAGTAGAGAAAAAGGTCTAGCAAAGCTAGATTTGTTCACGTTACAAAAAATTACATTTCCTATTATAATGTTAAAAAACAAAAATTGCACAGTTGAGGAAGGAATAAGGTAAATATGAAAAGTGAATTTGAAAACGAAATGAAGTTAGAATTTGTTAGTAAATCCGCTAATGAAGCATTTGCAAGAATTACAGTGGCAGCATTTGCTTCTCAATTGGACCCAACTATTGAGGAATTAGCAGATATTAAAACAGCAGTTTCAGAGGCGGTTACAAATTGCATTATTCATGGTTATGACAAAAAGCAAGGTATTGTAAAGATTTTTGCTAGATTAAAAGAAAATGAAATTATTTTAGAAATATCAGATAAAGGAAAAGGGATTGAAAATATTGATATTGCAAAAGAACCATTATATACAACCAAACCAAATTTGGAGAGGTCTGGTATGGGATTTACGATTATGGAAAGTTTCATGGATAAGGTAGATGTAGAATCTGTAGTGGGATTAGGAACAAAAGTAACCATGTCCAAAAAAATTAAACCTAAAAATGAAAATGAAGAATCAGATGATGAGTTTGAAATGCTTACAAAAGAATAGAGGTATACTATGTTTGAAAACAGTATTGAAGCCATTAAGAAAGCACAGTCTGGCGATAAATATGAGATGGAAAGAATGATTCGTGATAACAACCGGATTAATCTGGAGCATTGTCAAAAGATTTAATGGAAGAGGTTATGATTTAGAAGACTTATATCAAATTGGTTGTATGGGATTTATAAAATCAATTAAAAGATTTGATACGAATTTTGATGTAAAATTATCTACATATGCAGTACCCTATATGATAGGGGAAATTAAACGATACATACGAGATGATGGACCGATAAAAGTAAGCAGAGGAATTAAAGAATTGGGAATAAAAATTAGAGAAATGCAGAAAGAAAATATAAATAAGGAAGGAAAGGAACTAACGATTGAAGAATTAGAAGCAGAACTGAAAATTTCGAGAGAAGATATTGCTTTAGCATTAGAAGCCAATAATACAGTGGAATCTATTGACAATAAATTTTATACAGATAATAAAGATGGAAATAGTTTGAATTTAATAGAAAAAATTTCATCGAATAGAAATGAAGAAGAAATGATTACGAATAAATTAGCAATTAAACAATTGATAGAAGGTTTAGATAAACGAGAAAAAGAAATTATATGCTTAAGATTTTATAAAGATAAAACCCAATCTCAAGTAGCCAAAATTCTTGGAATTACACAAGTACAAGTTTCAAGAATCGAAAGAAAAATTTTAGCTAATATGAAAATGAAGCTAACATCGTAATTTTTTTAAATTGCATAGAAATATGTCTATGCAATTATTTTAACATTATAGGAAATTGGATTTTCTATAATGTTAAAAAATAAAATTTGAAGGTGATGAATTGAAAAAAGTAATTATCTATTTTTTTTCATTTTTATTTATATGTTTTATTTTACCAGCATTATTGACAAAACTAGATATAAGCACAAGTGCAGAGGCAAATGAGAATATGGCAGAAGAAAATACAGAAAGTCTTTCAGAACCATATACATATAATCAGTATGGAACTATCAAATTATTACATGCAGATACAAATGAAGTGGAAGAAGTTGCATTAGATACGTATTTATGTAATGTGGTATCAGCAGAAATGCCAGTTGATTTTGAAACAGAGGCATTAAAGGCACAAGCAATTGTTGCTAGAACATATACTATCTATAAAATCAATCATAAAAAACATGATAATGCAGATATTTGTGATGATTCTACATGTTGCCAAGCTTGGATATCCAAAGAAGATAGATTGGCAAGATGGGATGGGGATAAAGAGGCAAAATGGAGCAAAATAGAAGAATGTGTCAATGCAACAAAAGGAAAAATTATTACTTATCATAATGAACCAATTAATGCCTTTTTTCATTCAAATAGTGGAGGAAAAACTGAGCTTCCGGTAGATGTATGGGGCGGTGGCAGTGATATGCCATATCTCCAAGTAGTGGAAACGGCAGGAGAAGATGGATATACACAATATAATTCAGAAGTGGAATTAACTAATGAAGAATTACTAGAAAAATTAAAAACAACTTATGCAGATATCCAAATTGATTTTAATAATGATGAAGATATAAAAATAGTGGAATACACAAGTAGTGGAAGAGTAAAAACAGTCAAATTCGGAAACCATGAAATTTCAGGAACAGAAGCAAGAAGACTTTTTGGTTTAAAGTCTACAAATTTTGAAATAACAAAAGAAGATGGCAAAATAAAATTTACTGTCATCGGATATGGACATGGCGTTGGAATGAGTCAAACAGGTGCTGATAGTATGGCAAAAAGTGGCAGTACAGCTGAAGAAATTATCCAGCATTTCTATGTCGGTGTAGAAATTAAAGAAGTAAACTCTTTATAATATAGAAAATTAATATCTTAAAGTCAAAAGTTATTTTTTGCTATTTTTATAGAATTAAATGGCTGGCATTACAAAATATACAAATTCTAACATTATAAAGCAGGCACCTCTCACAGCAAGTCTGAGATTCTCCTACTTGATAATGCAAGAATTTGTAATATTTCTCCATTAGCACATTTAATTCTATAAAAATAGCAAAAAATAACTTTTGACCAATTGGACAGATTTTTTAATTGTCAATTATCATAAAATTTTAATATAAATGTATAATCTTCTAAAAAAAGGAAATACTTGTAATAACAAAGTATTTAAGGAGGATTATATGAAAAGAAACATGAATTTAAAAAAAGTAGGGGAAACCAATATAAATGACAAAATTATATCATATGCTGTGGTAGGAGCCATTATTGTGGCAATTATTATCATTTCACTATTATTATACAGTCAGCAAATTAATCAAGATGTCCAAGATGAGACAATGACATTAGAGCAAATGACTAATATGATCGGAGACACAAGTAATAATGTAGAAGAAACAGAAAGTGCTAGTACAAAAATTGGAAAGACAGTAGAAGAAAGTGAAGCAGAAAATCAACTAGAGGAAGAAAGTACACAATCTCAAACAACACAAAATACAAGTAGCAACCAAACAGTAGAAAGTAATGCAAATGCAACAGAAAATACAACGCAAAACACAACACAAAATGTAACAAGCAATCAAGAAACAACACAAGAAGTAAAAGAACTTAGCTTCCAGAGACCAGTAGAGGGAGACATTATAAAAGAATTTGCACAAGATAACCTTGTATATTCAGAAACGCTAGAAGAATGGGTTACACATAATGGAATTGATATAAAGGCTGATAAAACAACAGTAGTAAAAGCAGCAGAAGCAGGGGTTATCAAGTCTATTAAAAATGACCCTAGATATGGATTAACAATTGTTATAGAACATGATGATGTTTATCAAACAGTATATTCAAATTTATTAACATCTGAATTTGTTGTAGAAGGCGAAACAGTAGAAAAGGGACAATCTATTGGAACAGTTGGTAATAGTGCTGTATTTGAAATTGCAGATGAACCACACTTACATTTTGAAATTTTGAAAAATTCTGTACCAGAAGACCCTACAATTTATATTCAATAATAATTGACTAAGAAAATGATGTGTGATAAAATAATTTGGTAGTAATGCTTAAGTAGCAATTTTTGAAAGGTAGAAAAACAAAATCTGCCATGTTGAATATGAATAAAATTACAAAAGGCAGAAAATTCTATACAAAAAATTGTTGCAATTAAGAGAATAAAAGAAGAAGGAATGAAAAGATGAAATTAGGAATTGTTGGACTACCAAATGTAGGAAAAAGTACGTTATTTAATAGTATAACAAAAGCAGGAGCAGAATGTGCCAATTATCCATTTTGTACAATTGAACCAAATGTGGGTGTTGTACCTGTTCCAGATGAAAGATTAGATGTATTAACGAAGATGTATCATCCTCAAAAAACAACACATGCAGTTATTGAATTTGTGGATATAGCAGGTTTAGTAAAAGGAGCAAGTAAAGGCGAAGGTTTAGGAAATAAATTTTTATCACACATACGTGAAACAGATGCGATATGTGAAGTGGTTAGATGTTTTGAAGATTCTAATATTGTACATGTTGATGGAAGCATTGACCCTGTAAGAGATATTGAAACCATTAATTTAGAGTTGATTTTTGCAGATATCGAAACAGTGAATAAAAGATTAGATAAAGCAAAGAAAAATTTAAAAGCAGACAAAAAATATCAAGAAGAAATTGACTTATTGGAAAAAATCAAAGAAAATTTGGAAAACGGAATATCAGCAAGAGCAATTGATTTTAATGAAGATGAACAAGCTTTAGTAAAAGATATGTTTTTATTAACAACCAAGCCAATTTTATATATTGCAAATGTATCTGATGAACAACTAAGCGATGCAGAAAATGATCCTATGGTCAAAAAAGTAAAAGAATATGCATCAAAAGAAAAAGCAGAAGTGATTCCTTTGTGTGTGAAAGTAGAAGAAGAATTATCAGGTCTAGATGATAATGATAAAAAAGAAATGTTAGAAATGCTAGGATTAGAAGAATCAGGATTAGATAAAGTTATCAAGAAAAGTTATGATTTATTAGGATTAATGTCATTCTTAACGGCAGGAGAGCCAGAAGTAAGAGCATGGACAATTAAAAAAGGAACAAAAGCTCCACAAGCTGCTGGAAAGATACATTCCGATATAGAAAGAGGCTTCATAAAAGCAGAGGTTGTTTCTTTTAAAGATTTAGTAGAACAAGGCTCAATGACAGCTGCAAGAGAAAAAGGACTTGTCAGATCAGAAGGAAAAGAATATGTTATGCAAGATGGAGATATTGTATTGTTTAAATTTAATGTATAAGATTTAAACTTGTTGTATAATGTTTTGGACTTAGATAAAAAAATGTCATCTTTTTGTAATATAATTGTAAAGAAAAAAATAAAAAAATGTATTGACTTAAAAAAGAAATAAGTATATCATAGTTATGAAAATAAACAAATGAAAAATAGTGTGTTTAATAAACTTGCAATTATTTAAAAAACATGTTATAATAATAATTGTTTATGGAAGAAAAAGAAAAAATATACTATTTGAGGTAAGGAGAGGTAATATGAAAAAATCAATTATTTTAAAAAGTTTTTTAGTAATTTTAGTTTGTGCAATGCTTGTATTTACAGCAACATCAGTATATGCAGCAACAGATGAAGGATTTAATGATTTGTTATCAGATGGAAATAATACATCATCAGGAACAAATACAAACACAGGAAATTCAAATACAAATACTAATACAGGAACAAATACCAACACCAATACAAATACAAACACCAATACAAACAGAAATTCAAGTAATGTTCAAAATATAAATGCATTAAGAAATAATACAAGTAATACAACAAATACAAATTTACCAAACACAGGTATTCAAGACGCTTTACCAACTGTATTATTAGTTGTAGTATTTGGAATTTCAGCAATATATGCATATAAGAAAATAAAAGATTATAGAAATATTGATTAGTAATATAAATTGAAGATGTTAAACATCTTCAATTTTTGCTTTTATAATCATTCGATTCCCATTATAATTATTACAAGTAACTAATGTTAATTCATAAGAATTTGTTAAAGTTTCATAAACAGGGGATAAGTCTTCAGGTTCTACCTCATATTTTTTTATAACAGAATACGTAAATGGATGATTGGCATTATCATATAAGATAATGGTATCATCAATATTTAAATCTTTTATATCACTAAAAAATTTGTGATTATCATAATTGTGTCCTGCAATACATAAATTTGAACATTCACTTGAATTTGTTTCAGAAGGAAAATCTCCATAAAATCTACAAGGAGAAGTTTTTAGCAATTCATCAGTTAACTCATTAAAAATAGGGTAAGAAATATTTAAAGAGGGAATTTCAATTATCCCAATAATAGAATCAGGTGCAAGATTTTCTTCATCTGATAAAGTTTCTTCCGTGTTATGATTTGCATATAATCTGGTTATACTATAATTATTAATTAATAGATTAGAAAAATCTTCTTTGCTATTTAAAGAAAATTTGTAATAGAAAAATATGGCAGAAATAATGAAAATAGCAGTAATGGAAAGGAAAAATTGAATATGCACTCTTCTTTTTGATAACTTTTGTGCGGAAGTTACTTTATTTATTTTGTTTGTATCATCTTGTGACTGTTCAATATGTTTTTTTAAATCAATATTAATAATTTGATTCATAAGTATCCTCCAATCATTTTCTACATTATACAAAATCGCATTTATCATAATGCAAAAAACAATATTGCTTGTATTATGTATTAGTATTTCCAAAGAAAAGAAAAATATAATCAAAAAACACTTGAAAAATATTAAAAACATGATATAATTATGAACATAATATAGAAAAAACAATAGTCAGGACACGATAAATGGCATAATATCTTGAAGAGAGCCAAAGGTAGCTGTGAATTTGGTAAGTAAAATCTATTTATTATCCCCTAACTGTTACTAAACTGAAATGAAAGTAAGTATAGTCGTAAATCTGCGTTAAAGATAAATTGAGAGAATTGATTTAGAAACAGTATTTTGCAAATGTATTTGAATAATTTTTGTTAAAATTACAAAACATTAATGTAAAATAAAAATGAGGATAAATTAATTAAGATAGGTGGTACCGCGGAAAGTAAAGCTATTTCGTCCTAATGTGCAATATATGCATATTAGGGCTTTTTTGAATTCTAAGAAATTTGCGTTTTCTAGAATGCAAAAAAATAAATTGTACAGAAAAATCTTTTGACAAGGAGGAATATAGTTATGAGAGAACTTAAAATTAAAGGAATTTACAAACATTTTAAAGGTGATTATTACTTAGTAGAAGATGTAGCCATACATAGCGAAACAAAAGAAAAATATGTAGTTTATAGAGGTCTATATGGAAACAATGAATTATATATCAGACCTTATGATATGTTTTTATCTGAGGTTGACCACGAAAAATATCCAAATGTAAAACAAAAATACAGATTTGAGCTACAAGAAATAAAAAGTGTGAAAGAGTAAGAACAATAGAAAGACTTTTCATATATTATCAAAGTTATACTGACTTTCTAATATATAAAAACACATTAAATTTTCGTTAAATCAAAAGAAAACCAGAAATAAATGGTTTTTCTATATAATAAAAAGGAGGAATTTGTATGTACAAAAAAGTAGAATTGCAAAATGGCTTTGTTGGAATGGAAAATGATGTTGCCAAATTGTGGAAGGACAAAGACATCATAAAGAAAAGTTTAAATAGTAATCAAGGAAAACGATATTTTACCTTTTATGATGGACCTCCAACAGCAAATGGAAAACCACATGTAGGACATATCGAAACAAGAGTTATGAAAGACTTAATTCCAAGATACAAAGTCATGAAAGGATACAGAGTTATTAGAAAAGCTGGTTGGGATACCCATGGATTACCAGTAGAGCTAGAAATAGAGAAAAAATTAGGTATTTCGGGAAAACAACAAATCGAAGAATATGGTGTTGAAAAATTCGTAAAACAATGTAAAGAAAGTGTTTTTGAATATGTTCATCTATGGGAAGAAATGACTAATAAAGTTGG
>CALWZZ010000030.1 GCA_944386145.1 uncultured Clostridia bacterium | reverse complement strand
AATCATCATAAAAAATACTTTATCTAAAATTTTTCTTAAATAAAATGATGATTTTTTGCTCCGTCCCCAAAATCATCGTCCGTCCCCAAAATCATCTCTCCCCTTTGACTTTTTTCTTCAGCAATTACATTGTGAGTACACCATTTCCGGTATCTGTAATTATTAAAATATCTTCCTCTCTTCCATTTTCCGCATTAATATATACCAAAAATTCTTTATCATCTACAGTGCCTTTAAATTCATAACACAATATCTCTGTTTGCCATTCTGTAGGAATAATCGCCATTCGTTCACTCGTAATTTCCAATTTTTGATTTAAGTTTTGTTTTGCCTCTTCACTTGTAATTTGTACATTGCTAATATCCCTTTCTGTATGATTATTTAAATACCCTGTTGTTTCTATTCCTAAAATATCTCCATTATCTAAAGCAACTTTTACCTTTATTAAATCTGGATATGCAATCACATTATCTTGTGTATATGCATAATTGATTGTTGTAACCCCTTCTTGTGTAATATAATATGTCTCCTGCATATTACTAAATCCTTTATTTTCTAGAAATTCTTTTCCTTTTTGTGTTGCTTCTTCTTGTGATAAAATTTCCGTATTGACTTCTCTATTGGTATTCATATAAATGACATGTCCACCCTTTTGTGAAATAGAAATGTTTATATTTTCGTCATTATTGCTCGTTGCTGAAAATGTATAAGCTGGAATGGTCGCATTTTCTGATAATCCTAGACTTGATAATTCTTTTATCTTATCGTTTCCTAAGAAGTCTTCTGCAATTTCTCTTGCTTTATTTTCATCAATATCTTCCCCAGTTAGTCCTTTTTTCTCTGTACTTGTCATATGTTCTGAATAAGCTCCATCATAAATTAATCCAGAATACTCATGGAAATTTTCTTCTAAATTACTAAAGCTTTCTTTTGAAATATTATCCACTTGTTGAGCAAATGCAACTGTACCTTTTTCTGTTAATTCTCCCCACTGAAATCTACCACTATTTAAATCTTCTGATAATTGATTTAATGTATTTTCTAGTTCTGTGCTATATGCATGTAGCTCTTCTAAATTCGCTAAATCCTCTTCTGTTAAACTTTCATTATAAATATTTTTTCTTGAAAGAGAATAACTATAATCACTCACTTGATTTAAAAATTTTTCTGTATTTTCTAGTTCTTGACTAGCAACAGGTAACATACTTAAATAGCTTTGTGCTAAATTGGCTTCTCTCCACAAATTGGTCAATGTTTCTGCACCATGTTCAGGGGTAGTAGATATTAAAGATTTTGCCAAATACGTTTCTACATTTTGTACATAATCTACCAATTCATAAAATGCCATATTGTATGAATTTTCTGAGGCTTGTCTATATTCTCGTTGCTTTTTATAGAGAATAATCCCTAAAATTGCCACAATAATTAGCAATACACATATCACACTAAGCATATGACCCTTTTTTAATCTTTCTTTCCATTCCATTAATTTATTCATTCTTATTCACATTCCTTTCTTAAGATAGAAATCTAGCTAAAAAATTTAACTTTCAAACAAACGAAGTTTAACAATTCAACAGTTGTCATTATTTTTCAACCATTTTCTTTATTTACAAAATCGATGTTTCCCTATTGTTATTACATGTGGTCTTGACCATATCCAGCTATTAGTAGCTGTATCTGGGTTAAAATAATATACACATCCACCAGTTGGGTCCCAGCCATTCATAGCGTCTTGTGCTGCTTTGTATACAGTAGAACCTTCATCAATTGGAGCATTGATTTGTCCATCTGCCACAGCTGTAAAAGCTCCTGATTGATAAATTACACCAGAAATACTATTGGGAAATCGCGAGTCTTTTACACGATTTAAGATTACAGCACCTACTGCCACTTGCCCTTCATATGGCTCTCCTCTTGCCTCTCCATTAATTGCTCTTGCCATTAATTGGATATCTGATGTATGAGAGCTTGCGGCATAACTGATATTTTGTTCTGAATGATGTTCTCCTAATACAACAAAAACAATACATGTTATTATAAGCAAAATAAATAAAATTCCTATTTTTAATATCTTTTTCAATTTATCACCTCATATACTATCATGAATATATTTTTATTTTTCTATATTAGTTTTTCTTTTTTATTAAAATTTATTCCATTTTTTGAAATTTTATCGAATATATGTTAAAATTGAACTACAATTATTCATTATATTTAAAACTTTGTCTAATTTCTAATTGACACAATGTAAAAAATATATATTAAAAAATAACTTTAAAAAGGGAGATTACTATGAAAATACTAATTTTTTATGCATCTTATGGTGGTGGCCATCTAAATGCTGCAAAATCTATTCACGAATGTTTGAAAAAAAAATACAAAAATGTCGATGTAGAATTAATCGACTGTATGAAATATATTAATAAAACAATTGAAAAAATGACAACAAAGGCATATAAAGAAATGGCTAAAAAAGCGCCTTGGGCTTGGGGCAGAATTTATTCAGACTCTCAAAAAGGACCTCTTGCACATATTACTAGTAGATCAAATAAATTTATGGCAATCAAATTATTAAGATTGCTAAGAGAAAAACAACCTGATTTAATTATTTCTACCCATCCCTTTGGAAGTCAAATGTGTAGTTATTTAAAAAGAAAAGGCAAAATCTCTGCTAAAATTGCAACTATTATGACAGATTTTGCCCCACATGATCAATGGTTAGTAGGTTCTGATTTTACAGATTACTATTTTGTAGCCCATGAAAAAATGAAAAAATATTTAATTAGAAAAGGCATTCCTGCACAACATGTATTTGATACAGGAATTCCTATATCTAGTAAGTTTTTAGAAATATATGATAAAGATTATATTTTAAATGAATTGCATTTTTCTTCAAAAAAGAAAACCATTCTATTTTTTGGTGGTGGAGAATTTGGTTTAGGAAAAACTAGAACTGTGGAAATCTTTGAAGGATTTGTTCAATATTGCAAAGATATGCAAATCATTGCCATTGCTGGAAAAAACGAAAAAATGAAATTGGCTTTTGAAAAAGTCGTTTCAAAATATCATCAACAAGACAATGTCCTTGTTTTAGAATATACTAGCCAAGTTCCTGAATTTATGAGTATTTCTGATTTAGTAGTCACAAAGCCTGGCGGTCTAACAACCACAGAAAGTTTGGTATCACATTTGCCAATGGTAATTATTAACCCTATTCCTGGTCAAGAAGAAAAAAATGCAAAATTCTTAGTAAAAAACGGTATTGCAATTTGGATAAAAAAAGACGATAATGTTATTCAAACTTTAACTGATTTATTTTCTGATCCTGAAAAATTAGAAACAATGAAAGAAAACACTAAAAAGTTAGCAAAGCCACATTCTACTGAAGATATTTGCCAAATTTTATTGCAGAAATAATATAATAAATTTGCGTGAAATTTTATCTTCATATATTAGAAAACTAATATATGAAGACAAACAATAAAAGTTACAAATTACAGTTTTCAATATAAAATTTCAAAATTATATTATAATATTTTATTTGTTTGCACATTTACTCTCAAAAAATATTATAATATAACTTTGAAATGCTTAAAAAACTTAATAACTGTAATTTGTAACTTTTAGAGTTCTCTTCTTCCTTCTAACGCTTTTGTCAAGGTAATTTCATCCGTATATTCCAAATCTCCACCAACTGGTATACCATGTGCAATTCTAGTAACTTTAATGCCTAGTGGTTTAATCAATTTTGATAAATACATAGCTGTTGCTTCTCCTTCTACCCTTGGATTGGTTGCCAAAATAACTTCTTTCACCGTTCCATCCATTAGCCTTGCTAATAGCTCTTTTATTTTAATATCATCAGGTCCTACCCCATTCATCGGAGAAATCGAACCATGTAACACATGATATACCCCTTTAAATTCATGGGTTTTTTCCATAGCAATAATATCTCTAACATCTTCTACGACACAAATAGAACTCGTATCTCTTTTCGGATTACTACAAATTGGACAAGGGTCTGTGTCTGAAATATTAAAACATTTACTACAATATTTTAAATTTTTCTTAGCCTCTAGAATAGAATTAACAAATTCTTTCGTTTCCTCTTCTGAACTATTTAAAATATAAAAGGCTAGCCTTGCAGCTGTTTTATGTCCAATACTTGGTAATTTTTCAAAACTTTCGATTAATTTTTCAATTGATGGTGAATATAATGACATTTTGTACCTCCATGATATTTTTGTCTTCCTATGGTTTTAAAAGAGATTATTGGAAAAACCGATAATCCCTTCTTTCTTACATAAATCCTGGTATATTAAATTTTCCCAATTGGGCTGCTTGTGCACTATCTACTTTTCTTAAAGCTTCATTCACACAAGTTAATATTAAATCTTCTAGCATTTCTACATCATCTGGGTCAACAACTTCTTTTTGAATCTTGATTTCTTTTATCTCTTTTTGCCCAGACACTTTTACAGATATTGCACCACCTCCAGCGGTTGCATCAAATTCTTTACTTGCTAACTCTGCTTGAGATTTCTCCATATCCTCTTGCATTTTTTTTGCTTGTTTCATTAGGTTATTCATATTCATTCCGCCAAATCCTCCCATGCCTCCTGGGAATCCACCTCTTTTTGACATAATTTTTTCATTCCTTTCTTTCTATTTTATTCAATTACCTGAAAAGGTATATCTGATTCATTTGCAATCTTTTTTATCGTTGGTTCTTCTGGTTGTTTTCTACTTTCCACATTTGTAATATATTTTATATTCATTGGCTTTCCAGAAGCCATTGAAACCAAATTTGTCAGTTCTTTAATGTTTTCTTGTTTCTCTAAAACCGTTCTTCCAAAGGATGTTAACCCATTTGGAAACTCTATACCTACTGTCATATCATTGATTTCTTTTGCTCTTGTATTTATCAAATTGGTATATAATACAATTTTTCCATTTTGCTTTAAATCATTGACAATCTTAGGCCAAGATTCTTCTATCTTTCCAGAATATGTAGCAGTTTTATAGCTACTTTCTTTATTGCTATCAGTCTTTTTAGGCATACTTGTATTTTGATTTGCTGGTTTATTTGCTTGAACAGAATATGCCATTTTGATATCTGTATTCATTGGTTGTACTTGATTAGAACTTACTGTATGATTTCTTAAATATTTTTCAATTTTGTCCACACGTTGTTCCAAATCTCCTTGATTGTTTGCACTGATTTTACTACATAATTTTATAATTCCTGCTTGGAAAATAATCGTTTTTTGTGTAGAATATTTCATTTCATTTTCTAGCTCAGAAAAAGCATATACCAAATTCATTAATCTTTCTTTATCAACCTCTTCTGAAATTTTCATTATTTTTTGCTTTTCCTCTTCACTATATAGCTCTATATTTTTCGTTGCTTTATATAATAAAATATCTTTTACATATTTGACAATTTCCCATAACAAATTTGAAATATCTTTTCCATCTTCCAATACTTTATTAACGGTAATAAGTGCTGAATCCACATCATAATGAATAATGGCTTGAACAATGTCATGGACAAATATCATTTTAGGTATACCAACCAAGTCTTTTATTTTATCTTCATTAATTTGATTTTCTCCATCTTGAATGCATCTTTCTAAAATAGATAATGCATCTCTCATAGCCCCTTCTGATAATGTAGCAATAATATTTAAAGCCTCTTTAGTAATTTCAATATTGCTTTCTTTACAAACAATTTCAAGCCTTTTGATAATATCTTGGTTTGAAATCTTTTTAAAATCAAATCTCTGACATCTTGATAAAATCGTTGCTGGCAATTTTTGAGGTTCTGTTGTTGCTAATATAAATTTTACATGTTCTGGTGGCTCTTCTAATGTTTTTAATAAAGCATTAAAAGCCCCTGTTGATAACATATGTACCTCATCTATGATATATACTCTATATTTTGCTTTTGTTGGTAAAAAATTCACTTCTTCTCTGATACTTCTAATATCTTCTACACTGTTATTAGAAGCTGCGTCCATTTCCACAATATCTGTTAAAGAACCAGAAATTGCCCCTTTGCAAATTTCACATTCATTACATGGCTCTCCATCTTTTGGATTTAGACAGTTTATAGCCCTTGCTAAGATTTTAGCAGCTGAAGTTTTCCCTGTTCCTCTTCCTCCATTAAATAAATACGCATGCCCTACTCTGTTAGCAATAATTTGATTTCTCAATGTTCTGGTTATATGGTCTTGCCCCACCATTTCTGAAAATGTCATTGGTCTAAATTTTCTATAAAGAGCTGTGTACCCCATATTATCACATCCTTTATATTTTATGGAACAAATCTAGCTTCGCTAGACCTTTTCTCTAATTTTTAACATTTACTATATTAATTTAAGGTCTAGCAAGAAGCGTATAAGATTTGTTGCGCGAAAAATTGTTTTACAATTTTTCTGTGCAATTTTGTTTTTTGAATTATAGGAAATTGTATTTCCTATAATTCAAAAAAATGGTTTTGATAATTTAATCTCTCTATGGAAAGTATGCCACATAAAGATATCTACTTATTGCTGCTTCCTTCCGGACCTGACAAGATTCATAGGTCTTTATTGGATACTCTCCATACAAAGATTAAATATCAAACCATTTGTATTATATACTGATTTTTATATTTAATCAAGTAGTTTTTTGCATAAATTAATTACGAATTCTTTTAAAGATAATATCATCAAAATTGGTAATTTCTGTTGACGTATTTCCTTCTTCTATAACATTTCCTGTTGGTAATTCTGTTGTAATTTCTGCTTGATATTCTTTTCCACTTTCCAACTTAATGTTTAAATTAAATGTCAATTTTATTTTTAAATCCTCTTCTGTAACCCCTGCTTTTTTCAATAATTTATTATGATTAATTTCCTCTTCATCTGATTGATATTTTGCTATATAGTTATTAGAACATCTAAAGGCTACAATACCTCCCTGATTAGAAATTTTTAGATTTTTCAAGTCAGATTCTACATCGCCTGTATATTCTAAGCTTTGGATAATATCTTCATCTTTGTATTGGAATATGACATTTTCTGCTTCTGTATCTGGCTTATATAGTTTTATATTTTCTGTATTATTTGCTTCTATTTGAAAATTATCTACGACAACTGACTGAATTACTTCTGTTTTATCATAACTGTCGTTTTTATCTATATACAGATAAATATCATTGGCTTGATGAACATCAAAAGACCATCTTGTTTCTGTTTGTCCATCATCAAATCCTTCCTGTGTACTAATAATTGTCATTTTCGTTAGATTAAATGGCATATTGGTTTCTCCTTCTACATTATACCTTAACACCAACATTCCAACAACAAATAAAATAACAACAATAATCACTAAAATCATACAAATATGAAAACTTTTGGTTTTCGTCAGACGTTTTAACTTATCTAACATTTCTACCTCCCAATGTATATTGGTATATTATACAATGTTTTTTATGTAAAGTCAATTTTTCTAGCTTCATTTGAATGTCAATACTACTTTTTATTATGTATTCTTATTTTTTAATTTTCTCAATTCTTTAAAAAACGATTTTAAAATGTTTTCACAATCTGTTTTTAATATACCTGTTTCCACTTCTACCTTGTGATTAAATGGATAATCTTCAAATAAATTTAGGACAGAACCTGCTGCCCCTGTTTTTTCATCTAAAGTACCTATATATATTTTTTTAATCCTAGATTGAATAATCGCCCCAGCACACATGCTACATGGCTCTAATGTGACATACATTTCGCAATCTAGCAATCTCCAAGAATTTAATTTGTTACTTGCTTTTTGAATCGCTATCATTTCCGCATGTTTTGTAGTATCTTGTTTGGTTTCTTTTAGGTTATGCCCTCTTGCAATAATTTTTCCATCTTTTACAATCACACATCCTACCGGAACTTCTAATTTATCATATGCTTTTTTGGCTTCTTTTAAAGCTTCTTTCATAAATTTTTCTTCCATGTATTCTTCTCCCATTGAATCAAAGAATTTTTTGTGTAATGTATGGTGTGCCTAGAGGGACTCGAACCCCCATCGGTCGCTTAGGAGGCGACTGCTCTATCCTGCTGAGCTATAAGCACATATAAGTTCTTTGACCTATCTTTATATTTTTATACTATACTATTTTTTTACGATTTTGTCAATTGCTAGTTCCTTCGAGAAAATTCAGAGTGTATTGTAATTTTTTACTTTTCACTACAAAAAATTTGTCGAAAATTTGATTGACACGGAATATATTTTTTGATATAGTAGAAAAAGTCGTTTAACACTCACCATGACAGCTTAGTTGTATTAGCTAGCAACAAGCTGTTATGTTATAGCATTTGTTGCTAGCATCATGCATCTAAGTTTTTCTGCTTATTTGCAACGAGGAGGTGAGTGTAATTTGGAAGTAGGACTTTTAGCAGTTAAGTTTCTTGGTATCGTTTCAATAACATCTATAGTTGGAATTGTATTGTGTGTTCTAGCCGTTTTAGGTTATAATACATATATAAAGTTTCAAGACAAAAATAAAAAAATTGAAGTCTGTGCTGAGGACACAAACTCCAAAAACGATTCGCATGAGTAAGACGAAAGTCTTGCTCATATTTATTTTATTTTCATTGTTTATTTTTTATCACATGTATCTTATTTTTTCAATAACTTTTGTAAAAATGTTTCATAAACTTAATTGTTCTGTAACAGAATTGTAACATTTCTTTTTTTATCTGTCAACCATACCTATTAAAATTATAGCACAAATTTTCACAAAGCGCAAATCCTGATTTTCATACTTGCAGTTGAAAGTACAAATTCCTGAAAACATTACACATCAATCACTATACATTTCTATCTTGACAAGCTTTGATATAATATTATTATATATATTCAAATATAGAAGGAGACAAACTATGCAAAGAATATTAAGTCATATGCGAAAAGCAATAGAAGAATATCACATGATAGAAGAAGGAGATAAAATCGCTGTCTGCCTATCTGGAGGAAAAGACTCTATCACAATGTTAAAAGCATTTAAAAATTTGCAAATCTTTTATCCAAAAAAATTTGAAATTATAGCCGTCAGTGTTAATCCTGGCTTTGAATTTTTTGATGTCAACTTTCTAAAAACCATTTGTGACGAAGTTGATGTGCCTTTATTTATAGATAATAGCCATGCTAAGGAGATTGTTTTTGATATCAGAAAAGAAAAAAATCCTTGCTCTTTATGTGCCAATTTGCGTAGGGGTGTCATCAATTCAATTGCTATTGAGCAAGGTTGCAATAAAATTGCCCTTGGGCATAACCAAGATGATGTTTTAGAAACATTTTTATTGAATTTATTATATACTGGAAATATTGGCACTTTTTCTCCAAAAAGCTATATGGATAGAACTAAAATAACGTTAATTAGACCACTTGTCTATACACCTGAAAAAGAAATTAAACGATTTGTAAAAAAGAATCATATTTCTGTTATGCCAAAAGTTTGTTCTATGGATGGTACTTCTAAAAGAGAAGATATGAAAAATTTAATTTATACATTATCAAAAAATATTCCAATGATAAGGGCTAATCTTTTTGGTGCTATTCAAAGAAATTTAGAAGATTGGAAAATTAAATGATTGTGCCGGAGCGATGATTTTGGGGACGGAGCAAAAAATCATCATTCTATAATTCTTAAAATTATATCATAAATTAAATTTCACTAATGATGATTTTTTGCTCCGTCCCCAAAATCATCGCTCCGTCCCCTTTGGCAACTTTTTTACAATTATTTTATAACTGCCAACATATCTTCTTTTAATTTCTCTAGTTTTTCACTAGCCTCTTCTTCTGTTTTGCCTTTTACGCCCATATATAGTTTTATTTTTGGTTCTGTTCCTGAAGGTCTAATACAGCACCAGTTATTATCTTCTAGCTCATAGTACAAAACATTTGATTTTGGAAGTCCTGTTTTGGTAATTTCTCCTGTTTGCATATTTTTTACGATGTCTTTTTCAATGTCTTTAAATGTTAATACTTTATAATCTCCAATTTTCTCGATATCTTTATTTCTTGTATTTGTCATCATTTGTTTAATTTCTTCTGCGCCTTCTGCACCTTCTCTAACAATTGACACTTGTGTTTCTTTGTAATATCCATATTTTTCATAAATATCTATCATGGCATCCCACAAAGTTTTTCCTTTTGATTGATAATAGCATGCTGCCTCACATAAAGCCATAACAGCACCAATACCGTCTTTATCTCTTGCATAATCTCCAATTAAGCAACCATAGCTTTCTTCAAATCCAAAGACATATGTTTTGTCTCCATTTTCTTCTGCTTTCCTCATGACTGCTCCAATGTTTTTAAATCCAGTTAATACTTCGATACATTCTAAATTATAATTTTTTGCAATTGCTTTTGCCAATTCAGAAGATACCACAGTTGTAATAAACATTCCATTTGCTGGCAAAATTCCTTTTTCTTGCATTTGAGATATTCTATATTCTGCAATTAATAATGCTGACATATTTCCTGTATAGTTTTTATATTCCCCTGTTTTGCTATCTTTTGCAAAAATACCCAATCTATCCGCATCAGGGTCTGTTGCTAAAACAACGTCTGCAGCAACTTTTTTAGCTAGTTCTAAGGCTAGTTTAAATGCTTTTGGGTCTTCTGGATTTGGATAATCTACTGTTGGGAAATTTCCGTCTGGTTCTTTTTGTTCTGGTACTACATATAAATTTTCAATTCCAATTTCTTTTAAAAGTCTCTCTGCTACCATATTTCCAGTTCCATGTAATGGTGTATATACTACTTTTAATTTTTTCCCTTGTTCTTTTACAATCTCTGGATTTAAGATACAAGATTTTAAAATTGCAATATATTTATCATCCATTTCTTTGCCAACAAAATTTAGCAACTCTTTGTTTTTAGCCTCTTCTTCTGAAATGGTTTTTATTTCTGAAAAATTCTCTACCGCTCTAACTTTTGCAATAATGTCTTTATCTCTTGGTGCTACAATTTGTGCACCATCATCCCAATATACTTTATATCCATTATATTTTGGTGGATTATGACTTGCTGTTATCATAATTCCTGCTGTACATTTTAATTGTCTTACTGCAAAGGATAATTCAGGAACCGGTCTTAAACTCTCAAATAAATAGGTTTTTATTCCATTAGCACATAAGATTAAGGCTGTTTGCATACTAAATTCTTTAGACATTCTTCTAGAATCATAACTAATGGCTACCCCTTTATTTTCTGTTCCTTGTTCTAAAATATAATTGGCTAACCCTTGTGTTGCCTTTCCAACTGTATATTGGTTCATTCTATTGGTTCCAGCACCAATAATTCCTCTTAAACCTGCTGTTCCAAATTCTAATTCTTTGTAAAATCTATCTTCTATTTCCTTTTCATCATCTTTTATTGACAACAATTCTTTTTTTGTCTCTTCATCAAATTCTGGGCTTTCACACCATTTTTTATATTCCTCCAAATAGCTCATCATATTACCTCCTTTTAATTATTAATTTTTTTATTTATCCTTCGCTATATTATCATAAATTACATAATAATAAAAGTGGTTTATAAAAATTTAAAAAGATAATTTATAATATTGTTACAAATCATAACCACTATTCACAATTCATAAGTGATTCTATAAACATGATAGAATTATATAGATGGCTATCTAAAAACGCAAAGGTTATATCATCATATTTTTTGAAATGAAATATGACAATAACCTTTGCGTTAGTTTAAAAAATATGTAACTATCTTTTTTAATCTAAATGATAAAATTTCTTATATAATTCTCTTGCAGTCTTAGGACAATCTACATCCTTTTCATCACTGTTTTTTACAGGTGCAAATTCTTCTTCTCTCTTTACCCTTAAAACTGCCATATCATCTACTTCTCCGAAAGCATCAAATAAGAAAGCTTCAAATTTATAGGCATTTGGAGAATCTGGTACTACTAAATTTCCATCTTTATCAATATATTTTGCTTTTTTATAAGCCACATGATATGGTAAAGGTTCTGCTCCCATTCTTTCAATCGCGTCAATGCTAAATAAATTGCACAATATATGAGATTCGCCATATAGCAATTCTCCATTTTCGTCTGTTGCCTCTGCCATTTCATCTGTGATTTCAGAATATTCAATAACATTTGGTTTTCCATTTCTTTTGCAGAATACACCTACTTTTTCATGTGGATTTGCTTTTACAACAGATTTACATGCAACTGTTACGTTTTTATCAATCGCAATTCCCATAAGAACAGGGTCTACCATTTTTACTAGGCAATTGTCTACACCGCCAATAAATACCCATTCCACACCTAATTCTCTCATTTTATTGGTCATTTTTGTTTTTACTAGAGACTCATAAATGCCACCATGTCCATCAGCAGCTAATTTTATCAAACCATCTTCTCCAATTAGAATTTTTCCTTCTGTATCTATCATTGGAAGTTCGCCTTGCTCAAAGAAAAAGATATTTTTATTTTTTTGATATCCAAAATATTTATGTTTTTCAAAAAAATCTACTGTATCTTTATTATTTTCTCTACTTGTCATAATAAACCAAGGAATAATGACACCATATTTTTTTCCCTCTTCTTTTAAGTTATCTGATAATAACTCAAATAAAGATTTATGAGAGTCTAATCCAATATCAAACGTTCCTTTAGGACCATTGTGTCCCAATCTTGTTCCTTGTCCTCCTGCCATTGTAACAGCAGCTAGTTTTCCTTCTTTTATAGCTTTTTTTCCGATTGCTTCATAATATTTATATTTGTCATTTAACTTAAATTTGTCTAAATAATTAATTGGTGTAATCTTATCATTTGTAGTTGTTTTTTTCTCTTTTGTACTATTATATAATTCATTTACAAGTTCAAAATCGATTTCCTGAATCTGTTTTAATAATTCTTCTTTCTTTTTATCATCCAATTTGTCGTAATGTGCTAATAGATGTTCTTGACCATATTTCTTTAGTGTAGCTTCTGCTTCTTCTAATCTTATGTCCATAAAATTCATCCTTTCTTATTTTTTATAATCACACCTATATTACACCATAATTTTATTTAAGTCAATTACTAAAAAATAAGATTTCTATTCCCTTGCTGTTCCTAAAATTTTATCATATTTTTCTGCAATAGAATCAATCTGATTTTCTACTTCAAAAAACTCGTAACAATCAATGGTTTTTATTTTCTCACTATCTTTTACCCATTTTTCTATATTTTTATTAACATTATCAATATAATTTTCTTTTCCTTTAATAAAAATAATCATTTCTTTGTTTTCTTTACTATTTCTGCTAATTTCCTTAAATTTTTCCAAGTCATTATTGTTCCAATCTAATGCTAATATTTTCTTTTGTTTATCTGTTTTCAGATTCATTCTTGATATAAGTGTATTTACCGTTTCTTCTAAATTATTTTCTGTTAATATAATAACTTTTTTATTTTCATCTATGCTTCTACTTATATAAGGTAAACTTATCATTTCAAAATGATAATCACTTGCATAAAATGCACACATTTTTTCTTTCGTTAAACTTTTCATTACAAAACATTCCTTTCAAATTCATCTCTACTTACGGAATTGTTAATTTCTTCATCTTGCTTACTGGTAAATTTTACCATTTCATTACAAATATGTCAATAATATTTCAAATAAAATCATCGTTTTTTTTCGACAATGTATAATTTTTCATTTTTTGTTAATACTTATTTTAAAGAATATTTTAGTAAAAAAGTTTATTGGAGGTAACTTATGAAAAAATTTTTAAAAATAATCAATCATTCCAAGGTAAAAATGGTAATAATTTTAACTTTTCTATTTTTTGTCTATACAACTTTATGCGCAATTTCCTACGCAAATGATATATCTACAGATATTGCAGATTCTGTTTTCAGATTACATGTTATTGCCAATAGTGATTCTGAAGCCGACCAAAATTTAAAATATACGGTTCGAGATGCTTTACTAGCTTATATGAATGATTTATGTGCAAATTGTTCTTCTAAGGAAGAAGCCATTTCAATTGCTTCTGAACATCTTGAAGATTTTAAACAAATTGCTTTAAATACCATTCAAAAAGAAGGATTTGACTATTCTGTTAATGTCCGTATTGGAAATTTTGATTTTCCAACAAAACATTATGGAGATATCTCTCTACCCGCAGGTTCTTACGATGCTTTAAGAGTTGAAATTGGAGAAGCCAAAGGACAAAATTGGTGGTGTGTAATGTTTCCTCCATTATGTTTTGTAGACGCTTCTTCTGGCATTGTTCCTGAAGAATCGAAAGAAGATTTAGAAAATACATTAACAGATGAGGAATTTTCAATTGTTTCTGATAATGATAGTAATTTAGGTTTCCAATTAAAATTTAAAATATTAGAAATTTTGAATAATACTGGTTTACTTACTGCGAAAAAATAACAAATCTAGCTTCGCTAGACCTTTTCTCTACTTTTTAATATTTGCTATATTAATTTAAGGTCTAGTAAGAAGCGTATAAGATTTGTTGCGCGAAAAATTGTGAAACAATTTTTCTGTGCAATTTTGTTTTTTTTGCATAATAGGAAATGCAATTTCCTATTATGTAAAAAAGCGTGCGTTAACGAAATCAAAGATTTCGACGCACACATGTGAAGACTGCTT
>CALWZZ010000029.1 GCA_944386145.1 uncultured Clostridia bacterium | reverse complement strand
CTCTTAAATCCAATTCTTTTCTTTTTTCTTCTCTTATTTTGTGAATTTCTTCTAGACTTTTCATACTTTCCTCCTTTTACCCATTTGTCCAATTGGGGACGTTTCTGTTTGAGACATTTTTATGTAAATTGAAATAAACTGACTTATACGCTACTTGCTTATTCGAGAATTTAAATATATAATTAAATTGGTTTAGTCTGTTTTTGCACTTTCACTTATAATGCTATCTAAAACCTCATCTAATTTTTTAACCGTTGCTTTTCCGTATACTTCGCCATTTACAGTAAAAACTGGTGCTAAACCACACGCTCCGACACATCTTGTTTCTTCAATAGAAAATAGACCATCTTTTGTCGTTTCGCCTGGTTCAATTTGTAATTTTTCTTTTAATCTATCCATGATTTTTTGAGAACCTTTTACATAACATGCTGTTCCCAAACATACTGCAACATTATATTTTCCTTTAGGTTTTAGGGTAAATCTCGAATAAAACGTTATGACACCATAAATTTCTGCCATTGGAATATTTAAAAATTCTGAAAGTTCTTTTTGTGCATTTTGTGGAATATATCCATAATGCTCTTGTACTTCGTTTAACATTTGAATTAAATTATCTTTTATAGGTAAATATTCGTCAAACAATTTTTGCATAAATTCATCCCTTTTAGGACTACCGCATTGACATTTGTTTTCGCTCATTTCAATACCTCCTCGTATATATTATTGCGTAACTACATAGATTATATCAGACTAAATTTTTTTATACAAGTTTTTTTCTATTTTATATTGACTTTTTTGTCGAAAAATGGGAAAATTTAATTATGAAGTTTATGAAAGGGGGATTTATTTATGGGATATTATGATTACTATTCTTCTTATCCAAATTATAGTGACTATTATGATTATGGATATTCTGCTGCAGATGCGTCTGTATTTACTGCTTTATGGGCTGTTTTTGGAGCATTTTTAGGGGTTATGATTGTAATTGCTTTAGTTGTTGCTATATTACAATTAGCAGGAATGTGGAAAGTTTTTACAAAAGCTGGAGAAAAAGGATGGAAATGCATTATACCAATTTATAATGTAGTCATTTTATTTAGAATTTCTGGACTTTCTCCATGGATTATCTGTGGTTATTTGCTAGCATTTATTCCTTTTATTGGATGGCTGATTTCTTTAGGAATTACCATCTACCAATGCAATTCTTTAGCAAAAGCTTTTGGAAAAGATGTAGGCTATACAATTGGATTATTATTCCTTCCAACGATTTTCTATATGATTTTAGGCTTTGGTAAATCTCAATATGTTGGAAATGGAGGTTTCTCAACTGCTAGCACTTCTTATCAAGGCGATGGTGTTGTGAACGTTTCTGAAAAACCTGTTGATGAACCACCAACAAATAATGATGAAGATAATTCTAATTTGTAATAATCATTAGAGCCATGTAAGGTTCTTGAAATAGAAAAGTATTTATTCTATTTAATTACTGTACACAACTTTTTAAAATAGTATGTGTACAGTTTTTTGTATTTACGGAAAGCCAAAGAAAAAAGCTGAAATTTATGATAAATTATAAGGCTTTCCGATTTGTTCTTGCAAAAAATGTCGAATATTGCGACGAAAAGTGAAAATAATATCATTTTATTTCCTGTTTTTTCCATTTTTTATGTTATAATTTAATCCTAAGGTTTGTAGTGATTGCTGTGCCTTTTCATCGGAGAAAGGAGATGGTTTCCGATGAATTTAAACAAATATTTATACTGTATGGCGAAAACAGGCTCGCCAAACGAAGATGGCACACAGGATGTCTTTTTAAATCAAATGGATAAGACATTCTTGAAAAGTAAAGGTATTCCGTATACACCTTCTGGCAAAGGGGACGGAAAATATTCTGTAAAAATGTCTTCATTGCAAGCATTGCTCGCAATGTGATATTTCCAGCAACTGTTAACCAGCACAGCAATCTTATAAATCCCCTCGGAGATTTTCGAGGGCTTTTTTATTGTATAGGAAACAATATGAAACTTTAAGTTACGCAACTCAAAGTAAAAAGAAAAATTACTTTTTCCTATTCAACAAAAAACAACGTTGCACAGAAAAATCGAGTTTTTCCTTATTCTGAAACTAGTTTTTCAAGTTCTTTAATTTTATCACGCAATTCGGCAGCTTTTTCAAATTCCATTTCAGCCGCATACTTCAACATTTCATCTGTTAATTTTGTGATTGTTTCTTTAATATCCTCTTCTTTTTCCAATTTATATTCTACACCAATATCATCTGTAATGGTAACCTTAATCGTATCACGTACAGATTTTCTAATTGTTTTTGGTGTTATATGATGTTCTTTATTATATGCCTCCTGAATTCTTCTTCTCCTGTTTGTTTCTGAAATAGCTTTTTCCATACTTTCGGTTAATTCATCTGCATACATAATAACCGTTCCATCTGTATTTCTAGCTGCCCTTCCAATCGTTTGAATTAAAGACCTTTCTGAACGTAAAAATCCTTCCTTGTCAGCGTCCAATATGGCAACCAAAGATACTTCTGGAATATCCAAACCTTCTCTTAATAGGTTAATACCAACTAACACATCAAATTCCCCTAGACGAAGATTTCTGATAATTTCCATTCTTTCTAATGTTTTTGTATCTGAATGCATATAGGTTACTTTAATATCTAACCCTTTTAAATAATCGGTTAAATCTTCTGCCATTTTTTTCGTCAAAGTCGTTACTAAAACTCTTTCATTTTTCTCAACTCTAATACGAATTTGCTCTAGCAAGTCATCAATTTGATTTGCTACTGGTTTTACTTCAATTTTAGGGTCTAATAATCCTGTTGGTCTAATAATTTGTTCTACAATATTTTCCTTGCTATGTTCTTTTTCATAGTCTCCTGGTGTTGCACTAACAAATATAACTTGATTTAACTTCTTTTCAAATTCTTCAAATGTTAATGGTCTATTGTCAAATGCAGAAGGCAAACGAAATCCATAATTGACCAATGATTCTTTTCGTGAATGGTCCCCATTATACATTGCTCTTACTTGTGGAATAGTTGCATGTGATTCATCAATTAATAATAAGAAATCTTTTGGAAAATAATCAAACAAGGTATATGGTGGACTTCCTGGTTTTCTGCCACTAATATGTCTTGAATAGTTTTCAATTCCAGAACAAAATCCAGTTTCTTTCATCATTTCAATATCAAAATTGGTTCTTTCCTCTATTCTTTGTGCTTCAATCAATTTATTATGGTCTTTAAAATATTTAATTCTTTCTTCTAATTCTTCTTCAATTGTGGTAATGGCCCTCTCCATTTTGCTTTTAGTTGTTACATAGTGAGAAGCTGGAGAAATCAGAACATGGCGTCTAGTTCCTATTGTTTTTCCTGTTAATGGATTGATTTCTACCAATTTTTCGATTTCATCTCCCCAAAATTCTACCCTAATGGCAGATTCGGATTGGTCAGATGGATAAATTTCTACAATATCTCCTTTTGCCCTAAATGTTCCTCTTTTAAAATCAATCTCATTCCTTGTATATTGCATGGTAACTAATTTTTTCAAGACTTCGTCTCTTCCCTTTTGCATACCTGGTCTTAAAGATAACATCATTTCTTGATAATCTTCTGGGTCTCCTAAACCATAAATGCAAGAAACAGAAGCTACAATGATAACATCTCTGGTTTCAAATAAAGATAATGTTGCTGAATGTCTTAGCTTATCTATTTCGTCATTTACAGATGAATCTTTTTCTATATACGTATCTGATTGTGGGATATAACTTTCTGGTTGGTAATAATCATAATATGAAACAAAATATTCCACATTGTTTTCTGGAAAAAACTCTTTGAATTCGGAATAAAGTTGTCCTGCTAACGTTTTATTGTGTGCCAAAACAAGGGTTGGTTTTTGAACTTTCTGAATAATATTTGCCATTGTAAATGTCTTTCCAGAACCTGTAACACCAAGTAATGTTTGGAATTTTTTTCCCTCTTCTATCCCTTTTGATAAATATTCAATTGCTTGTGGTTGGTCTCCTGTTGGTTTATATTCTGAATGTAATTTAAACATGTTTTCCTCCTATTCTAACTTTCTAATGTCTTCTCCTAATATCTTTAAGTAATCTTTTTCAGCCGTTGTTAAATGATTTTTCATATATTTATCATATTCTTGGTGTGCTTTTTCTAATGCTTTTTTATGTGATACTGTGCCTTTATTATTTAAAATATCTTTTCTTGTCATCTTAAGGAAACTATCTAATTCATTTATCCAATCTTTCATTGTCATTGCATGCATACTCAAAGCATTAATTTCAGCCACATCTAAATATGCTGATACCATTCTATTTAGTATTTGTAATTCTTGTTCTGTTAAATAATTCTTAGCAACTTCTGTTTCTGCTCTTGTCGGTATATCTCCTTTAAAATTTGTTAATCCAATATTTTCCTTATTACTATCTACTCTGTTATATATAACCTCTGCTGCCGTATTTCCATGAACTGCATAATGCATTTTATTCTGAACTGTTTTAAAAAACTGTTTTGTTAATTCATTATTTGCATCATAGTCTACACTTGTAGCATAGATATCTAGTATTTTTCTCCAAAATACTTTTTCTGATGAACGAATATCTCTAATTTTTTCAAGTAACTCTTCAAAATATATTCCACCACCATTATTTTTCATTCTATCACTATCCAGGTTATATCCTTTTATTAGATATTCTTTTATTAATTTATTTGCCCATATTCTAAATTGTGTACCACGAATTGATTTTACTCTATACCCTACTGATATTATTAAATCTAAATTGTAAAATTTAGTATTGTAATTTTTTCCATCCTTTGCAGTTGTCAAGGATTCCTTTACAACTGAATTTTCTTCTAATTCTCCTTCTTTGAAAATATTTTGTATATGTCCACTTATATTTTGCTTTGTAGTATCAAATAATTCAGCCATTGCATTTTGGGTTAACCATACATTTTCATCTTCTAACCTAACTTCTATCTTAACTTGTCCATCTTCTGTTGTATAAATAATTATATTATTTTGTAAAGCTACTTGTGGTTGATCTCCTGTTGGTTTATATTCTGAATGTAATTTAAACATGAATTTCCTCCTTCTTATTTATTCTGTCATAGGAACTAATGTAAGCATACCACCTTCTTGTATTGTATCTTCTTTTACTTGACCTTCTTCTCCTTCTATAGCTCCTTCAGCCATATCTTCTGTAATTGTATATGTCCATTCATCTACTGTTGAATTTTGATTTTCTGCTTTTCTTATCTCCTTTTCTGTAACATCAGATTTTAAAGAAATAACAGGACGAACCGCCAAACTAAATGCATTCCACTCTCCAAATGAATTAAACATTTCAAGTCCAGTATAAATGGAAGGATCACCAACAACATTATCACCAACAAATCCTACACTATATTGTACATATGAATCAGTAGTAATGCTAGGTGAAGCTAACCAATATGCCTTTGAGCAATTTTCCTCGCCTGTTGTACCTTTAAATAGCATATCATATGCTTTTTGACTTATATTAAATTGACTGTTTGTATAGTAATCATAATAATATGCTGTTCCTTTAATTGTATCTCCTACCTTTTTTTCCGTAATTCCTACAATCGTTTTTCCTTCTTTTTTTGCCATATCTATTACATAATTTTCTGGAGCATAATCTTCTTCTTTATATTCATATATTTCTCCCAATGTTCCGTTTTCATCTATATTTGTTTTTTCCGAATCATCTTTTTGATATACTATTTCATTTCCATCTTCATCTGTTCCTAGTTCTACACCTAATGCTCTATTAATATCTTCTATTTTTATACTTCTTACTTCATCCGCTAATTCTGTGTTATCATAGATACTACAAATTTTATCTAATGTATCCTCACAATATATATAGGCTTCTGCACCTTGTAATATTAAGTATGGCTTTTCATCTTCTATTACTGTTTTTCTCATTGGGTTTTCACTTGTCAATAAAATATGATTTTCATCTTCGCTTAGTCCTAATACTCTCCATCTCATATTTTCTTCTACTTCGTATTTTTGTTTTGTTCCATTTTCTTCCTCGTATCCTGTTTCTTCTTTTCCTACTTCTACCTCTGCATCCATATTATCTGGTAAATATCCCTCTACATAGTCTCCTATATGCAAATGCGTTTCATCTGTACAATCCACTGTTTCACAATTTTCCGCATTTTTGTACATTTCTAATAATGTTTGTACTTCTCCATCTCCTGATATTCCAATTTCTCCTTTTTGTTTATTTGTTTCTAAATCATTTGTCAATATTCCATTAGGATCAATTAATACCATTACTGTTATTCCTACAAGTATTAATAATATAATAATTGTAATTATCCAAACAATTAATGTGATTCCTTTTCCATCTTTTATCTTTTTGTTTTTCATATATTTATTTCCCCCTTTAGAATATCTTATACTATTGATCTTTTTTTATCAATACTTTTTTACATCTTTTTGTATGATAGGAAAATGTAATTTTCTATAATATAAAAACAAAGAGTTTCATATAGAAACTCTTTATCGCATATTCTAAAAATTATTGTATGCTTTCTCTTATACTATCTGTCCATTCTTGAATGTCAGAATCTGATGGATTAGATCTGAAACAATGTCCTTCTAACCAATTTCCACCATTTGCTTCTTGTTCTAATAATTCTCCACTTTGTCCTAAATCAGATGAAGATGATGTACAGAATGGAATAACTGTTTTCCCAATAAATATTTTATTTATATAGTACTGGTTTTAGGGTAACTAGATAATTTGAACTGTAAATTATAACCAATCCTATTCGAACTTTTCATAAAATTATTCATATTTCTTATATTTTATATATGTAAAGATTGCTACTATACTTGCAATAATAATTCCAATTATTAATACATTTCCAAGTCCTGCATAAGGTAATTTTGAACTACTTGTAGAATTTCCTCTATTTGTATTTCCATTTGAATTACCAACTATATTCCCATAACTATTGTTTCTATTATTATTGTTAGAATTATTATCTGTGTTACTGTTATTTTCATATATATCATTCCCTGATGTATTATTATCAATATTTGTATTACTATCCGTATTCGTGTTATTATTTGTATTTGTATTAATATTAGTGTTTGTATTGGTATTGGTATTGGTATTGGTGTTTGTGTTTGTATTCACATTTGTATTTGTGTTCGTATTAGTATTGGTATTCGTGTTTGTATTAGTGTTGGTATTCGTATTTGTGTTTGTATTGGTGTTATTGTTATCGTTATCATCATCAATATCTATCACAAATTCAACTACTGTTTGATTGCCTGCCTCATCAATAGCAGTTAATACATATGTTCCATTTTCTGTAATTGTATCTCCATTTTCAAAGTTTTCTACTACACTGCCATTTCTAGTTAAAGTTACACTTGCTAAATGTTCATCTTGGACATTAGGTGTTACTTCTCTTCCATATGTTACACCATTTTCTACACCTGTGATTGTAGGTGGTGTTGTGTCAGGCTCTGGTTCTGGGTCTGGGTCAGGATTTGGTTCTGGTTCTACAATTTCTGTGATTTCGATAACCTTTACAGTTTTATTTCCTTGTTCATCTTCTGCATAAATTGTATATATACCATTTTGTGTAATCATAACTGCTGCTTCCGCAGATTTGTCATCTTTTCTAATTGTTAAACTTGTTCCTTCATTTTCAAAATAATCTATATCTTGCATTCCATTAGCAATTTTAACTTCTGTAATTTGAGATTCTGTATCACTTACATTGATAGTTACTCTTATAGATTCATTATCATTTATACTTTCATTTGTCACTTCAATCGTTGGAGGTGTTGTATCATTAATTTCAGGCTCTTCTGTGATTGTTGTTACTTCAAATGTTTCAATACTAGCATTTCCTGCCTCATCTTGAGCATATATGGTATATGTTCCATTTTGTGTAACTTTGATTGCTGCACTTGCTGTAATATTTTCCTTTTCAATTGTTAATTCCTGACCACCATTTTCAAAATACTCTATGGTTTGTTCTCCTTGTGCTGCTTTTACACTAGCAACCTCTGTAAGATTATCCAAAAGTCCAATTGATACCACTACATTTTTATTATCTGTATTTTCTTGATGAATAGTAATTTCAGGTGCTGTTTTATCAATGATAAATCTTACAACTGTTTCATTGCCTGCTTCATCTACTGCATTTAAAACATAACTTCCTTCTTCTTCAATTGTATCTCCATTTGTATAGCCCTCTACATCTAATCCATCTCTTGTCAAATGGATTTCTGCTAAATGTTCATCTGTGATAGTTGGTGTTACAGATGAGCCATATATTCCATTATCTTCAACATTATCGATTTGTGGTGGTGTTACATCTTCTGGAGGTTCTGGTGTTTCTTCTAAGCTGGTAATTTCTATTGTTTCTACGGTCTCATTTCCTTCTTCATCTACTGCATATACTGTATATGTTCCAATAGCATCAATTATAAATTCTGTACGAATGACATTTCCAATAATTCCTTGTCCAATTCTTGTACCATTTGTTGCAAAATATGCTGTTGTTTGATTTCCTTCTGCCCATTTTACTTGGTCAACAGAAGAGTCCTCATCACGAACAGTTACATTAATTTGCCTTGGATTTTGCTCATTCTGTGTTAATGTAATAGTAGGTGGTTCATTTGGTGTAGGTTCAGGTTGGTCAATTCCAATAAGCGTTCTTGAATACATATAAGAATATCCTTGCTCATCTCGTACATATACATTCATTGTACAATTTTCATCAACTGTATATGTTCCAACAACTTCTCTTCCTGGTTCTATTGAAATTTCTTCTCCATTATTTTCGAAATAGTCTATACCAATATCCTCTCCAATAGCCACTTTCATTTCTACAATATTACATATATTGTTAGTTGCTGTTATTGTCAAGTTTCCAGGAGCATTTTCATCTTGTGCAATTGTTACTTGCATATTAGTTTCTTGTGCTGTAATTCTCCTTTGTGTCATAACACCATATCCTGCTTCATCTTCAATATAAAATACATATGTATCATCTTCTGGTGCTGTATATGTTACACTTACATTTTGCCCTTGTGTAATCGGTAAACCTTCTATTGTTGCAAAATCACTGGAATCTGATATTTCTGAGCTTTTTGCTACTTTTACTGATACAATATCACATATTGCATCTGAAATTTGCAAATTAATTTCTCTTGGATTACTACCTTCTGTAATTTCTACTGTAATTGGCGTATTTTGTTCTGCCACATATATTTGACGTGTTGTTCTATTTCCTTCACTATCTTCTGCATAAACCACATATAGTCCTTCTTCTGTAATGTTTGTATATCTTACAGTAACATTATTGCTTTCTATAAATTCAATATCTGTACCTTGTGTACTAAAATCGATATTGTCATTAATATTTTCCTTTTTAGCAATTTTTAAAGCTGTTATGGTGTTATTGCTACTTGTTACTTGAATAGTTAAAATTAATGGATTTTCTTCATCTTTTGTTAGTGTGATTTGTGGCATATCACTTGGGTCACTTACTGTAAGTCTTGCCAAAAATCTATCTCCTCTTGAATTTCTAGCATATACTGTATAACTGCCATAACCATCTAACTCAAAAGTTTCTTCGATTGTTTGCGCTGGTGTTATATCAAATGTATATACATCATCATTATCCTGTTCAAAATAATCTATATTATCTGTATTAATATATTGATGTGTATATTTTAAATCTGTTATGTTGTATGTAGTATCTGTTGCCGTTATATGCACAAGATTTGAATTTGTTT
The DNA here is from genome assembly GCA_944386145.1 of uncultured Clostridia bacterium. Lineage (GTDB taxonomy): Bacteria > Bacillota > Clostridia > TANB77 > CAG-508 > CAG-269. Next base: position 6,447 of record CALWZZ010000029.1, on the reverse strand, counting down.
CATCTCTTTGCAATTTCACACTTAAAGTTATTCCTTCATCATCAGAAGGTGTTTCAGTGGAAACCGCCCTTGATACTACTGGTAACATAACTGGTAAAATCATTACCAATACCATTAAAATAACGACAAATTTTTTTATATAATTTTTCATGTTTAATGCGCCTCCTCTTGCGTATTTTGTTAATAAACTTTTATATTGCTTTTGTTCCTGTATAAGAACATTGCTTTGCTCTGATAATTTCACACAAATTTATTATACCATTCTCAAGTATAATTTACAATGGTTTTAAATTCCGAATTTTAAAATAAGAGTTGTTATTGACTAATTTTCTTCTCCTCTAATATCTGCCTCCACTTCTTCATTATTCTTATTATTCTTATCATGTACTTTTAAATAGTATGGCTGTATGCCCAATAAACTATCTATATAGACAATATTTCCATCTTTATCCGTAACTTTCAAGTTTGGAAATGTTCTTATCATCTTCTTATCTCCCCAAAATTCATAGATAAATTTTGAAAGATTTTCATTTCCATAAATCTTATCATATTGTTCTATAACTTGTTCTTTATTTGCAACATTAACATCGTGCTGAACAATGACTCTTACCAAAAAGAATTCAATAGCAAAACCAGTTGCCACACAATCTATCATTAATAAAATAAATACAGTCATGACAAATGTTTTTAATGTTTTATAGCTTTTAAATTTACTTTTTATCCAGTCAATAATTCTATCAACTTTTGGATTTAAAGAGGCAATTAAGTAAATGCCTAAAAATCCCCAGAATATTGAAAAATACACACATATTCTACCATTGATATTTAGTGGCATTCCTGAATAATCCCACCATTTTACCCCTAAAAGCATTTCTCCAATAAAGCTTACTGTATATTCTACGATAGACCCAACAATAAAGCCTCCTATAAAAAGCGTATTAAATTTTCGAGGAAATTTGTGTAGGCAAACAATCATAATCACAGCACCTAAACCATAAATTCCACAAAAAGGTCCATATAAAAAGCTTTGCCTACTTTCCCATACTCCTTTTGTTGCAATTCCATATAAAGTTTCTATAACATATCCAGCAACACTATATATGATAAAATATGCTAGAATTCTCCATAAACTAATACCATTTATCGTTCTTTTTTTCTTTTTTGGAATATTATTTTGTGTTTGATTTATTGCTTGTGCGTTTTCTTCTTTTGTTTCTTCTTTTTTTCGTTTTTCTTGTTTCATATATGCATAAACCTTTCTTATATAAGCGTTTTTAATTCATCAATTTTATCTTTATAAAATTGTGTTGTTAATTCATAAGTTTGCGGATTTTCTAAATCAACATCTACCATTTTTAGCAAATCTACTGATTTTTTGGCACATCCTTGACTTAACATATGAATATATTTTTCTACAAAACCTTCTTCTTTATTCAAAATCTTTGCTGCAATACAAATTGCTGCTGATATTCCAGTTGCATATTTATATACATAAAAATCTGTGTAAAAATGTGGTATTCTTGACCATTCATATTGAATTTCTTTATCAATAACAATATCATTTCCAAAGTATTTTTGATTTAATTGATAGTATATTGTATTTAGGTCTTCTGCTGACAACATTTCTCCCTTTTCAATTTTTTCATGAACTTGTTTTTCAAATTCTGCAAACATAGATTGTCTATAAAAAGTCGCTCTTATCATTTCTAATAATTCATAAATTAATTCTGCTTTTTTCTTTTCATCTTTTTCATTTTTTATTTGATATTCACTAAGTAAAATTTCATTTACAGTAGAGGCAACTTCTGCCACCATAATCGTATAGTTTGCGTCAATGATGTTTTGATGTTTGTTAGAATAATACGAATGGATACTATGTCCTAATTCATGAGCAATTGTGCTGACATCTCTTTTATTTTCTGTAAAACTCATAAGTACAAATGGGTGTACACCATATACACCAGAACTATACGCACCACCTCTTTTATTTGGTTTTTCATAAACATCTATCCAGTTATTTTCAAAAGCCTCATCTAATAAACGACCATATTCTTCTCCTAAGATAGCTAATGCGTCTTTGACTTCTTGTTTTGCCTCGTCAAAAGATATATAATCTTTCTCTTCTTGAAATGGGTTTACATATAGGTCATACATATGCATTTCTTTCGTATTTAACAAATCCTTTTTTAAAGATATAAATTCATAATTCACTGCTAAACCTTCATTTACCCCATTCATCAAAGCTTCATAAACTTTTATCGTTGCGTCATCATAAATGGTTGCAGCTTCTAATGAAGATGTATATTTTCTTAATTTTGCCGTTATAACCGTTTGTTTTACATTTGCTAAATACATTTCTGTTATTGTATTATTAAATTCTCCATACTTTTTATACATTAAGTCAAAAGCTTGCTTTCTTACTTTGCTATTGCTACTTTTTAAATAATTTGTATAGGTTGCATCTGTTAATTCAACTTCTTTTCCTTCTTCATTTTTTAGCGTACCAAACTTAAATTCCGCATTTGTTAAAATATCATATATATTTTCTGGACCAGAAAATACTTCTGAATAGTTAGCAAGTAGATTTTCTTCTTCTTTACTTAATGTATGTTTTTTCTTTTCTAATATATCTTTTATATCTCTTTCATATGGTTTTAATCTTTCATCTTCTGTTAAATATTGTTCAATTACATTTTCATCTGCAAAGGTAATTTCAGGGTTTATAAAAGATGTAACTGTACTCAATTCTGATGACAGACTTTCTACTTCTTTAAATAGTTTTATTCCTTCTTGGTCCGCCATATTTAAGTGATAAGAAAACATTCCATAAGAGTAGATTTTGTCATATTGCATTAATATCACTTCATATATGTGGTAACATTGATATAAATTATCCGCACTATCACATAGTTTTCCTTTGTATGTTTCTATTTGTTTTAAAAGTGTTTTCACTTCTTTTATCGCTTCATGAAAAGCTTCCTTGTTTTCAAATAAGTCTGTTAATTTCCAATTATATTTATCTTGTGAAGTTTCCATTTTTATCATTCCTTTCATTAACTACAAGTCTGGCAGAAGAAAATATATTTTTTCTGCCTCTTTAAAAATTTTATCATAAAAAATAAATATATACAATAGAAAAAACGAGACAAGTTGAACAAATCTAGCTTCTCTAGACCTTTTCTCTATTTTTTAACATTTATTATATTAATTTAAGGTCTAGCAAGAAACGTATAAGATTTGTAAATCAAATCATTTGCCCCGTTTTTTGTTAAATACTATTTATAATATTACACTCTAATAAGTTGGAATTTTTAATTCCATTCCTTCTTTTAAGTCACTTGTTGTCATATGATTTTGCTTTTTTATTTCTAATATGACATTTTGAATATCTTCATTTTCAAAATAAGGATTTTCTTGTATTTCTTTTTCCGCAATCCCCCATAGCGTTTCTCCTTTTACAACATATTCTGTTTTGTATTTTTCTTCTGTATTAGAATATGCTCGATTGTTGAACACAGATATGACAGCTCCTATCAAAATTCCTAAAATGACAATTGTTCTGATAAATTTATGTTTATTAATAATTCTTATATTTTTCATAACAATCCCTCCTTGATGAATAAATGTTCGCTATGCTTGTATTATATACGAACATTTATTCTTTGTCAATAGGTTTTACAAAAAAATGTTTGTTTTTTTCTAAATTAGTATAGGACTAATCTGTTCTCCTTCTAGTGCATATTCTATTGTTTTTATGATGTATTCTGCGTCAAATACGATAGACCTTGGCTTGGTTATGGGGTTATCCTGCTTAACTGTTACGAAGTAATAATTTTTCCTATTAAGCAGTCTTCCTATATTTTCAGCATTTCCACTTAATCCATTATTTGTCGAAGGTGCAATAACCAGTGGTCTATTATTTCTTAAATGCGATTTAGCTGCCATAGTAGCAGGTGTATCTATAATATCACAAGCTAATTTTGACATTGTATTTCCAGAACATGGTGCAATAATCATAATGTCTGTCATTTTTTTAGGTCCTATTGGCTCTGCACCAGGAATGGTATGGATAATTTCTTTTCCTGTCATTTCTTCTATTTCTTTAATAAAGTCTTTCGCTTTACCAAATTTTGTGTCTAACGCATAACTATTAAATGACATAATTGGTACAATTTCTGCTTCTTTTTTGATGAGTTCTTTCATTTTGGGTAACACTTTTTGAAATGTACAAAACGAGCCTGTTAAAGCAAATCCTATTTTTTTGCCTTTAACGTCCAAATAAATTCCTCCTTTCAGTTTTCTTGTCGTTTTCTTATTAAAGGAAAAATCGGCTTTTATATTGCCCTATGTAGATTTTCCGCATACAATAAGGTTAAACTTCTATATATAATATGATTTTATGTAAATAATGTTTGATATTTTTTCATGATAGAATAAAATTTGTATACAATCGTTAGAGCAAAGCGATGTGCTTATATAGAAAAAACTCGATTTTTCCTACACAAGCAAAAGCACCACCTATAACTGGTGGTGCCTGTTGCTTGACAGAAATTTTATTTATTTTTAATATATTCAGCTACCGCAGAAATGTACTCTGAGTTAGTTGGTTTTCTGCTTTTCTCCTTTCCAAAAATCTCTACATAGAAGTCATGATTGCTTCTCGAATTTGAGACTTCTATAGCGTGCCTTATATTGCGTTCAACTTGCTGGATTGTTGCTCCATATTCAAGAGCAACTTTAGAATAAATTGACTGTAGAGAATCATTCGGAGATTCTACGGTAAATATAATTGCTTTTTTTAAATAGTAATACCCCTTAAAATTAGCAGATATTCCTAATTTGTGTAAAATCTCTGTAATTGTTTCATCATCTTCTTTTAAAAACTCTACTATAACGGCAATAAATTCACTTACCGTTACGTTCTCTCTATCCATAAAGAACTTATTTCTAAATTCTTTACTTGCTTTAGCTAGTTTTCCTTTGATTGTAGCTCGCATTACACCTTCTACTCTTGGTGCAGTGGTATTATATTTCGTTGCTACTGCTGGATAAATCCTTTTCGTTACCATACCAATATAACTAGGATTGTCTAAACACATCTCAATTGCCGTTTTAAGATATGCATATCCCTTAATATTGGGGTATATTTGAAAACTTTTTAGGCAGTTACAAATTTCTTCTTCTTTACCATATCCTACCTTTTTTTCCAGATTTTCCAGGATGTCATCAAGCTTAGCTTTTACTGTTTCTACCTTATCCGGATTCTTTTTCAAATTTTTTAGGATTTCATCCATCCGAGTTCTTATCTCCTCAAATTCAGTTATGCATTCTTCCTTTGTTTTTAATTCTGTCATTTTTTATACTCCTTTATTTTTATTTTCAGGACTTTTCCCGAATACTATAATTATACAATTTTATTTACATAATGTCAATTTTAGTGTTCCTATCTCCTATTTTTTCACTTCTATTTTATTTTCATATATGACATCCATAACTTCATCAGAATAATATTTATCAAAAAACACATCAATATTATTTGAAGCTGCAATTTGACGATTTCTTTCATCCTGTCTAATAGCCGCCATTGAAGACACAGATATGTTAAATATCATAAATATTGCAAATAATGCAGTTACAGTTCTAAAATATTGATTTTTAATAATTTTATCTATATGATTGATGATAGGTAATACATATTTCATAAACAACACGCCTCCTATTCCCCAATATGTACAATGCAATAAACTTGTCCTACCATTTATATTAAACCATAGATGAGAATAATCCCATGATATTGTTCCAAATAATGCCTCTTGAAAATAAGAACATAAGTATTCTACAATGCCACCTAATATCATTGTGACAAAAAAGATTTTTACATAACCGCCTTTAATTTTCGGAACAATCAAATAATATGCCAAAATTCCTAATCCATAGACTTGTGCAAATGGTCCAAATACTAGTCCTTGTCTTGAAACAAAATGCCCATTTTGAACTAATCCTACAATCATTTCTACAACATATCCAATTAAACTTCCAATAATGAATACCCAGAATAATTTTATCCATTCATTTATCCATTTTTCTTTTTTCATTTGCTCCACCCCTTATATTATCATTTTACAAGACTTTTCGATTTGCTCAAATTGTTTTGTCTTACATTTCTATTACGTTTTTGTAATTTTAATATATCATGTAAATCTTAATAATACTTTTAGGGTTTCTTAAATTTATTTGAATAAATTCTTAAGAAAAATTAAATTGTCCAATTGGGGACGTTTCCTTTTGAGATATTTTTATGTTAATATTAGTTTTTTAAATAATAAATAATGTATATCATATTTTATTCATTAAATGGCTATCATTACAAAATAAACAAATTATAATCTTATCAAGTGTAAAATCGCTGGCGCACCGCGACTTTTCCACTTGATAAGATAACAATTT